>DATAOY010000068.1:0-83074 GCA_036265495.1 Nocardioides sp. | reverse complement strand
CCGGCCGCCGACTGGTAGGACGGCTCGCAGGTTCGGCTCTCGGGTGAGGGGGCGCGACATGGAACGCGGCTGGCGGTGGGTGACCGACGGGGGTCTGGAGACGGACCTGATCTTCCACCACGGGGTGGACCTCCCGGAGTTCGCGGCGTACCCGCTGCTCCGCTCCGACGAGGGGCGGGCGCTCCTCCGGAGCTACTACGAGGGGTACGCCGCCATCGCCGAGCGGGCCGGCGCCGGGCTGCGCCTCGAGTCGCCGACGTGGCGGGCCAACGCGGACTGGGGTGCCGTGATCGGCGACGACGCGGCGGCGCTGGAGGCCGTCAACCGAGCGGCGATCGAGTTCCTGCGTGGTCTCGCCGACGACTGGGGTGACCGGGTCGACGGCACGACCGTCGTCGGGATGGTCGGCCCGCGGGGTGACGGGTACGCCGCAGGCAGCGCGTCGAGCGCGGAGGAGGCGACGGAGTACCACGCGGCGCAGGTGGCGGCGTTCGCCGCGGCCGGCGCCGACCAGGTCTCTGCACTCACCATGACCGACACGCACGAGGCGCTCGGAGTGGCACGGGCCGCCGAGTCCGCCGGGGTCCCGGCCGTCATCTCGTTCACGGTCGAGACCGACGGCCGACTCCCCGACGGGATGTCGTTGTCGCAGGCGGTGGCCACCGTCGACGCCGGGTCGGCTCCGGCGTACTTCATGCTGAACTGCGCCCACCCGCAGCACGTCCTTCCCGCTCTTGCGGACGTCGGCCCATGGGTGGAGCGTGTCCGCGGTCTGCGCAGCAACGCCTCGACACAGAGCCATGCCGAGCTCGACGAGGCCGAGACGCTCGACGAGGGTGACCTCGACGTCCTGGTGCCGGCGCACCGGGCCGTGGAGGAACGGCTCACGCAGCTGGAGATCGTCGGCGGCTGCTGTGGCACCGACGCCCGTCACGTCGCGGCGCTGTGGGGGGTCTAGGAGCGGAGCGCGCCCGCGTCACCGCAGGGGCACGAACCGATAGGACCCGTGCCGGGTGATGCCGACCCCGCGCATCGAGCGCGCGACGCGGAGCATCGTCCCGTTCACCGGCACCACCATGACCCCGCCCGTGTGCAGCTGCGCCACCAGGTCGTCGGGGAGCTCCTGCGCCATCGCGGACACCAGGATCCGGTGGTACGGCGCAGCGCTCGGCAGGCCGAGGACGCCCGCCGCGGCCTGGTGGATGCTCGCCCACGGCAGGTCGGTCCGGTCCAGGTTGTGGCTGCCGAACTCCACCAGCTCCGGCTCCAGCTCGACGCCGAGCACCCGACCGCTCGGTCCGGTGAGGCGGGCCAGCAGCGCGGTGGTCCAGCCCGATCCGCAGCCCACGTCGAGCACCTTCTGCCCGGCCCTCAGGTCGAGCAGCCGCAGCATCGCCTCGACCGTGCTGGGCTGGGAGCTGGTCTGGCCGAGCCCGATCGGCAGCGGCCCGTCGTAGGCCGCGCTGCCCCGCTGGGACGCCGGCAGGAAGTCCTCCCGGGGCGTCGCCGCGAATGCCTCCGCGACCGGATCGACCGCGCCCATCACCCCAGGCTAGCCGCGATGGTCCGCATCAGATCGGTGCCCGACAGGGGTGCCCGGCGTTGGGAGCGAGCCCAGGTGAGGGGGACTATCGCGATGAACGACGAGGTGGGCGCGGGACGAAGAGGGGGACCCGGGCGGCGTACTCGGCCCAGCCGGGGCGCCCCGACATCGTCTCCTCCAGCAGCTTGGCGCCGGTGACGTTGCGGAGGAAGTGGGTCATCGCGAGCGGAGCGAGGACGGACACGAGTCCGGGCCACCAGCCCGACGCCGCGCCGCCGACGAGCCAGATGCCCCACCAGACGAGGGCGTCGCCGAAGTAGTTCGGGTGGCGGGTCCAGCCCCACAGGCCGCGGTCCATGACCGGCCCTCGGTCCGGGTCGCGCTTGTACGCCGCGAGCTGCGCGTCTCCGACCGACTCGAACGTCGTGCCGGCCGCCCAGACCACGACCCCGACCCAGACCAGCCAGGTCAGCCCGACGTCCCAGTGCGCGGCGGCCAGCACCGGCAGCGCGACCAGGCAGATCGCGAGCCCCTGGATCACGAAGACCTTGGTGACGGCGGCACGGAAGCCGCCGTCACCGAGCATCTCGGCGTACCGCGGGTCCTCGCCGTGCCCCCTGGACCGGGTGAAGATGTGTCGCGACAGCCGCACCCCCCACACCAGCACCAGGACGGCGACCAGCCACCGCCGCCACGGCGTCCCGGTCCCGACCACGGCCGCGGCGACGGAGATCGCCGCCAGGGCCAGCCCCCACGTCACGTCGACGACCGAGACCCGCCCGGCCCGACGCGCGGCGTACGCGGTCACCAGCATCGCCAGCGCCGCGATCCCGATCGCGAGGAGCGCCAGCCCCCACCAGGTCGAGATCACCAGGCACGCTCCGGCGGAAGGTCGTGGTCGGCACCCGGCCGGACGCAGAGGATCTGGTCGACCCCCATCCGTCCGTCGCGGAACGCCAGCGCGCCCCCCACCAGGTACAGCCGCCACACCCGGACGACCTCCTCGCCGACCAGCGCGGTGAGCTCGGACAGGTTCAGCTCGAAGTTCTCCAGCCAGCCGGCGACCGTCCGCACGTAGTGCTCGCGCAGCGACTGCACGTCGCGCACCTCGAGGCCGCCGCGCTCCAGGAGCGCCACCGTCTCGCCGACCGGCCGCATGTGCATGTCCGGCGCAATGAACGACTCGATGAACGGCCCGCCTCCGGGGTGCCTCCCGGTGCGGGACATCTGCTGCACGAGGACCCGCCCGCCCGGCCGCACCACGCGCGCCAGGACGTCGACGTACGTCGGATAGGTGCGCTCGCCGACGTGTTCGCCCATCTCCAGCGACCCGACCGAGTCGAAGTGGTCGCGTTCGGGCACGTCGCGGTAGTCCTGGAGCCGGATCTCGACCCGGTCATCCAGTCCCCGCCCGGCGATGCGCTGGTCGATGAGCCGCTTCTGCTCGGCCGAGATCGTCACGCCGACGACCCGCGCGCCGAAGTGCTCTGCCGCGTGCAGGGACAGCGACCCCCAGCCGCAGCCGACGTCGAGCAGGCTCCGGTCGGGACCCAGGTCGAGCTTGCGGCAGACCAGGTCGAGCTTCGCGCGCTGGGCCGACTCGACGGTCTGCTCGGGGTCGTCGCCGTAGTAGGCGCACGAGTAGGCCATGGCCGGGTCGAGGATCAGCGCATAGAACTCGTTCGACAGGTCGTAGTGGTGGCTGATCGCACGCCGGTCACGGAGCCGGCTGTGCAGGCGCCCGCGCACGCGGGCCTGCGACGCGGGTGGCGGCAGCGGCCTCCCGAGCACGCCGAGGCTCCGCAGCGTGCGCAGGCCGCGGCCGAACGCCGCCGGGCTCGGGCGTCCGAGGGGGAGGCCGCGCTCCCGACCGACCGCCGACGCGTGGGTGAGCGCGGCGCCCAGGTCGCCCGGTACGTCGAGCTCGCCGGTGACGTACGCCTGGGCGGCGCCGAGCTCGCCCGGGTGCCAGAGCAGGCGCCGCAACGCGTCGGGTCTGACCAGCTCCACGACGGGCGCGTCCGCCGGTCCCGCCTCCGAGCCGTCCCACACCCGCAGCCGCACCGGCAGCTCACCGCCGACGAACGGCCGGGCGGCCTCGGCCAGCTCGGCGGCGACCCCGCCGACCCGCGGGGTCGTCCCACGTCGGGACGCGGTCGCGGTCATCGGACCCCCTCTCGCGCCAGCACGAGCTGGTTGACGTCGATGTAGCCCGACGCGAAGCCGGCCCGGGAGTACTCCAGGTAGAAGTGCCACATCCGGACGAACGTCTCGTCGAAGCCGAGCGCCAGCACCCGCTCGCGGGCGGCCAGGAACCGCTCGTCCCACTGTCGCAGCGTCTCGGCGTAGTGCGAGCCGAAGGCCAGGCGATCCGTGACCCGCAACCGGGTGTGTCGCGCGGTGATCTGCTCGATCGCCTCGACCGAAGGCAGGAAGCCCCCGGGGAAGATGTACTTGTTGATCCAGGTGTAGGTGCGACGGGTGGCGAGCATCCGGTCGTGCGGCATCGTGATCGCCTGGATGCCCACCCGCCCGCCGGGGGAGGTCACCCGGTCGAGGATCGCGAAGTAGTCGGTCCAGAAGTCGTAGCCCACCGCCTCGATCATCTCCACCGACAGCACCACGTCGTACGTCGTGTCGTCCGGCAGGGCGCGGTAGTCGAGCAGCTGCACGGTCACCCGGTCGGCCAGCCCGGCGGTCGCGATGCGCTTCTCGGCCAGGTCCCGCTGCTCGGTGGACAGGGTGATCGAGTGCACGATCGCGCCTCGCCGAGCGGCCCGGATCGCCAGCTCGCCCCAGCCGGTGCCGATCTCGAGCACCCGCGTGCCGAGACCGACCGCGGTGTGGTCGAGCAGCCGCTCGATCTTGCGGCCCTGTGCCTCGGCGAGATCGGCTCCCGCGTCGGGAGCCGTCATCGACGAGAAGCCGCTGAGCCGGAGCTCGTCGGCCTCGAACAGGCCCGCGGAGTAGGTCAGGCTCTCGTCGAGGAACTGCTCGAACAGCGCATTCGACAGGTCGTAGTGGTGGGCGATGTTGTTGCGGGAGTTCGTCCGCGTGCTCCGTTCGCGTCGCGGCGGCCGCGCGACGGCGAGGGCGCGCAACGTCTGCAGCCAGTCGGGCACGAGTCGCGGCATGTCGGCCGCGAGCACGGTCAGGAAGGCACCGAGGTCCGGAGCGTCCCAGGCCCCGCTCAGGTAGCCCTCGCCGAAGCCGATCAGCGCCCTCCGTCCGAGTCGCGCGAAGAACTCGTCGGGCCGGTGGATCGTCATCTCCGGGCCGCCCGCCCCGAGGGTTCGACCCTCGAGCCGGACGGTGACCGGCAGCCGGCGGACGCCGGCCAGGAACAGCCGGCGGGCGACGTACGCCGAGGCGGTGGTGCGGGCCCCGGCCGGTACCCGCATCAGGTCCGGCCACTGGTCGATCGCGGGGCGGCTGACGACGGCGGTCACCGGGCGCTCCCGTCGTGGTCGGCCTCGTCGGCGGCGGGCCGGGGCTGAACGGGAAGCCGGCGCAGCCACAGCGCGATCCCGTGGGCGCGGATCAGGGCCGAGCCGCGCAGAGCGGCGGGCGCCGCACGTCGCGGGGACACGTCGGTACGACGTCCGTCCAGGGTCGCGGTGAACGTCGCGCCGTCGTCGGTGTGCAGGGTGACGGCCACCAGCAGGTCGTCGCCCGGCACCGGGACGCGCACGTCGTACCAGCCGTCGGTGCCGTGGAAGGGCGAGACGTACAGCGCCTTGCCGACCCGGGCTCGGCCACGCTCGTCGGGGTGGACCAGGTAGGCGTGGCGGCCGCCGTAGGTGTTGTGCACCTCGACGATCGCGCCGGCGAGACGCCGCGCGTGGTCGAAGCACCAGAAGACGCTGATCGGGTTGAAGCAGTAGCCGAGGGCGCGGGCGTTCGCCGCCATCAGCACGCGGCCACCGGCGAGATCCACGCCGCGCACGGCCAGGAACGCGTCGACGTTCTCGCGCAGGGTTCGGTCGGGTGCCCCGAGGTGGTCGCGCGCCTCGAACGTGCCGAGCCGGCCGTGGTCGGGCAGCGCGTCGAGGTCGACCAGCCAGGTGTGCGCGTGGTGCTCGAAGGTCCTGCGGAGGGGCCGGCGCCGCGTGTGCCGGATGCGTGCGGTGAACATGCCGGGCTGCGGCAGGGTGGGCCCCTCCCACGGCAGCCCGAGGTGCGCGGCGGCGGCGGCGCCGGAGCGCGCGCCGTCCTCGTGGAAGCCCCACCCGTGGTAGGCGCCGGCGAAGGCGACCCGGGCGGTGTTCGCCCCCGGCAGCGCACGCTGCGCGGCGACCGACTCGGGGGTGTAGATCGGATGGGCGTACTCCATCCGCGCGATCACCGAGTCGGGGTCGACGAGGTCGTCACCCCCGAGCGTGACCAGGTAGTGGGTGTCGGTCGGGAGCCGCTGGAGCCGGGTCAGGTCGTAGGTGACCGTGACGCCGTTGCGGACGTCGCGTGGACGCAGGAAGTTCCACGAGGCACGGGCGCCGGCGCTCCGCGGCAGCACGGAGCTGTCGGTGTGCAGCAGGGCCGGGTTGTCGCTGTAGGGGATGCCGGCCAGAGCTCGTCGCTGAGGTGCGGTCGGCTCGGCCAGCATCGCCAACGCCTGGTCGGGATGGGTCGCGACGACCGCCGCGTCGTACGTCGTGGTCGCTCCGTTGCCGTCGGTGACCCGCACCCCCGCGGCGGTCTCGAGCACGGACGTGACCTTCGTGCCGGTGCGCACGTCGTCGAGACCCGCCGCCACCCGGGCGACGTACGCGCGCGAGCCGCCGAGGACCGTCCGCCACTGTGGCGAGCCGGTCACCGACAGCATGCCGTGGTGGGCGAGGAACTCGAACAGGTAGCGGGCCGGGTAGTCGAGCGCCACGGCCGGGTCACAGGACCAGACCGCCGCGACCAGCGGCTCCATGAAGTGGCGCCGGAGGTACGGCGAGAAGCCACCGGCGGTGAGGAACTCCCGCAGCGTCGCGTCTCCCACGGCCGACCCGTCGGCGAGCAACGCCCTGGCCCTCCGATGGAACCGCGGGACCTCGCCCAGCATCCGGAGGTACGCCGGACGGGCGAGGTTGCGGCCGGTCGGGAACAGGCCGCGTGCGCCGAGCGCTCCCGCGTACTCGAGCCCGGTCGCCTCGTCGCGCACGGACATCGACATCTCCGAAGGCTGGGTGGCGACCCCGATCTCCGCGAAGAGCCGCAGCAGCGTCGGGTAGGTGCGCTCGTTGTGCACGATGAAGCCGGTGTCGATCGCGAGCCCGTCCACGTCGTGCGTGTCCGCATGCCCGCCCAGACGGGTGTCGGCCTCGTAGAGCGTCACGTGGGCGGTGCGGGCCGCGACGTGCGCGGCCGTGAGACCGGCCACGCCGGACCCGATCACGGCGATCCGGCGGCGCCTGGTCGCGTCGCTGGTCATGACGCGTCGTTCCCGGTCCCGGCCGTCTGCAAGGGGAAGACCGCCACCACGTCCTCGGACGGATGGACCGAGCCACCCGCGGGCTCGATACTGACCGCGGCAGCGGCCGCTGTGCCGGCGTCTCCGTCGAGCAGCGTCGGCTCGTCGGCGTCCGGCATCAGGCCGGCGGAGACCATGTCCTCGCCCGGCTGCTGGAGCCACATCTGGTAGGTCTGGCCGCTTCCCGCTGCCGGTACGTCGTGCCCGACCAGGACGGCGCGCCCGAGAGACGGCGAGCGGACCAGGGTGAGCTCGCCACCCTGCGGCAGCCGCTCGGTCACCCGGACCGCATCCGGAGCGTTCAGGACCTGTTCGGCGGCGGAGGTGGTGTCGTGCTGCCAGGGATGCCAGGCGAGCACGCCGACGGCCAGCAGCACCACGGCGGCGGCGGCGAGCAGCAGCCGCGGAAGCGGGCGCCGTCGTACGGCGGGCTCGGTGGCCGGCAGCGGCGCCTCCGGCGGCAACGGGCGCACCTGGCTGATCCCGGCCAGCACGCTCGACCGCAACGAGGCGGGTGGCGGCACGGCCTCGGCGACGGCCAGCAGCGCGCCGGTCTCGCGGAACGACGCGACCTCGGCTCGGCACTCGGCGCACTCGGCCAGGTGCTCCTCGAACTGGGCTCGCTCGATGGCGTCGAGAGCGTCGACGGCATAGGCACCCGAAAGCGCATGGATCTCGCTCATGCCTGCGCTACCTCTCCGACGCCCATCGCGTCTCTCAGCCGGATCAGTCCGTCCCTGATCCGGGTCTTCGCCGTCCCGATCGGAAGGTCGAGCATGCTGGCCACCTCGGTGTGCGTGTATCCGCCGAGGAACGCCAGCTCCACCGCCTCTCGCTGCTTGGCGGTGAGGTCCGCGAGGGCCGCACGGACGCGGGTGGCCTCGATCGAGGCGGCCGCGGCCTCGGCCGTCTCGTCGTGCGGCACAGACCTCTCCCGCTGCCCGTACGCCACGTCGCGGCGACCCGCGGACTCGGCGGAGCGGACCCGGTCGACGGCCTTGCGGTGCACGATCGTGAGCAGCCACGAGATGGCGCTGCCCTTGGCCGAGTCGAAGCGAGCCGCGTGGCGCCAGCATTCGAGGTACGACTCCTGGGTGACCTCCTCGGCCTGGGCCGGGTCACGCAGCACCCGGACGGCGAGACCGAACGCGCGCGCCGAGGTGGCGTCGTACCACTCGGCGAAGGCGCCCTCGTCCCCGCGGCTCGCCCGCCTCAGCAGCTCGGCCAGGTGCGCGGCGACCGACCCGCCCCCCTCCGAGGATGGGTCGGACGGCACGGGCCTCAGGTGGCTCACGGCTCGATCCTGTCCTCTCGGGCCCCGACTGTCAGCGTCCGAAGGGCCGCGAACTGTGTGCGGTCGATGGTCGTTCGTAGCGGCTGGTGGTCCGGATTGGCCAGGGGTGCCGCGGGTTCCGGGAGCGGCCGGTTTGGCAGGATGCCCGGCATGACCGACGAGCTCGTGCACTACGCCGTCGACGACGCCGTCGCGACCATCACCCTGGACTCGCCGCACAACCGCAACGCCCTGTCACAGCAGCTGGTGACCGAGCTGTTCGAGCGGCTCGAGCGGGCGGACGCCGAGGGCTCGGTGAAGGTGGTCCTCGTGCGGCAGGCGGGAGAGGTCTTCTGCTCGGGCGCCGACCTGTCCGAGGCGACCACGGTCGGCATGGAGGAGGGCGCGCGGCGGATCGTGGCGCTCCAGCGGCTGATCGCGACCATGGACAAGCCGGTGGTCGCCCGCATCGCCGGTGCGGTCCGGGCGGGCGGCATCGGCATCGTCGCGGCGAGCGACGTCGCGATCAGCGCCGACGACGCGTCGTACGCCCTGACGGAGGTCAAGCTCGGGCTGGCGGCCGCGATCATCTCGCTGACCGTCCACGCGCGGATGAACCCGCGCGCGGCGGCGCTGACGACCCTGGGCGGCGAGGTGTTCACCGGCGCGCAGGCCGCGGCGTACGGGCTGGTCACGCGAGCGGTCCCCAGCGGCGGGCTGGACGACGCCGTGGCGAGTACCTGCGCCCAGCTCGCCACCGGTTCGGCGCAGGGACTGCGGGAGTCCAAGCGGATCCTCAATGCCGACCTGGTACGCCGGATCGACGCGCTCGGCGACGACATGGCCGCGCTGAGTGCCCGGCTGTTCGCCTCGGACGACGCGCGCGAGGCGATGACGGCGTTCCTGGGCCGGAAGAGGTAGCGGGCGGAGATCAGCGGGTCTCGACCAGGCTCCGGGTCAGGAACACCAGGGTCAGGAACGTCCGGTAGAGCCGCAGCGGGTCGTCGTCCTCGCAGCGCACGCTGGTCGACGTGACCCGTTCGACGCCGCGCAGCCAGGTCGCCTGCTCGGCCATGTCGGGCGACAGCAGCTGGATCTCGAGCGTGGCCGGGAGCCCGATCGCGGGCGGAGCGGCGGAATGGTCGGACAGCGCCCGGGCGACGCCCTCGCGGATCCGTTGCCGGGCGACGTCGGGATGCAGGTGCTCGGCGGCGAACCGGCTGATCGAGGTCTTCACCTGGATCACCTCGATGCCCGGGCAGAACGGCGCCGCCTCGGGTCCGACGTACTGATCGCCGGTGATCACCGCGACCGGGACGCGGTGGTGCTGGGCGACCAGCGCGTTGATCCCGGCCTCGCCGGTGACCGTGCCGTTGAGCGAGACGTTCGCGATCGCGCGCGGGTTGTAGGTGTGCGACAGCACCCCGGGCGTCGGCATCGCCGCGTGGTAGCCGAGGAACAGTGCCGCGTCGAAGGACGCGTCGAGACCCTCCATCATGTACAGCGGCTTGAACCGCCCCGAAAGGTACGACGCGCGGCCGCCGAGCTCGTCGGGCGGGAGGTTGCGCATGAACGAGTGGCTGTCGTTGACCAGGAGCCGCGTCGCGCCCGCCTCGAGCGCCCCGTCGATCGCGGCGTTGACCTCGCCCAGGACGAGGTCGCGACCCAGCGCGTAGTCGTCGCCGCCGGCGAGGCACTGCTCCCAGTCGGAGATGCCGGCGACGCCCTCCATGTCCACCGAGATGTAGACCTTCACGCGCCGAGCATCTCAGTCGGTCAGCGGTTCCGGTGCAGCTTGGGAGAGAGCGCCAGGCTCGGGCCCTGCTGCGTCAGACCCCGCTTCTGCAGGGCGTCGTCGGCGAACTGGGTGGTGTCCGTCGCCGGGATGTCGAAGGCGACTCCCTCCCGCACGGCGGCGGGCGACCCGAGGCAGGAGGCCGGGATCCTCGTCCCGACGCGGCCCTTCCGGTGCGACACGTGGGTCTTGAGCCGGTCGCAGGCGACCTGCGCGCCGTCCGCGTCGTAGATCAGGGCGACCGTGCTGCTCGAGCTCTGGGAGGCGAACCACTCGAAACGGGTGCTGCCGGTATGGACCTGGCCGTCCAGCAGCCAGTTCCTGCCGACCTCGCCCTTGCGCAGCCAGACCGTGCTCTCCAGGCCCCGGTTCGTGTAGGTCAGCCGCGTGCGCACGATGTCCGCCGCCTTGTTGTGCGGGGCGTTGGTGAGGGTGCCGCCCGGGAGTGTGTAGCGCTGGACGTCGTGCGTGGCGTCCCGGTGGGCGAACGTCTGGGCGACGGCGGAGCCGGGGACGGCCAGGGCCGCCACGACACCGGAGCCGACGATCGTGCGGAGCAGCAGGCGCGCGTGCATGAGGACCCCCGTGGTCATGAAGCGAACGGCGGGACCGGCCCCGGCTCCGAGCTACCGACGTGCGGCCCCACCCGATCCTCCGATCCTAACGGCGGCGCCGAGGCCCAGCGGATACCATGGACGACTTGTCGTTCGAGCCGGAGCCGCTCAACCGAGCGGTCGGGGATCCGAGGAGACTGCTACGTGGCTGACGAGTTGCTGTCCGCTGAGCTCGCCACCGAACAGGGCTTCGTCGACCGCGTGTACGTCCAGCTGGAGAAGTCCGCGCGGAACGCCCAGGCGCTCGCTCGCGAGGGGCACGGTCGCGGCGCCCTCGGCCACGAGGGCGGGCTCGTCGAGCGCGACGCCATGGTCTTCCAGGCCGCGCGCCGGATCGCCCAGCTCGACGCGGCCCACGAGGGGCTCGTCTTCGGCCGGCTCGACCTGCAGGCGGGGGTCGACCCGGAGCCGCGCTACATCGGGCGCATCGGGCTGCGCGACGACCGCCGTGACTCGCTGCTGATCGACTGGCGGGCTCCCGCGGCCGCGGTGTTCTACCAGGCGACGGCCGCCGCCCCCCACGACGTGATCCGCCGACGCGTGCTGCGCTGCGCCGGTCCCCAGGTCGTCGGCATCGAGGACGAGCTGCTCGACGCCGAGGCCGAGTCGGACCTGCCGATCGTGGGTGAGGGGGCGTTGATGGCGCAGCTCTCCCGCGCCCGCGACCGCTCCATGCACTCGATCGTCGCGACCATCCAGGCCGAGCAGGACCAGGCGATCCGGGCCCCCGCCAGGGGTGTGGTGGCGATCAGTGGCGGCCCCGGCACCGGCAAGACCGTCGTGGCGCTGCACCGCGCGGCGTACCTGCTCTACACCGACCGCCGGCGCTACGAGACCGGCGGCGTCCTCGTCGTCGGCCCGTCGGGTGTGTTCATGCGCTACATCGAGCGGGTCCTGCCCTCGTTGGGCGAGACGGCGGTCGCGCTGCGCTCGCTCGGTGAGGTCGTGGGTGGCCTGCGGGCAACGCGGCACGACGCCCCGGCGGTGGCGGCCGTCAAGGGGTCGGCGCGGATGGCCGAGCTCATGCGGCGTACAGCGCGCCAGCAGGCGCCGGGCTCGCCCAAGGAGTTCCGGGTGTTCTGGCGCGACGACGTGATCCACCTCGATCGCGGGGCGCTCGGCAAGCTGCGCCGCCAGCTGAGCGGCCAGCGCAACCGCCAGCTCCCACGGGTGTCCTCGTCGCTGCTCGACGTGATGTGGCGCCAGGTTCGCGGCGCCCGCGGCCGCGAGCGGGGTCGCGAGGCCTTCGACGACGACATGCTCTCGTCGCAGGCGTTCGTCGACTTCGCCCTCTCCTGGTGGCCGCCGTTGAGCGCACCCGAGGTGCTGGCCTGGCTGCGCGATCCCGAGTTCCTCGCCCGCGTCGGGCAGGGCGTCGTCACCCCCGACGAGCAGCGCCTGCTCGTGGAGTCGTGGCAGGCCGACGACCTGTCGGTCGAGGACGTCCCCCTGGTCGACGAGCTGCGCTACGCCCTCGGCGACGTACCCGACCGGGCACGCGAGGAGGACCACGAGCTCGACGACTTCGTCGGCGCCGACCTCCAGGAGCTGTCCACCGCGGCCGATCGCGAGTACGGCCCGAGCTCCGGGCCGTGGCAGCCGCCGGACCACCGGATCGACGACGACGGCTATGCCCACGTCCTGGTCGACGAGGCACAGGACCTCACGCCCATGCAGTGGCGGATGGTCGGCCGGCGCGGCCGTGCCGCGACCTGGACGATCGTGGGGGACGCCGCCCAGTCGTCCTGGCCGGACCCCGACGAGTCGGCGGCCGCGCGGGCCACGGCGGTCGAGGGCAAGGACCTGCACGAGTTCCACCTCTCGACCAACTACCGGAACTCCTCCGAGATCTACGAGTACGCCGCGGCGTACGCGGAGAGCGCGGGGCTCGACGCCGACCTCCCGTCCGCCGTCCGGTCGACCGGCGTCGCGCCGCACGAGGTCCCCGCGGGAGTCGACGTCGCCGTCACGGTGCGCGAGCAGCTCACGGAGATGGCGGGGCGGGTCGCCGGCACCGTCGGGATCGTGGTGCCGGTCGCCCGCCGTGTCCAGATGTCGGAGTGGCTGGCCTCGTGGCCCGAGTTCGCCGCCGACGCACCGCACGCGAGCGGCCCGGCCGCTGCCGGCGACGACCGGATCGTCGTCCTCACCGGCATCGACACCAAGGGGCTGGAGTTCGACGGCATCATCGTCGTCGACCCAGACGCCATCGAGGCGGAGTCCCCGACCGGCCGGGCGACGCTCTATGTGGTCCTGACCCGTGCGACGCAGCTGCTGACCCTGGTCCGCTGACGTACGGCGAACGCCGGGTCGTCGACCGACGACCCGGCGTTCCCTGCCACCGTGCCACCCGTTCCGGTCGGCACTCTCAGACGGCGACCGGCTCCTCCGTGGCCAGCTCGCGCGCCAGGGCCTCCTGGTGGGCGTGCACCTGGCTCCGGGAGGGCAGCAGCAGGCTGGCCACCGCGGAGAGCGCGTAGCCCCCGGCCGCCACCCAGCACGCCGCGATCAGTCCCGACCGCAGCGAGGCCGCGTCGTACGACGTGCCGACGACGCCGAAGAACACCGTCCCCGTGATCGCCACGCCGAGTGCCGCACCGACCTGCTGGACGGTCCCGTAGGTGCCGGACGCGGCGCCGGCCTCCGCGGTCGGGATCGTCGCCAGCGCGACGTCGACCAGCGGCACCACCAGGAGCCCGAGGCCGATCCCGCAGACGACCAGCGCCGGCATCAGGTCCCAGGTGGACAGTCCGTCGGTCTGCCCGTGCACCACGGCCAGCACCCAGACGGTCGCAGCCGACTGGAGCACCGCGCCGACGACCATCACCACCTTGCCCAGCTTCATCCCGAGCGGCACCGAGACGCCGGTGCCGACGAAGGCACCGAGGCTGAACGGCAGCAGGGTGAGCCCGGCGTGGACGGCGGACCAGCCGAGACCGGTCTGGACGTAGACGGTCAGCGCCAGTGCGAACCCGGCCAGGGAGCCCTGGAAGGCGCCCTGGGTGACCAGGCCCGCGGAGAAGCCGCGGTCGGCGAAGAGACGCATCGGCAGGAGCGCGGAGCCGGTGGTGCGCTCACGGCGTACCTGCTGGAGGACGAACGCCGCCAGCAGGAGCAGCCCGCCGGCGCCGACCGCCCAGATCCAGGTCGCCCAGTCCTGCTGACGACCCTCGATCAGGGCGTACACGACGCCGAGCAGACCGGTGGTGGCCAGCACGAG
The DNA here is from genome assembly GCA_036265495.1 of Nocardioides sp. Taxonomy (GTDB): domain Bacteria; phylum Actinomycetota; class Actinomycetes; order Propionibacteriales; family Nocardioidaceae; genus Nocardioides. The sequence goes on along the minus strand of DATAOY010000068.1, from coordinate 69,171 downwards.
CCCGACCGGGTCCAGGCGCAGGGGGTGATCCGAGCGGGTGTCGGGGACCCAGCGCAGCGCGAGGACGACGAGGACGGCCCCGACGGGCAGGTTGATCAGGAAGATGCTGCGCCACCCGATCCCGAACGCGTCGCTGCTGACCAGCCAGCCTCCGAGCACCGGACCGATCACGGCCGACATCCCCGACACCGCTCCGATCAGCCCCAGCATCGGCGCCCGCTCGCGAGGGGTGTAGAGGGCCTGCAGCGACGACAGCACCTGGGGCACCATCATCGCCGCGAAGCCACCCTGCACGACGCGGGCGACGAGCAGGACGCCGATCGACGGCGCCACGCACGCGAGCGCCGAGCCGACGGTGAAGCCGACGACGCCGATCACGAACAGTCGCCGGCGGCCGAAGATGTCGCCGAGCCGGCCGCCGGTGATCATCAGGACGGCGAAGGCCAGCAGGTAGCCGCCCACGGTCCACTCGAGCTGGGCACCGCTGGCGTCGAGGTCGCTCTGGATGGAGGGGAGCGCGACGTTGACGATCGTCGCGTCCAGCAGGTCCATGAACGACGCGAAGATCAGGACGCTCATGGCGAGCCCGCGTCTCTCGGTCATCTCGTTCTCCTGTGAGTAAGGTAGTCTTGGATGTGAGAAGTCCCGAACTGGGGTTTCTCTGATACGGAATTATTCCGATACGGAGAGAATAGTGAGGTGGATCGATCTTGTCCACCCGAAAGCAGGTCGGTGAGCAGATCGCCCTGGCGATGCAGGAGGTGATCGCCTCCGCGGTGCTGACCAACGAGCGCATCGCTCGCTCGGTCGGGCTCAACGTCGTGGACTTCCAGACGTACGGCGTGCTGCTGCGCAGCGCTGAGCCGATGACCCCGGGACAGGTGTCCCGGGCCACCGAGCTCCCCTCGAGCACGACGACCCGGGTGCTGGACCGGCTCGAGGCCAAGGGCATGGTCGAGCGCCGTCCCGACCCGGGCGACCGGCGCAAGATCTGGGTGCACGCGCTGCCCTTCGACGACGAGCGCGTGGGCGCGGCGTACGCCGAGATCGCGCGGCAGATGGAGGACGTGCACGCCGGCTACACCGTGGCCGAGCTCCGGACCGTGCTCCGCTACCTGAGCGACATCAAGACCGTCCGCTGAGCGTCGGTAGGGTCGGGCGCCATGACCGCCACAGCCGACGACGCCCGGGACGCCATCGCCGCGCTCCAGCGGCACGAGGCCTGGGCGATCATCCGGAGGTCGACCCGCGCCGGTGACCGCGAGACCGTCGGCCTGGTCGGTGGCAGGCGTCGCGTGGTCGACTCGCTGCTCGACATCCCGCTCGAGGACGGCGTGCCCGAGGACGACCACATCGCCGACCGACTGGTCGCGGTGCCGTTCCGGCAGGTCCGCGAGCGTGGCTTCGAGGCGCACGACGACGGCACGCCGTTGGTGGTCGTGGACGTCGAGACCGAGCTGGAGCTCACCGTCGACGAGGTGATCGACGCGATCGAGGACACCGGCGTCGACCTGGCGGACCGCGGTGGCTTCGACATCGACGACGCGGCGTACGCCGACCTCGTCGCCGCGATCATCCGCGACGAGATCGGCCAGGGCGAGGGCGCGAACCTCGTCGTGGGGCGCCACTACCGGGCCCAGGTCGCCGACTGGGACGCCGGGAAGGCCCTCACCGTCTTCAGGCGGCTGCTCCAGCGGGAGCACGGCGCCTACTGGACGTTCGTGTTCTTCACCGGAGACCGCTACCTCATCGGGGCGAGTCCCGAGCGCCACGTGTCGGTACACGGCGACGACGTACGGATGAACCCGATCAGCGGGACCTTCCGGCTGGTCTCGGCGGAGGCGACCGAACCGCGCGACCTGCGGGGCGACCTGCTCGCGTTCCTGCGCGACGAGAAGGAGATCTTCGAGCTCTTCATGGTCGTCGACGAGGAGCTGAAGATGATGTGCGACGTCTGCGACAAGGGCGGCCAGGTGCTCGGACCGTTCCTGAAGCCGATGAGTCGCCTGATCCACACCGAGTACTTCCTGGCCGGGCGAACCAGCCGTGACCCGCGCGAGGTGCTCCGCGACACGATGTATGCCGCGACGGTCACCGGGAGCCCGGTGCAGAACGCCTGCCGACTGATCAAGCAGTACGAGTCCGAGGGCCGCGGCTACTACGGGGCTGCGCTGGCGATCCTCGGTCGCGACGCGGAGGGCGCGCCGGTCGTGGACAGCCCGATCGTGATCCGGACCGCCGACGTGGACCTGGACGGCCGGCTGACGGTCACCGCCGGCGCCACCCTCGTGCGCGACTCCGACCCGGCCTACGAGGTCGCCGAGACGCACGCGAAGGCCGGCGGCATCCTCTCGGCGTTCGGTCTGGTGGCTGCGGCGCCGACACCGAGCGTCAACGTCGCGGAGCTCGTCCATGACGAGGACGTCCTGCTCGAGCTGTTCACGCGCAACCAGCGCCTCGCGTCGTTCTGGCTCGCCGACCAGTCGGGCACGCGCCCGGATCCCGCCCTGGCCGGGAGGCGGGTGGTGATCCTCGACGGCGAGGACGACTTCGTGAACATGCTGCGCCACGTCCTCGGCGTCGCCGGGATGCCGAGCACGGTCGTGCCGCACGCGTCGTACGCCGAGGGGTCGCTGGACGACGCCGACCTGGTGATCGTCGGGCCCGGACCGGGCGACCCGCGCGACCGCGACGACCCGAAGATCGCGACGTTCGGCCGCGCCGTCGACGGGTTGCTGTCAGCGAGCCGGCCGTTCCTGGCGGTCTGCCTCGGGCATCAGGTGCTCTGCGACCGGCTCGGCATCCCGCTGGTCTACAAGGACATCGTGTTCCAGGGCACCCAGGACGAGGTGGTGCTCGGCGGGCGCGCGGAGCGCGTCGGCTTCTACAACACCTTCGTGGGGAGGGTCTCGCCGGGCCTCTCCCTGCCGGACGGCATCTCGGTCGACGCCGACCCGGCCACAGGCGACGTCCATCAGGTACGCGGTCCGCACTTCCGCGGCATCCAGTTCCACGCGGAGTCGATCCTGACCCAGCACGGGGCCGACCTGATCCACCGCCTGGCGCTCGACCTCCTGGACTGACCACGTGATCTCGCGGACAGGAGCGTCAGGAACGCGTCAAGACGCGTGAGTCCCGCGCTTGCGCGGCAGAGGCTTGCGAGCGTGAGCATCACGGTCACCTCGCGCAGAGCCGCCGACCCCCGGGTGGCCCGGTGACCGCAACCGTGCCGCTGACCCGGCGCGCCAAGGACTGGCTGGTCACCGAGGGGGAGGTCGGGCACGTCGACACCGGCAAGCCGTGGTGGAAGGTGATGTGCCTGACCGGCGTCGACTACTTCTCGACGCTCGGGTACCAGCCCGGGATCGCGGCTCTCGCCGCCGGCCTGCTCTCGCCGATCGCGACGCTGGTGCTGGTGGCTCTCACCCTGCTCGGTGCGCTGCCGGTCTATCGTCGCGTCGCCGAGGAGAGCCCGCACGGTGAGGGCTCGATCGCGATGCTGGAGCGGCTGCTCAGCTTCTGGAAGGGCAAGCTGTTCGTGCTCGCGCTGCTCGGCTTCGCCGCCACCGACTTCATCATCACGATGACCCTCTCGGCCGCCGACGCGAGCGCCCACCTGATCGAGAACCCCAACCTCCGCTCGACCCTGGCCGGGCACCAGGTCGCGATCACCCTGTTCCTGCTGGCGCTGCTCGGTGCGGTCTTCCTGCGCGGCTTCACCGAGGCGATCGGACTGGCGGTCGGGCTGGTCGGCGTCTACCTCGCGCTCAACGTCGTCGTGATCGCGGTCGGCCTCTGGCAGATCGTCACGCACCCCCATCTGGTGCCCGACTGGAGCGCGGCCCTCACCCAGCAGCACGGGAACGCCCTGGCCATGATCGGGGTCTCGCTCATCGTCTTCCCCAAGCTCGCGCTGGGGATGTCGGGCTTCGAGACCGGTGTGGCCGTGATGCCGCACGTCAGTGGCGAACCGACGGACAGCGAGGCACGCCCCGCGGGTCGGATCCGCGGCACCAAGCGACTCCTCACCACGGCCGCGGTGATGATGAGCGTCTTCCTGGTGACCAGCTCGTTCGTCACGACACTGCTGATCCGACCGGCACAGTTCGAGCCCGGGGGCCATGCCAATGGGCGCGCACTGGCCTATCTGGCGCACGAGTACCTGGGCAACGCCTTCGGCACGACGTACGACGCCTCGACGATCGCGATCCTCTGGTTCGCAGGCGCCTCCGCGATGGCCGGCATGCTCAACCTGATCCCGCGCTACCTCCCGCGCTACGGGATGTCGCCGGAGTGGGCGGGCGCGGTCCGGCCGCTGGTCCTGATCCTGACCGGCGCGGCGTTCCTGATCACCTGGATCTTCGACGCGAGCGTCGACGGCCAGGGCGGTGCGTACGCCACCGGCGTCCTCGTGCTCTTCACCAGCGCCGGGGTCGCGGTGACCCTGGCGGCGCGGCGGGCCGGTCAGCGCAAGCGGATGTACGGGTTCGCCGCCATCTCCGCGGTCTTCGCCTACACCACCGTCAGCAACGTGATCGAGCGTCCGGACGGCGTGAAGATCGGTGCCTGCTTCGTGCTGGCGATCGTGAGCGTCTCGATCGCCTCGCGGATCAAGCGCGTCTTCGAGCTTCGGGCGACCGAGATCGTCTTCGACGCCACCAGCCAGGTCTTCCTCCGCGACTGCGCACGCCGCACGATCCGGCTGGTCGCGCACAAGACCCGGGACCGCGACGCCGAGGAGTACGTCGACAAGGTCCGGCAGCTGCGCCGCGACCACGACCTGCCGTCCGACCCGGACGTGATCTTCGTCGAGGTGACAGTGGTCGACCCGAGCGACTTCGAGGGTCGGCTCCAGGTGCGGGGCGAGGTGCTGCACCAGCGCTACCGGGTGATGAGCGTCCTCGCCTCCTCGGTGCCCAACGCGCTGGCCGCGCTCGCGCTCCGCATCCGCGACGACACCGGCGTGATCCCCCACATCTACTTCGAGTGGACCGAGGGCAACCCGCTCCAGCAGCTGCTCCGCTTCCTGCTGTTCGGGCTCGGCGAGGTCGCGCCGGTCACCCGCGAGGTGCTGCGCCGGGCGGAGCGAGATCCGACCCGGCGCCCGCACGTGCACGTGGGCTGACCGTCGTGGCGACCGCCGTGGCGCGAGCCGAGGTGGACACTGGGCCCGTGGACAGCCCCGACCCCGGCCGGCTCAGCAACCGCCGCGCCGCTCTCGGCTGGGGCCTGGCCGCCGTCGGGCTGTCGGTCCTCACCCTCGTCCTGGTCCATGTCGGTGGGGGGTCGTCGCGGATCTCGCTGGCCACCATGCTGTTCTTGAGCCTGGTGGTCCTGGTGGCGATCGTCGGCGGACGCTGGCCCGCGGTGGCGGCCGCCGTCGCCGGGGCACTGCTCCTCAACTACTTCTTCATCCCGCCGCGCCACACCCTCGATGTCGAGTCCGGGACCGACCTGTGCGCCCTGCTGGTGTTCGCCCTCACTGCCGTGGCGGTGTCGTCGGTGGTGGACACGGCGGCGCGGGGCCGTGCCCAGGCCAGGGCGGCCGAGCGCGAGGCCGGGACCCTGACCATGCTCAACCGCCAGGTGCTCGGCGGCGCGTACGACGTACCGCGGCTGCTCGAGCTGGCGCGGGACACGTTCGGGGCGCGGGCCGCCCACCTCGTGACCGAGGAGCCGGTGCAGGTCGCGTCCTCCGTGGTCGTTCCGGCCGGAGCCGGCGGCTGGCTGGTGCTCGAGGGCGCGACGCTGGGTCCGCGCGAACGGTCGGTGGCCGCGGCGTTCGCCACGCACGTCGGCGTGCTGCGCGAGCGCGAGGAGCTGGCCCGGCAGTCCATGGCCGCCCAGCAGCTCGAGGCCGGCAACCGGACCCGGACCGCACTCCTCGCCGCCGTGTCGCACGACCTGCGCACGCCACTGGCCGGACTGCGCTCGGCGACGGAGACCCTGCAGACCCACGACCTCCGGCTCGACGAGGCCGAGCGCCACGAGCTGCTCGACGCCATGGAGTCGTCCATCGCGCGGCTGACGACGATGGTCAGCGACCTGCTCGACATGAGCCGGCTCGAGACGGGCGCCGTGCGGCCGATCGCGGACGAGGTACCGCTCGGCGAGGTGGTCCGCCGGGCGTTGGACGGTCTCGAGGGAGCCGAGCGTGTGGACGTCGGCGAGCTCCCCTCGGCGTACGTCGACGGCGGGCTGCTCGAGCGCGTCATCGCCAACCTGGTCGCGAACGCCCTGCGCTACAGCGATGCCGTCGAGGTCGTCGGCGAGACGCGCGGGAGACGGGTCGGGTTGCGGGTCGTCGACCATGGTCCCGGCGTGGACCCGGCGCTGCGCAGCCGGATCTTCGAGCCGTTCCAGCGACACGGCGATGTCGGCACCGGCGTCGGGCTGGGCCTGGCGGTGGCACGTGGTCTGACCGAGGCGCTGGGCGGAACCCTCGACGCGACCGACACCGCCGGCGGTGGCCTCACGATGGAGCTCGACCTGCCGGGGACGAGCACGTGAAGGTGCTGCTGGTCGACGACGACGCGACCCTGCGCCGGACGCTGGGGATCGGGTTGCGGGCCGAGGGCCACGAGGTCCTGATCGCCGCCGACGGGCGGTCCGCGCTGCAGGCCCTGCGCGAGGACAAGCCCGACATCGTGGTGCTCGACCTCGGCCTTCCGGACGTGTCCGGTGTGGAGGTGCTCCGGCGACTCCGGGCCTGGAGCACGATCCCGGTCGTGGTGCTGTCGGCCCGGGCCGAGTCGACCGAGAAGGTGCAGGCCCTGGACCTCGGTGCAGACGACTACGTGACCAAGCCGTTCGGGATGGAGGAGCTGCTCGCGCGCGTGCGGGCCTCGGCGCGACGGGCCGGGTCCGATGTCCCGGTGCTCGAGGCCGGCGACCTCGTGATCGACCTGCCGGCGCGCCGGGTCACCAAGGCCGGAGCTGTGGTCCGGCTGACCCCGACCGAATGGGGGCTGCTGGAGATGCTGGTGCGCACACCGGGGCGGCTGGTGAGCCAGCAGGACCTCCTGCACGAGGTGTGGGGGCCGACGTACGCCCGGGAGACCAACTACCTGCGGGTGTACGTCGGGGGGCTGCGCAAGAAGCTCGAGGACGACCCCTCCCAGCCGCGCCACCTGATCACCGAGCCCGGCATGGGCTACCGCTTCGAGCCGTAGGTCTGGAGTGATCCCGGGCCGGGCCGCGGTCTACGGTGGGCGCGGAGGTGTCATGGGACGACGGTGGGACGCGGAGGTGCGCCGGTCGCGCGAGGAGCCCAACGCCTTCGCGCGCGACCTCTTCGACGGGCTGCCGGCGCGCTACGACGTGCTCGAGGAGCTGCTCACGTTCGGGCAGAACCGTCGGTGGCGGCGCGCCATGGTGGACGCGGTCGCGGAAGGGCGGCCACGATCGGTCCTCGACGTCGCCACCGGAACGGGCGGCGTGGCGGTGATGTTGGCCGGCCGGACCGACGCCGACGTCACCGGAGTGGATCTCACCGAGCAGATGCTGCGCCGCGGGCAGAGCAGGGTCGCCGCGGCCGGAGAACGACGGGTGAGGTTCGCCGTGGCGCGGGCGGAGCAGCTGCCCTTCCCGGACGCGACCTTCGACGCCCTCACCTTCACCTACCTCCTCCGCTACGTGGCCGACCCGGCCGCCGTGCTCCGCGAGCTCGCCCGGGTGGTGCGCCCGGGCGGGGCCGTGGCGAGCCTGGAGTTCGCCGTCCCCGCGCCCCCGGTATGGCTGCCGGCGTGGCGGCTGTACACCCGCGTCGTGCTGCCCGGCGCCGGGTACGTGACCGGCGGTCGGGAGTGGGCCCACGTCGGTCGGTTCCTAGGACCCTCGATCGAGGAGCACTACCGCCGATACCCGGTCGAGCGGCACATCGCGATGTGGCACGAGGCGGGGTTCGATGACGTGCGGACGCGGGCGATGAGTCTGGGCGGAGGGCTCGTCATGCGTGGGCGGCGAACGAGTGGCTGAGCCGCCGGCCTTCTACGCGCGCCGAGGTGGACGTCTGGCCGACTGCTGGACCCTGCTCCACCCGCCGTACACGCTGTGGCACCTCAGCTACGTGGTCCTGGGCGCGGCGCTCGCGCCGCGCCTGTCGTGGACGGCGCTCCTGCTGACGGTCCTGGCGTTCTTCCTCGCGGTCGGCGTCGCCGCCCATGCGCTGGACGAGCGGGCGGGACATCCGCTCGGCACCGGCTTCGATGACCGTTCCCTGCTGCTCGTCGCCGCGGCCGCGTTGGGAGTGGCGGTGGCCTTGGGTGTCTACGGCTCGTTCTGGTGGGGCGGCACCCACTGGCTGCTGGCCGCGGCCGTGCCGGTCGGGGTCGCGCTCGTCGTGGGATACAACCTCGAGCTGGCCGGCGGTCGCCTGCACAACGACCTCGCGTTCGGGCTCGGGTGGGGCGGCTTCCCGGTGGTGGTCGGGTACCTCGCCCAAGGACCAGGAGCCGGGAGCGCGCAGGGACTCGCGGCGGGCACGGCCACCTGCGCTGCCGTCGCGCTCACCCATGCCCAACGTCGGTTGAGTACGCCGGCCCGCGACCTTCGGCGTCGTACTGCGCTCGTCGCGGGCAGCGTGCACCGGGGCGACGGCGCCGTCGTGCCGCTGGACCGAGCTGCGCTGCTCGCGCCCCTGGAGGGTGCGTTGCGGTCGCTGTCGTGGGGCGTCCCGCTCGTGGCACTCGCGGTCCTGCTCACCCACGTCTGACGACCAGGTGCCTTCCGGTCAGGTCGGTCAGGTGGCGAGGAGCGGGGCGCCGGGGACCTGCATCACCATCCGGGTGCCGCCCTGGTCGGTCTCGTCGACACGGATGTTCCCCGCGTGCCGCTCGATCACCTGGCGGACGATCGACAGGCCGAGGCCCGAGCCGGGCATCGAGCGGGACTCCTGCGAGCGGTAGAAGCGCTCGAAGACGTGCTCGCGGTCGGCGGCGGCGATGCCGGGTCCCTCGTCGTCGACGGTCAGGGTCCCGTGGTTGAGCCGAATGCGCACCGTGCCGCCGGAGGGGCTCCACTTCACCGCGTTGTCGAGGAGGTTGGTCACGGCCCGCTCGAGCGAAGCCGACTCGCCGATGACCCACCACGGCTCGGTGGCCACGTCGAAGGTCAGGCTGGTGCCTCGCCGGCGGGCCCGGGACACGGCCCGGTCGACGACCTCGGCCAGGTCGACCTTCTCGACGACGGGCCGCAGGGGCTCGTCGCGGGCCAGCTCGACCAGGTCGCCCACGAGCGAGGACATCTCCTCGATCTGCCCGCGTACGTCGTCGAGCAGCTCGCGACGCGCAGCATCGTCGAGACCGCCCGCCGAGTCGGCCTGGAGGAGCAGGTCGAGGTTGGTCCGCAGCGAGGTCAGCGGCGTCCGAAGCTCGTGCCCCGCGTCCACGACCAGTCGACGCTGGCGGTCGCGGGACGCCGAGAGCGCGACGAGCATGTCGTTGAACGCCGTGGCCAGACGGGCGATCTCGTCGTCCCCCTCGACCGGCAGGGGCTGGAGGTCCTCGGTCCGTGCGATGCGCTCCACGTTGCGGGTGAGGCGGCGGACCGGCCGCAGACCGTTGCGGGCGACCGCCCATCCGGCAGCGGCCGCTCCGATCACGCCGGCCAGCCCGAACAACAGCATCACCGCACCGAGCTTGCGCAGCACCCGCTCCTGGGGGGCCATGTTCTGGGCGAGGACGAGGGCGTACGACTCGACGTACGGCACGGCCACCACGCGGTAGTCGTTGCCGTTCCACGTCACCGTGCGGATGCTGCTGCCGCGGCTCCGGGTCGCGACGTCGATCTCGCGCTGCCCGAGCGGCACCTGGGCACCGGCAGCGTCGGTGGTGATCGCCTCCCCGTTCGCACGCACCAGGAAGATGCGTACGTCGGCGGCACCGGTGGCCCAGGAGGGGACCTGGTCGTGGGTGAGGGTGGCCAGTGTGGTGCTGGTCGCCGCACGATGCGCCCGATCGGTCAGGGAGCTGTCGAGCGAGCTCTCCAGCGACATCTTCACCGTCACGTAGGCGCCCAGCGACACCAGCGCGACCGCGAAGCAGACCGCCAGCGTGGTCATCAGGATCACGCGGCTGGCCAGGGACCGGCGGTAGTGCCACCGCGGCTCGTCCCACGTCGACGAGCCGGGAGCCGGTCCGGTCGCCGGGGTCGTCATGATTCCTTCAGGACGTATCCGACGCCCCGCACGGTGTGGATCAGCCGTGGCTCGCCCTCGGCCTCGGTCTTGCGGCGGAGGTACCCGACGTACACCTCCAACGAGTTGGCGGTCGTGGGGAAGTCGTAGCCCCAGACCTCCTCCAGGATGAACGAGCGTTCGAGCACGCGCCGGGGGCGGCGCAGGAACATCTCGAGCAGGGTGAACTCGGTTCGCGTCAGCTCCATGGCCCGAGACCCACGGCGTACGTCGCGCGTCGCGAGGTCCATGGACAGGTCGGCGAAGGTGAGCACCTCGGTCTCGTCACCGTCGCTGGGTACGACGCGCCGCAGCAGCGCGCGCAGCCGGGCGAGCAGCTCCTGGAGCGCGAACGGCTTGGTGAGGTAGTCGTCGGCACCGGCATCGAGTCCCTCGACCCGGTCGCCGATTGCGTCGCGTGCGGTGAGCACGAGGATCGGGACGTCGTTGCCGGCCTTGCGCAGCGACTTGGTGGTCTCGATGCCGTCGAGCCGCGGCATCATCACGTCCATCACGACCACATCGGGGCCGATGCCGCCGATGCCGGCCAACGCCTCGGCGCCGTCGGCGGCGAGCGACACGGCGAACCCGTTGAACTCCAGGCTGCGGCGCAACGACTCGCGCACCGCCTTGTCGTCGTCGACGACGAGCACACGGGGCTTGGCGCTCGCAGGGGTCGACGCGGCGGGGGTCACGGTCTCACTGTGCCAAATCGTCCTGAGCCACGCCTGAGAAGCCGCCGGCCACGAGGGCGGGATCAGGCATAGCGTCCCGCCACGTCCGCAGCTCGCGCGCCGTACCCGCCACCGAACAGGCAGGCGTGCACGAGCAGCGGGTGGAGCTGGTGGATGCCGGCGCGGTCGGCCCAGCCGTCGGCGAGCGGAGAGACCTCCTCGTAGGCCTGGAGCACCCGAGGCAGGTGTGGCAGCCCGAACAGGGCCAGCATCGCCAGGTCCGTCTCGCGGTGCCCGCCGTGTGCGGCCGGGTCGATCACGCAGCAGCCGGCGTCATGGGTCCAGATCACGTTGCCGTTCCAGAGGTCACCGTGGATCCGGCGAGCCCCCTCCTCGGGTACCAGGCCGGGGAGGCGGCCGACGATCCGCTCCACGACGTCCGCGCCCTCGGGCGTGATCGCGCCGCGGTCGCGAGCCAGCTTGAGGTAGGGCAGCACCCGCTTCGTCGCGAAGAACTCCGCCCAGGTCGGCGAGGTCTTGTTGGGCAGGGGGAGACGCCCGATGAAGCCCTCGCGCTCCGACCCGTACGCCGGTGCGCCCGCGTCGTGCGTCTTGGCCAGCGCCCGGCCGAAGTCGCTGGCCGCCTCCGTGGTGAGCTTCCCGGGCTCGATCCACTCCAGGATCAGGCAGTCGGCCTGGACCGCGAGCACCTCGGGCACCCGGACGCCGCCGGCCTCGCCGAGCCAGCGCAGGCCGGCCGCCTCGGCCTCGAAGAACCCGTCCGGCGCGCTGGTCAGCGTCTTCATGAACGCCGAGCGGCCACTGCTGAGCCGGAGCTTGGTGGCGGTGGCGATGTCGCCACCGGCGACCGGAGCCGTGGCCGCGACCGCGGAACCCAGCAGCTCCTCGGCCCGGCGAGCGATGTGCGGCTGACGCGTCAACGCACCTCCTCCGATCCCGGCAAGGCGAGGGTAGTACGCCGCTCCCGTACCCACATCCGGGTCGTCCGCCCGGCCGGCCACTGGAAGGGCCGCTCAGGCGGACGACCGGGTAGCACCGGTACGACGGGTCACTCGATGTCCCAGCCGTGCCAGTGCGTGATCTCGAACCATGCGCTGACCCGCTTCGCCGATCGGTGGTGGAACGCGTCGCCGCCGTAGTGACGCGAGAGCCGGTCGATGTCCGCCAGCGCCACGGCCTCGTCGTGCTCCCAGCGCACCACCGGCCCCCGCACGCTGACGTGCGTGTACCACTCGCCCTCCTTGAGGGCCGTGAGCGAGACGTGTGGGTGCTGCTCGATCCACCCCAACCGGGCGCGACCGGCGTCCATGTTGACGAGCACCGTGTCGTCGTCCTCGACGAGGTACCAGGTGGCCACCGACATCGGGTGGCCGCTCGGCATCACCACGGAGATCACGGCGGGGTTGGGCTCGCGCAGCAGGGCGAGCGCAGGAGCGGGCAACGGAGCCTTCGGCACGGGGCCTCCTCGCGATCGGGATCAGTCGCGGAGCAGCTCGGCCAGCTCCGCGACGAGCGCGTCCGAGGTGCGCTCCACCATCGTCAACACCTCGGCGAACCCATCGCTTCCGCCGTAGTAGGGGTCGGGCACGTCCTCGCCGGTGCCCTCGGGGTCGAAGTCGCGGAACAGCGCGACCCGGGTCGACCGGCCGCCGAGGTCGGCGAGGTTGTCGTGGTCCATCGCCAACACGAGGTCGTGGGCGTCCACCCAGGACTCGTCGTACTGACGGGCGTGGTGGCGACTCCCGTCGTACCCGGCCGCGGTGAGTACGGCGCCGGCCCGCCGGTCGATCGGTCCGCCGACGTGCCAGCCGCCCGTGCCGGAGCTGTGCACGACCACCCGGTCGTCGAGCCCCGCGGCAGCGAGCCGGTCCTCGAGGACGACGTGCGCCATCGGGGAGCGGCAGATGTTGCCGAGGCAGACCAGTGCGACGGCGTATCGACCCGGCTGCCGAGGTGGTGGGAGCACCCTCAGTCTCGGTCCTTCACCAGGGACGCGGTGCCCCAGTTCACGAGCGTGATCACGATCGACCCCCACAGCGCGTTCCAGAAGCCCTCGACGTGGAAGCCGATGCCGACACCTCCGGCGATCCACGCGGTCAGCATCAGCATCAGGGCGTTGATGACGAGCAGGAACAGCCCGAGCGTGAAGACGATGAACGGGATCGAGAAGAACGTGACGACCGGCCGCACGAAGCTGCTGACGAACCCGAGGATCAGCGCCACCAGCAGCAGCGGGAGCAGCTTGTGCCGGATCTCCTCCTGGCCGGCTGTGGGCCCGGTGAAGTAGATGCCGTCGATCAGCCAGGTGGCGACGGCGACCGCCGCTGCGGTGGTGAGCAGCCAGGTCACGAAGCGCACGTCGCCGAGCATAGGGGAGCGGTGGGCGTGCTCCGCAGGGTCGCTCAGCCGAGATCGAGACGCTCGATGATCGCGTCCTCGGCACCGTGCAGATGCTCGCCGAGCTCGTCGACCGCCGCGTCGATCTCGCCCGCCTCGAGCAGGTCGAGCAGGTGGTGGTGGCTGCCCGCCTGGGAGCGCGCGTTGCGGCGTACCCGGTCGATCTGGGCCAGGGCCAGCCGGAGCTCGGCCACGATCGACTCGGCCATCGAGACCAGCCGTGGTGACCCGGTCAGCCCGACCAGGCTGAGGTGGATCGCGAGGTGTCGCTGGTTGAGCTCCTGGTACGACGCGTGCTCGGCGACGGCGCGCTCGTAGTCGCCGAGGGCACGGCGTACCGCCTCCCGCGCCTCCTCCGAGGCGTGCGGCCAGGTGCGAACCCCGGCGGTCTCGAGCACCGCCCGTGCGGTCGAGACGTCGCGGACCGAGTCCGGGTCGGGGCGTGCCACGCTCACTCCGCGGTTGGGCTCGCGCGTCGCGAGTCCCTCGGCGACCAGCAGGGCCAGCGCCTCGCGCAGGGTCGGCCGAGAGACCCCGAGCGACTCGGCGAGCGCGACCTCGCGCAGGGGCGTCCCGGACTCGAGCTCGCCCTCGAAGACCGCCCGACGCAGCTCCTCGGCGACCCGGTCGACGGTCGAGGAGTGCTCGAGGCTGAGCGATCCGAAGGCGTCGGTCGAGCTCGCGGCCGGGTGCATGCGGCCATTGTCTGACAGCGACTTGCCCGGCGTCTGCTCCCGACCCTATCCTGGTGTTGTCAGATTGTCTGACAATCGTGAACAGACGCCCACCGTGCGGGCCGTCGTGCACAGGAGAGGGGTACGCCGTGTCCGAGCTGCGCTGGGGCCGCCGCTACGTGATGGTCCGCCCGGACCACTTCCGGATCGACTACGCGATCAACCCCTACATGGACCCGGCCGACCAGCCCGACCCGCGGCGCGCGCGGGCCCAGTGGGTCGACCTGCTCTCGACCATCGAGCGGCTCGGCGCCACGGTCGAGGTCGTGCCGCAGCGGCCCGATGCCCCCGACATGGTCTACGCGATGAACCTCGGCCTCGGGGTCGTCCGTCCGGACGGGGTCGGCCACGTCGTGCTGTCGCACATGCGGTACGCCGAGCGCCGGATGGAGACCCTGACGGCCCAGCCCTGGTTCGAGCGCAGCGGCCGCGCCACGTCGTACGTCGGGCGCGACGGCGTCGGCGCGCACCTCGAGGCCGGCGACGTGTTCGCCTGGGGCGACGCCCTCGTGGCCGGGTTCGGGCCGCGCACCGAGGAGCTGGCGCTCAAGCACCTCGCCACGGACCTCGGGGTGCGGGTGCGCGGCGTGCGGATCACCCACCCCGCGATGTACCACCTCGACCTGGCCTTCTGTCCGCTCGACGAGCGACGCGCCCTGGTCGCCCCTGGGGCGTTCGACGAAGCCTCCGCTGCCGCGCTCCTGGAGCTGGTGCCCGAGCCGCTGGTGCTGACCGACGACGAGGCACTGACCACGTTCTGCGCGAACTCGATCGTGATCGGCCGCGCGGTCGTGATGCCCGCCGGAGCGCCGCCGCGGGTGAAGGCGCAGCTGGCCGACTGGGACTTCGAGGTGGTCGAGGTCGACGTGTCCCAGTTCCACAAGGGCGGGGGCTCGATCCGCTGCCTGACCAACCCGCTCGACGTCACCCTCGGTCGCGACCTGCCGTTGGTGACCGGCGGCACGGTCGTGATGCCTCCGCTCGGCTGAGCGCCGGCGGCAGGGTTGGGAGGCTCGCCACGTCGAGCCCTATGTTCGACGGCATGGTCTCGATCGGCGGCACGGGCTGGATGCTGCTGTTCGCAGCGGTCGCGGGGGTGTTCGCCGCTGTGATCGGACTGGCCGTCGGACGCCGGGCCGGTGTGGTGGCCGGCGTGGCGTGGTTCGGGCTGCTGTGGAGCATCGCCGTGATCGCGATCGTGACCCTGGTGCCGGCACAGAACGGACTGGGCTACATCCCCGCCGACGAGCACGCGACCAGCTGCAGCTGGGACATCGGAGGGCCTGCGCCCGGCGGCTTCTGGATCCTCGGTGGTGGCCAGCAGCTGCTGAACACCCTGCTGTTCGTCCCGGCCGGGATCTTCCTGGTGCTCGCGTTCGGGCGGTGGCGACTCGGCTGGGTGCTCGTCCCGCTCGGCCTGGCCGCGCTCGCGGCGTACTCCCTGGGCATCGAGGAGATCCAGCTCCATGTCGCTCGCATCGACCGGGCCTGCGACGTCACCGACATCATCGACAATGTGACCGGGGCGACCCTCGGCGTGGTGATCGGTCTCGTGCTCCTTCCGCTGGTGCGTCCGTGGCGGGCTCGCGGTACGGAGAGCCGGAGATAGGTTGGGCCCCATGACGTCACCGCAGCCGCGCGACTGCGTGTCCCGCATCCCGGCGTACGTCGCAGGCAAGCCGCCGCTCGCCCGCCCGGGGTTGACGACGTACAAGCTCAGCAGCAACGAGAACCCCTACCCGCCACTGCCGGGTGTGGTCGAGGCCGCGACGCGGGCCGCCGAGCAGATGAACCGCTACCCCGACATGGGCAACACCGCGCTGTACGAGGCGCTCGCGGACAAGTTCGGCATCGCCGCCGACGACCTCGCGCTGGCGACCGGCAGCGTCGCGCTGATCTACCAGCTGGTGCAGGCGTTCTGCGAGCCGGGCGACGAGGTCGTCTACGCGTGGCGGAGCTTCGAGGCCTACCCGATCGCGGTCACGGCCGCCGGGGCGCGCAACGTCCAGGTGCCGGTCCTGCCCGACGGCCGGCACGACCTCGACGGCATGGGCAAGGCGATCACCGACCGGACCAAGGTCGTCCTGGTGTGCACCCCGAACAACCCGACCGGACCGTCGGTGACGCAGACCGAGCTCGACGACTTCCTTGCGCGCGTGCCCGGTCACGTGCTGGTCGTGGTCGACGAGGCGTACGTCGAGTTCGTGCGCATGGGCGACGCGGTGAACGGCGTCGCGACGGTGCGTGCCCACGACAACGTCGTCTCCACCCGGACCTTCTCCAAGGCCTACGGGCTGGCCGGGTTCCGGGTCGGGTACGCCGTCGCCCCGCAGCCGATCGCCACGGCCCTGCGCGCGGTCAGCCTGCCCTTCGGAGTCTCCAACGTCGCGCAGGCCGCGGCGGTCGCCTCGCTGCGGGCCGAGCCGGAGCTGCTCGAGCGCGTCGAGAGCCTGGTGGCCGAGCGGGAGCGGGTGGTCAAGGGGCTCGCCGACGCCGGACTCACGATCCCGGAGGCCCAGGGCAACTTCGTCTGGTTCGCTGCGGGTGACCGCACGCTCGACCTCGCCGCGGCCGCCGACGAGCTCGGGATCGTGGTGCGGCCGTTCGCCGGCGACGGAGCGCGGATCTCCATCGGCGAGCCCGAGGCCAACGACCGGGTCATCGAGCTGGCCCGGTTCTTCCACTGACCGGGCCGAAGGGCTGCCGCACCTGGTCCAGACCGGGCCTTGCACTGCCTGTCCGCGCGGGCGCGGCGGCACCTGGCGTGACGTTGTTCCGCACACGTCGTCCACCCAACGGGGGCTCCTGTGCACCTGAAGAAGCAGCACTGAACGGCCGCGTCCACAGGCGTGGCCCCGCCCCGGCGACCGCACCGGCGTCGACAGTCCTGGTCTAGACCACGGCGCGGGTGTATTCCGGCACCCTCGGCCCACTCCTAGCGTGAGGCGCGCCATCGCACGCTCACCGCACACCGCACGCACGGGAGTTCCTGTATGAGCCGATCCACCTCTCTTCGCCGCGCCTGCGCGGCCACCGCGTCCGTCGGTCTCGCCGCCGGACTCGCCTGGTTGCCGTCCGGTCCGGCCGCGGCCGCGGTCCAGACCGAGCTCATGGTCCAGGGCAACGCAAGCGTCGACACCACCACCTGTCCCCTCACGTCAGGTGGCAGCACCACGGTGACGACGCCGATCTTCACCCACGGGAAGCGCACTCGGAGCATGAACTTCTCGGCCACCTACACCAACACCGGTGACTCCTCCGACACGGTGCAGGCCAGCGGCCACTACCGGGCCACCTGGTCGGTCGCGAAGCAGGGCCGGGACCTCCGAAAGGCCGCCGTGGTCGGCGCGGGCACGGTCTCGCTCGACGTCGCGAAGGGCAAGAACACGGCCTGCGACCCCTCGGCCGCCGCCGAGGGCGGAGGCCTCCTGGAGTTCACCGAGCACCACGGCGGCTGGTTCTACATCGAGCGCACCACGCCGGCCGTCCAGGGCATCGCGGTCTCGGAGGTCGTGCACGCGGGAACCAACGACCCGGTCCAGTTCGAGCTCTTCCAGGGGGGCAAATCCCACGCCCTCTCGCGCGGCTTCTCGAAGGCCGGTCAGTTCGACGCCGACCTCTTCGTCGGCGTCACCGCCGGCAACTCGGGGGTCCTCACCAAGAGCGCCCCACGCAGCTCGGTGTCGATGGTCTTCTACCGGGCGGGGTCGGCGCTGACCGGCACGAAGGGTGCCGGCAGGTCGTTCGTCGCGTTCCCGGGCTCGGTCAGCTGTGGCACCCACCGGGCGACGCTGCGGTGGAAGTCGGGCGCCGGCCACGTGGCGTCGGGCTCGTTCTCGGTGAACGGGAAGCACCGGGCCACGGACCGATCACCGAAGGCCGGGAAGAAGATCGTGCTCGGGCACCTGAAGAGCACTGCGGACATCACGGTGACCGCGAGGCTCCGGCTCGAGAACGGCGGCTCGGCCGCCGCCACCCGTTCCTACGTCCCGTGCAAGGGGTGACTCGGATGTCCAGCTCGTCTCGCCCGCGCCGCTTCCTCGCGGCGTCCGCCTGCTGCGCCCTCGCGGCGGGTCTCGCCTGGCTGCCGGCCGGCCCGGCGTCCGCCCAGGTCAAGTTCCAGTTCGCGGCCAGCGCCTCGGCGGAGGTCTCCTCCTCCTGCACGCTCACGTCGGGAGACCCCAGCGTCTCCTCGGCGACGCCGATCCTCACCCACGGGAAGAGGAACCGGAGCGTGGCGATGGACGCGACGTTCACCGCCACCGGTGACAGCACCGACACGGTGCACGCCACCGGGCACATCTCGGGCACGGTCGCCGTCAGCAAGAAGGGCCCGAACCTGGGCAAGGCCGTCGTCACCGGCTCGGGTGCGGTGGCACTGCACAACTCGAAGGGCACGAACACGGTCTGCGACCCGAACGCGACGGTGAGCTCGAACATGGAGATGCTGTTCTCGGAGGGCGCCAAGGGCTGGCTCTACGTGCAACGCTCGACGGCGTTCAAGGCCGGCGCCAGCGAGGTGATCGTCCAGACCAGCTCGAACAAGGCGGTCGTCTTCGAGCTCTACCAGGGCGGCCCGTCGCACTCGTCCACGCGCGCGTTCGTCAAGCCGGGCTCGTTCTCGGCGGCCATGGCCGTGGGTGTCACCGCCGGTCAGTCGATCATCCTGAAGAGCCAGCCCCGCAACTTCGTGTCGATGGTGTTCCACAAGGCGGGGTCGGCGCTGACCGGCACGAAGGGCGCCGGCAGGTCGTTCGTCGCGTTCCCGGGCTCGATCAGCTGTGGCGCCCACCGGGCGACGCTGCGGTGGAAGTCGGGCGCCGGCCACGTCGCGGCGGGCTCCTTCGCGGTGAACGGGAAGCACAAGGCCTCGGACGGGTCCCCGAAGGCGGGCGAGAGGATCGTGCTCAAGCACCTGAGGTCGAAGGCCGACCTGAAGATCACCGCCAAGCTGCGGCTGAAGAGCGGCGGCACCGCGACGGCCACGAGGCAGTACGTGCCCTGTCAGGGCTGATGGGTTCGTCCGCCTGACGTGGGGCTCTCCGCCCCCGTCAGGCGGACGACCCGCGACGTACGGCGTCAGGCGGCGACCGGCTCGCGCTCCGGCGAGGCCGGCTGGCGGTTCATGCCCCGGAAGCTCGGGATCAGTGCCGGCGACATGGTGGCGGCGAAGTAGGCGAACCCGACGAGGAGCAGCGCGGGGGACAGCCCGATCCCGCTGATGAGCAGGCCGCCGAGGACACCACCCAGTGGCATCAGCGACCAGCACAGCGCGCTGCTCAGGGCGGTGACCCGGCCCACCATCTCCCGCGGGATGCGCTCGAACTGCACGGCGCCGAGCACCGGGTTCAGGAAGCCGGACGACGCGCCGCCGATCACGCACATCGCCAGGATCACCCACAGCGGAACGCCGATCGCGAACAGGACGAACCGCGGAATCCCGGTGATCAGGAAGGCGACGAGGTACGTCGCGAACCGCGGCAGTCGGGTGCCGTACGCCGCGGCCACCAGAGCCCCGAGCATCGACGCCCCGCCCCACACCGAGAACACCAGACCGACCGCGCCGACGCCGGCGCCGGAGTCGCGGGCCCACACCGGCAGCAGCACCGCGGACCAGGCCAGGTCGAGCAGGTTGGTCACCGCGACCATCACGCAGAGGCTCATCAGGACGGCGTCGCCGCGCAGGAAGCGCCAGCCGGCGCGCAGCTCGGCGACGTACGACGTGGGGGTCTCGGCCTCCGCGGGCTCGACGGACTCGCGCCGGCCGCGGCCACGGTCCTCGAGGCTGCGGGTGGTGAGCAGCAGCAGCAGCGCGCAGACCCCGAACGACGCGGCGTCCACGGCCACGGCGTTCGCAGCCCCGAGAGTCGCCACGAGCCCGCCGGCGATGGCGGCCCCGACCATCGTTGCCCCGCGCTCGATCGCCGAGGCCAGCCCGGTGGCTCGCTCGTAGGGCACGGCGGCGCGCTCGACGAGTGCCGGGATGAGGGCGGTGGTGGCCGCGTCGCCGGGTCCCCGGAGGGCGCCCGCGACCGCGACCAGGACGAGCAGGATCGGGAACGTCAGCGCACCCGTGTGGTGCAGCAGCGGGATGAGGCCGACCGCCACGAGCGACAGCGTGTCGGCGGTGATCGCCATCCGGCGCGGGCCGACCCGGTCGACGAGCGGGCCTCCGCACGCCTTGAGCAGCACCATCGGCGTGATCTCGGCGACGGCAACGAGCCCGGTCTTCGTCGGCGAGCCCGTCGTGGTGAGCACGAGCCAGGGGATCGCGATCATCGAGATCCGGGTGCCGAGCAGCGAGATCGCCTCGGCGGTGAGCCAGCCGTACAGCGGGATGCGCCGGGGGGTCGGGCGCGCCGTCGCGAAGGTCATCGATCATCTCCTTCGAGCACGACGGTGCCGGGACGGGGGAACGCGTTGAGGTTGATCACGAAGTCGCCGGCGCCGGGTGTGCCCTCCGGGTCCTCGCGGTCACCCCAGCGGTCGATGACCTCGATCAGCTCGGTGACCAGCTCCTCGGCGCGATCGGCGGTGAGGCGCAGGTGCCAGTCGCTGGTGGTGCTCGCGCTCCGCCAGGCGGCCGGCAGGAAGCGGTGCTCCGAGGCGTACTGCATGAGCGTCTCGGTGTACATCAGCGCGACGGAGTGCAGGTAGGCCTCGGAGCTCTCGGCCTCCTCCTCGGTGGTGCGCGAGTCGAGGTTCGCCAGGGTGCTCTGATGAGCGGCCTTCCACCACCGGTCCCGGGCGTCGCCGCGCTCGCGGTCCTCGTCGATGAAGCCGTGCTCGGCGAGCTGGCGGAGGTGGTACGACGTGGCGCCGGTGTTGAGCTTGAGCTGCTGGGCCAGCTGGGTCGCCGTCGCCGGCCCCCCGAGGCGGAGCAGCATCAGCATCTTCAGCCGGGTCGGGTGCGAGAGCGCGCGCAGCCCGGCGGCGGTCGGGGTGATCGAGGAGGGCGTGGCCATATCCGCAACATACCTTTGCAAAGAGTTGTTTGCAAACGAATCTGTGGAAGCGCCTCGAGAGACGTGCCCTAGCGTTGCGTGGCGTGGGTGGGCAGGTCCGCGTCGGCATCTCCGGGTGGCGCTACCCCGCGTGGCGCGGCGACTTCTACCCGGCCGGCCTCCCCCAGCGCCGCGAGCTCGAGTACGCCGCCTCGCACCTGACCTCGATCGAGATCAATGGCTCGTTCTACTCGCTGCAGCGCCCCACGTCGTACGCCGCCTGGCGGGGCGATGCGCCGCCGGGTTTCGTGTTCTCGGTGAAGGGGCCGCGCTACGTCTCCCACCTCAGACGCCTCAAGGACGTCGACGTGCCGCTCGCGAACTTCTTCGCCTCGGGGGTCCTGGCCCTCGGTCCGGCGCTGGGACCCGTGCTCTGGCAGCTGCCGGAGAGCCTCCGCCTCGACGCGGACGTGCTCGATGCCTTCCTGGCCGCGCTGCCCCGGACGACCACCGCGGCCGCCGAGCTGTCTCGGCGTCACGACGAGAAGGTGCCGGAGGACCGCGCCCTCACCAGTGCCGAGGAGGAGCGCCCGCTCCGCTACGCGCTCGAGTTCCGGAGCCCGACCTTCGCGACCGCGGCGGCGACGGCGCTCCTCCGGCGCCACGACGTCGCGACGGTGCTCGCCGACACCGCCGGGCGCTGGCCGAGGGTCGACCAGGACACCGGCCCGGTGCGCTACGTCCGCCTGCACGGCGACCAGGAGCTCTACGCGAGCGGCTACACCGACCGCGCGCTCGACGAGTGGGCAGAACGCTGCCGCGCGTGGGCGGATGCCGGCCAGGACGTCTTCGTGTACTTCGACAACGACATGAAGGGCTACGCACCTCACGACGCGATCGCACTCATCGCTCGCCTGGGCTGAGCCGCCACGGGCGTGCGGGCGCGCCGGGGCACGCCGGCCTCAGGCGGCCGGCGCGCGAGTCGGATCCTCGGCCTCGCCGGCGGTCTCCGGACCACCGCGCACCACGAAGTCCCGCTGCCGGATCAGCAGCAGCGAGAGCAGTCCGGACGCGAAGGCGAGGACCGCCGCGATCAGGGTGATGTGGTTCAGGGCGTCCACGACAGCGGACGTGCCGACCCGCTGGATCAGGTCGAAGGCCTGCTGCCCGGCGGCCGGCCCACCGTTCCGGGCCGCGGCCGCCTGGGCGGCCCGCGCCGCCGGCTGGACCTGACCGCCGGAGAGTGCGGCGGTCAGCCCGTCGAGTGCCTGCGGCGGGACCCTCGATGCGAGCTCCGGGCGTACGGCGTCGCCGATCTGCTGGCTGAAGATGGAGCCCAGCGCGGCGATGCCGGTGGCGATCCCCACCTGGCGGAAGGTGGAGTTCACGCCACTGGCCATTCCCGCCCGGGCCACCGGTACGACGCCCACGGCGGTGGAGGCCAGCGGCGGGTTGATCATGCCGATGCCGACCCCGGACACGATCATCCCGGCGATCAGGTGGGTCCATGAGGAGTCCGTCTGGATGCCGTTGATGAGCAGCAGCCCGGTGCCGAGCACGAGGAACCCGGGCCCGATCAGCCACTTGACCGGCACGCGCTCGCTGAGCCGACCGGCGATCGCGGCGGCGAAGAACGAGGCGACGGACAGGTACAGGAACCGGACGCCGGTGGCGACCGCGGAGTACCCGAGGACGTTCTGGACGTAGATCACCAGGTAGGTCAGCAGCGAGAACATCGACGCGGAGAGGCCGAACGCCGCCACCAGACCGCCGGTGAAGGTGGGCTTGCGGAGCAGCCCGAGGTCGAACATCGGATGCTCCTGCAGCAGCTGGCTGATCACGAACGCCACCAGCAACGCGGCCGAGGCCACGAACGACGCGAGGACCCGGGTCTCGCCCCAGCCGTCCTTGCCCGCCTCGATGAGCCCGTAGACCAAGGACCCGAGTGCGACCGAGAAGGTGACGAAGCCGATCCAGTCGGGCCGGCCGGCGTGCCGGTCCTTGGACTCGACCACCTTGGTCAGCGAGACGGCCAGGGCGACCAGGCAGATCGGCACGTTCACGAAGAAGATCCAGCGCCACGACAGGCCACTGGTGAGCGCACCGCCGAGGACCGGCCCGATCGCGACCGCGACGCCCGTGGTGGCGCCGAAGACGCCGAACGCCGTCCCCCGGTCCTTGCCGTGGAACGCCGCGGCGAGCAGCGCCAGCGCGGTGGCGAACATGGCGGCACCGCCGATCCCCTGGAACGCACGCGACACCTGGAGGAAGAAGATGTCCTGGGCCGCGCCACAGGCCACGGAGCCGATCGTGAACAGCAGCAGGCCGATCACGAACACCCGCCGGCGGCCGAAGAGGTCGGCCAGTGACCCGGCGGTCAGCAGGAGTGCGGCCAGGCTGAGTGCATAGGCGTCGATCACCCACTGCAGGTCTGACAGCGAGGCGTCCAGCTGCTCCTGGATGTCGGGCAGCGCGACGTTCACGATCGTGATGTCGAGCAGGAGCATGAACACGCCCGTGCAGACGGCCGTGAGGGTCCACCACTTCGGGTCGCGACCCGTCGTCGTCGATGTCGTCACACCACCCATCCTCACACCGGCCGCCGATCGGCTCTCGGGCCGACCGAATTGGCTCCCGTCGCACCCGGCCCGGTACGTTTGGGGGCACGAACGTGGTCCCAGTCACACGGCGGACGGCGCACCATCCCCGCGTCGTACGCCGCCCCGAGCAGGCAGGCGGCGACCCCGCGAGCCCTGAGCACAAGGAGCAACCGTGACCCAGTCCGGCTTCGGCCCCGACCTCGCGGAGGTCTTCGGACCTGCCCACCAGGACGGCGGCCCCGAGCTCGTCCAGCTGCTGACCCCCGAGGGTGAGCGCGTCGAGCACCCCGACTTCTCCTTCGGCGACGGCCTGAGCGATGCCGAGCTGGCCGAGCAGGTCCGTGGCTTCTTCCGCGACATGACCCTGACCCGGCGCATCGACGTCGAGGCGACCGCGCTCCAGCGCCACGGCGAGCTCGGCATCTGGGCACAGCTGCTCGGCCAGGAGGCCGCGCAGGTCGGCGCCGGCCGCGCGCTCAAGCCGCAGGACTACGTCTTCCCGACCTACCGCGAGCACGGCGTCGCCTGGTGCAAGGGCGTCGACCCGCTGAAGCTGCTCGGTCTGTTCCGCGGCGTCGACCAGGGCGGCTGGGACCCCCGCGAGAACAACTTCGGGCTGTACACGATCGTGATCGGCGCCCAGACCCTGCACGCCACCGGCTACGCCATGGGCATGCAGCGCGACGGCGTCGTCGGCACCGGAGACCCCGAGCGCGACGCCGCCGTGATCGCGCACTTCGGCGACGGTGCCTCGAGCCAGGGCGACGTGAACGAGTCGTTCATCTTCGCCGCCTCCTACAACGCGCCGGTGGTCTTCTTCTGCCAGAACAACCAGTGGGCGATCTCCGAGCCGATCGAGCGCCAGAGCCGCATCCCGCTCTACCAGCGCGCGTTGGGCTTCGGCTTCCCGGGCATCCGGGTCGACGGCAACGACGTCCTCGCGACGTACGCCGTCACCCAGGCGGCCCTGCAGCGTGCCCGCGAGGGCCAGGGCCCGACGCTCGTCGAGGCGTACACCTACCGGATGGGTGCCCACACCACGACCGACGACCCGACCCGGTACCGGCTCTCCGACGACGTCGAGCGCTGGAAGCTCAAGGACCCGATCGCCCGGGTCGAGGTCTACCTCAAGCGCAACGCGATGGCGGACCAGGAGTTCTTCGACGCCGTGTCCACCGAGGCCGACGACCTCGGCCACCGGCTGCGCGAGGGCTGCAAGGCGCTGCCGGATCCCCAGCCGTTGAGCATGTTCGACCACGTGTACGCCGAGACCACCGGCGAGCTGGAGCTCCAGCGCGAGGGGTTCGCGGCGTACCTCGAGAGCTTCGAGGGGGCTCACTGATGGCGACCGAGGCGAACGCGACCCAGAAGGTCACCCTGGCCAAGGCCCTGAACATGGGCCTGCGCAAGGCGATGGAGGACGACCCCAAGGTCCTGCTGATGGGCGAGGACGTCGGCAAGCTCGGCGGCGTCTTCCGGATCACCGACGGTCTGCAGAAGGACTTCGGCGAGGACCGCGTGATCGACAGCCCGCTCGCCGAGTCCGGCATCGTCGGTACCGCGGTCGGCATGGCGCTGCGCGGCTACAAGCCCGTGGTCGAGATCCAGTTCGACGGTTTCGTCTACCCGGCCTACGACCAGATCGTGTGCCAGGTCGCGAAGATGTGCTTCCGCTCGCAGGGCAAGACGCCGCTGCCGATGGTGGTGCGCATCCCGTTCGGTGGCGGCATCGGGGCGGTGGAGCACCACAGCGAGTCGCCGGAGGCGCAGTTCGCGCACACGCCCGGCCTCAAGGTCGTCGCCTGCTCCAACCCGGTCGACGGCTACTGGATGATCCAGCAGGCGATCGCCCACCCCGACCCGGTGATCTTCCTCGAGCCCAAGCGCCAGTACCACGCCGACAAGGCCGAGCTCGACGAGACCGCTACCCCGGACCCGCTGTTCAGCTCGCGCCTCGTCCGGCAGGGCGGCGACGTCACGGTGCTGGCGTACGGCCCGACCGTGAAGACCGCGCTCAAGGCCGCCGAGGCCGCGAGCAACGAGGGCACGTCGTTGGAGGTCATCGACCTGCGCACGCTCTCGCCGCTCGACATGCGCCCGGTGTTCGAGTCCGTCCGCAAGACGGGTCGGGTGGTGGTCACCCACGAGGCCCACGTCAACCTCGGCATGGGCGCCGAGCTCGCCTCGCGCATCACCGAGGAGTGCTTCTACTCCCTGGAGGCGCCGGTGCTCCGCGTCGGCGGCTTCGACACGCCGTACCCGCCGTCGCGGATCGAGGAGGACTACCTTCCGGACCTCGACCGGGTGCTGGACGCCGTCGACCGCACTCTTTCCTTCTGAAGGGACCCGTACCCATGGCCGAGTTCAAGCTGCCCGACGTGGGCGAGGGCCTCACCGAGGCCGAGATCGTGACCTGGAAGGTCAAGGAGGGCGACACCGTCGTCATCAACCAGGTCCTGGTCGAGATCGAGACCGCCAAGTCGCTGGTCGAGCTGCCGTCGCCGTTCGCCGGGGTCGTCCAGAGACTGATGGTCCCCGAGGGCGAGACCATCCCGGTCGGGACCCCGATCATCGCGATCGGCGACTCGTCGACGACCGAGCCGGTCGAGCCGGTCGAGCCGGTCGAGCCGACCGTCACGCCGCAGACCGAGTCCGACCCCTACCTCGCGATGGCCGAGCAGGCGGGCGCTGCCGACGCCGCCGACTCGTCCGCCGAACCGCACGACTCCGCCGGGATCGACCTGTCCAACCCGGCCGCCAGCGGCTCGGGCGAGGGCGAGTCGTTGGTCGGCCGGATGAAGGCCGATCGCGGGGCGACCCGACGGGCGCGCAAGCCCGCGGCCGCCATCCAGACCCAGGCTGCCTTCGAGTCGACCGGCGACACGGCGCCCATCGACCTGGACGAGCAGGACGAGTCGGACGGTCCCGCCGTACCGGCGACGGCGGCTGCTCCCGTCGCGACCGGCAACGTGCGGGTCCTGGCCAAGCCCCCCGTCCGCAGGCTCGCCAAGGACCTCGGCGTCGACCTGAGCTCAGTGGTGGGCACCGGCCCGAACGGCGCGGTGACCCGCGACGACGTGCAGGCTGCGCACGGCGACAGTGGTGTCGAGGCGTCAGGGCCACCTCGGCGACCTGTGGCGCAGGGCGAGCGCGAGTGGCGCGAGCCGATCAAGGGCGTCCGCAAGATGATGGGCCAGGCGATGGTCCGGTCGGCGTTCTCGGCTCCGCACGTGACCGAGTGGGTGACGATCGACGCGACCCGCACCATGGAGTTCGTCGAGCGGCTCAAGGCCAGGCGCGAGTTCCGCGACGTACGGGTGTCGCCGCTCCTGGTGTTGGCGCGTGCGGTGATGCTGGCGATGCGTCGTACGCCGGAGATCAACTCGTGGTGGGACGACGCCGCCCAGGAGGTCGTCCACAAGAGCTACGTCAACCTGGGCATCGCCGCGGCGACCCCGCGCGGCCTGGTCGTCCCGAACGTCAAGGACGCCGAGCAGCTCTCGCTGCTCGAGCTCGCCGGCGCCCTGAACGACCTGGTCGAGATCGCGCGATCGGGGAGGACCCAGCCGGCCGAGATGAGTGGCGGCACCTTCACGATCACCAACGTCGGCGTGTTCGGGGTCGACAGCGGGACGCCGATCATCAACCCGGGAGAGTCGGCGATCCTGGCCTTCGGCGCGATCAAGAAGCAGCCCTGGGTCGTGAACGACGAGATCGTCGTCCGCCAGGTGACCACGCTGGCCCTGAGCTTCGACCACCGGCACATCGACGGTGAGAAGGGCTCGCGCTTCCTGGCCGACGTGGCCGGCATCCTGGAGGACCCCGCGAGCGCCCTGCTCTACTGACGCGCCGTTCTACTGCCGCGACGGGCGTGGCCCGGTGTAACGCGGGGTTATCACCGCACAAGTCGGCGGGAGCGCTGCCGCGCGTCTGGTGCGGCGTTCTGGCCACCGATGCGGTGCTGTGCCGGCACTTCTGCGGTGATAACCCCGCGTTACTTGAGGAATCCCCGCCTCACCCCGCGTGCCAGGGCGGCTCCTCCTTCGCCAGCAGCCAGGCGTGGAACAGGGGAGCCAGATCCTGCCCGGACTCCGTGCTCCACCAGGCGGCCAGGGACTCGCGGTCCTGGCTGGTGAAGCGGTGGGTGCGCAGCCACCGGGTGGCCAGGGACCAGAACTGCCGGTCACCGAGCCGCTGCCGGATGGTGTCCCACATCAGCGCGGGGATGTAGTAGGCGTTGCCCTCGCCGAAGGACCCGGGCCGATAGCCGGCCGGCGGGCCGTACTCGTTCCGCATGCCGCCGGCGAAGGTCGACCAGCGGTGGAGGATGTCGTCGAGGCTCGCCGAGGTGTGGTCGGCGGTCCAGTTCGCCTCGGCGAGGTACGTCGCCATCCCCTCGTTCATCCAGAGGTCGCTCCAGTCGTCGGGCGTCACCGTGTCGCCGTACCACTGATGGGCGATCTCGTGGACGACGACGTCGCGCGACAGCGTGTACAGCTTGTCGCCGAGCGTGACCATCGACTGGGTCTCCATCGCGCTGTTCGACGGGACCACCAGGACGCCGAGCGTGGGGAACGGGTAGCGGCCGACGAGGTGTTCGAGATAGGCCACCGCCCGCGGCGCGTATCGGACCTGGCGCAGGATCGCCGGCCGGTCCGTCGGGGTCCAGTAGCTGATCGGCAGGCCGTGCGGTCCGCTGTCCCTGGTCTCGGTGAGACGCCCGATCGCGACCGTGATCAGGTACGACGCGGCCGGCTCCGGCAGGTGCCAGCGGGTGACCGTCCGGCCCCCGGCCGTCGTGCGCGAGCGGAGCTCGCCGTTGGCGACGCCCACCTGGTCCTTCGGGGCGTGGATCGTGATGTCGTAGAACGCCTTGTCGGAGGGATGGTCGTTCACGGCGTACCAGCTGTACGCGCCGTACGGCTCCTGCATCGTCCAGACGGTGCCGTCGGGCGCGATGGTCCAGCCGGTCGTCGAGAAGTCGGCCCGGTCGGTCGGCGCGGTGACCGGCTCGGGGGTTCCCGAGTAGGTGAGCTGGAGGACGTGTCGGCTGTCCGCCTCGACCGGCGTGGAGACGATGAGGTCCTTGCCGGTGTGCTGGAACGACACGGCCTTCCCGTCCAGCCAGACGTGGCCGACCACGAGCTGCCGGGCCAGGTCGAGCCGGAGCTGGTCCGAGGTCGACGTGGCGCGGAGCAGCAACGTCTCGGTGGCGGTCAGCCGCTCGACCTTCGGGGCCCAGGTGAGGTCGAGGAGGTAGTGCAGCGCGTCGACCCCGGGGTCACCGACGTCGGGGTAGAGCGAGTCCTCCCGCGGCTCGCTGACCGCTGCGTCGTACGCCCCGGTGTGGGCGTCGACCGCGTCGCCCGCGACGCGAGGGGCGGCGGGCGTGCCCGACGACCCGGACCCGCAACCGGCGGCGATGATCCCGAGCAGCGCCAGGCCGGCCGCGAGCCGCCGCATCAGTCGCTTCCGCGGAGAAGCGGCCTCGCGAGCTTCCGGCCGTGGTGGATCTGCGCCTTGACGGTGCCGAGAGGGACGCCGATCTGCTGCGCGATGTCGTCGTACGACATGCCGTAGACGTCACGCAGGATCAGCGGCTCGACGAACTGCGGGTGGTCGCGCTCGATGGTCTCCATCGCCTCGAGCAGGTCGAGCCGGGTGCCGGCGATGACGCTGGTCGTGCGCGGGTCTGGCTTCTCCAGAGGCAGTACGTCGCTGGAGATCGCCTGGTTCTTCATCCGGCGGTACGTCGTGCGCGCGCTGTTGACCGCGACGACGTGCATCCAGGTGGTGAAGCGTCCTTGCCGACCCCAGGAACCGATCTTGTTCGAGATGTTGATCAACGCCTCCTGGCAGGCGTCCTCGGCGTCGGGCGTGTACGGCAGCACCTGCCGGCACACGTTGAGGCACCGCGGCCGGATGGCGGTGAGCAGCTGCTCGAGCGCGTCGCGGTCGTCGCCCTGCGCACGTCGTGCGAGCTCGTCGACGTCGTCCGGCGTGAGTTCCTCTCGGATCATGCGTGTCCTTGCTCCCCGTGCCGCCCGATGGGGCGGAACCATCTCTGCACCATAATGCCGAGCGTGTCCATGCCTGCCCGCCTCGGCCGCTACGCCGTACGTCGGCGCATCGGCTCCGGTGGCTTCGCGACCGTCTGGCTCGCTTATGACGAGCAGCTCGACTCTCCGGTTGCGATCAAGGTGCTCGCGGAGAACTGGACCGAGGACTCCCACGTCCGCCAGCGGTTCCTCGAGGAGGGGCGCTTCCTCCGCAAGGTGGAGTCCCCGCACGTCGTCACCGTGTACGACGCGGGCTCGCTGGAGGACGACCGGCCCTACCTGGTGATGTCGTACGCCGACCAGGGCACGCTGGCCGACCGGCTCGAGGACGAGGGCCTGACGGTGCCGCAGGCCTCCGAGGTGGTGCGGCAGATCGGGGCCGGGCTGCACGCCCTGCACCAGCGGGGCGTGCTCCACCGCGACATCAAGCCGGCCAACGTGCTGTTCCGCACCGTGGACCCCGAGCACGAGGGCACCGTCGTGCGCGCCATGGTGGGCGACCTCGGCCTCGGCAAGGCGCTCGACGTGTCGTCGCGGCTGACCATGATCGCCGGCACGCCGTCGTTCGTCGCGCCGGAGCAGGCCCAGGGCGAGCACCTCGACGCGCGGGCCGACCAGTTCTCCCTGGCGGCGTTGGCCTTCCTGATGCTGAGCGGCCGTCCGCCGTACTCGCACAGCTCGCTCTCGGCGGCCGCCGCCCCGCCGCCACCGCCGCCCTTGTCGACCCCGGAGCGACCATTCCCCCCGGCGGTCGAGGACGTCGTACGCCGTGGGCTCGCGGCCGATCGGGACGAGCGCTATCCCGACGTTCCGGCCTTCGTCGCGGCGTTGGGGGAGGCCCTGGGCGAGTCCGGGATGGGATCGCTCCCGGCCCGCTGGCTCCCCGTCGACCCCGAGCTCACCCAGCCCGGCAACCGGCCCTCGCTGGTGCCGGAGCCCGGCGATCTGCCGGCGCTGGTCCCGCCGAAGCGACGCCCCTGGTGGCCGGCGGCGGTGCTGGCCCTGGTGCTGCTCGTCGCCGGCGGCATCGGCGGGTTCGCACTGTGGCGCCACACCCATGCCACGCAGACGTTCACCGACGACAAGAACGTGTTGTCGGTGACCGTCCCGAGGTCGTGGGCGCGCGACGTCTCGCTCTCGGGCTGGATCCCACCCGGCAGCACCGACGGCCGTCCGGCGATCGCGATCGGCGACCGCGCGGACTGGCGGGCCCAGGGGCAAGGCGTCTTCGTCGGGATCCTGCCGGAGGACACGCTGCCTCGCGACCTGCCCCGGCACCCGGACTGCGGCAGGCCGGGGAAGCCGGAGGACGGTCAGTACCAGAGCGACCCGATGGTCACCGTGACCACGCACGGCTGTGGTGGGGTGGTCGTCGACCGCGTCGTACAGGTCAACGCGACCTCGCTGCTGTGGGTGCAGGTGCGCAGCCACGACGAGGCGACCGCCGAGGGCGTCCTCGGGTCGGTGAAGACCCAGGGGACCCTGGGCTAGCCGGTCGGTGTCGACGCGGGGCTCTGCGGGGTCGGCTTGCCCGGGTGGTAGGGCTCGGTGGTGCCCAGGACGTTGTCGGCGAACCGGTTGAACAGGGCCTTCAGGCCCGGCACGTCCCGCTCGCGTCCCGCCACCGACATCTCCAGCGTCGCCGTCGACGACCCGGCGGCCGCGAACCACTGGAAGTAGTTGTAGCGCAGGTGGTTGTTCTCGTCGCGATAGGTGAAGTAGACCGCGGACGGCGTCTGCTTGAGCTTCTGGAACGTCTCGTAGCTCTGCTTGAACCCCTGGATCTTGGTGCTGACCATCTGGGCCGGGTTGAGGCCGAGGGTGTTGTCGAGGATCTTCACGCGCAGGCTGTAGCCGCCGACCGTCGGCTCGCCGGGCGGACGGAACCGCACCTCGGGCTGCCGCTTCGCCTGCTGCGGCGTCAACGGGGTGTCGGTGACCATCGGCGGCGGGCACTCACCGGCGTAGGTGCACACGGCGTACGGCTGCCACCCCTCGGGGATGTGGTAGGTCCAGGTCGCCAGGTCGTTGCCGATGGTGCGGTCCGGCAGCGGAAGGCCCAGGTCGGGGCTCAGCGGCGGGTAGTCGATGTCCTTCGCGGGAGGCACCACGGTCGGGATGTTGGTCGGCACGCT
This sequence comes from Nocardioides sp., assembly GCA_036265495.1. GTDB lineage: Bacteria > Actinomycetota > Actinomycetes > Propionibacteriales > Nocardioidaceae > Nocardioides. Next base: position 37,433 of record DATAOY010000068.1, on the reverse strand, counting down.
GGGGGAGCCGGACATCGGGTGCGCGTCGTCGGACTGCGACTCCGGTGGCTGCGCGGCGTACGCCACCACCACGCCGAGGCCGAGCCCGAGCAGGCCGCAGAGCAGGGCGACCACGAGACCCCGCATGCTCATGCGGCACAACCTACCCAGCGGTGCTACGGAGCCGGGGAACCGTGGCACCCTGCCTGATGCCGCCGACCTCTTCGAACCGGTGGACCGAGTTCGACGTGGCGGCCAACCGGCCGCACCAGCTCCCAGCTCCCGCGGCGTGACCACCTCATCTTCCTAGACCCGGGGTGGCGGTTCGGCCAGCGCGGCCGGCTGACCCGGCTCCGGCCACGAACGCGGAGGCGCCGCGGACGGCGCTGCCGAGGAGCGCCGAAGCACCGACGGACACGCCAGCGACGAGGAGCCATCCGAGGGCTCCCCAGTGCATCGTCAGGAAGGTGTAGGCCGCCGGCGCCCACACCGAGCCGGCAGTCATGCCCAACTGGTCGACCCCCTGGTACTCACCACGGCGCTCAGGGTCGGACAGGTGCGTCACATATCCCCACTGCCCTGCGGCCTGGTACATCTCGGCCCCGGTCAGCAACAGGTGTCCGACCCAGACCAGGAGAATGGTGACCAGACCGTGGGTCCGGTGGGTGACCATCACCATCAGGCACGTGCTCACGAAGAAGGCGCCACTGATCCGAGAGGCCCGCAACGCACTGCGCACGGAGCGGACGTGACTGGCGACGCCCACTTGCGCGAGCACACAGATCACGGCGTTGGTTCCGAACAGTCCGGCCAGGAGAACCCGCGGGGCATCGGTCTCCTGGACAAGCCACAGCGGGATGACGACGTTCAGCAGGGTGTCCCACGTGTACAGCACGCCGTTGAGACCGCTGACGGTCAGGAACCCCCGGTTGCGCAGGGCGCCTGGGCGTGAGGCGGTCGGCGCTGTGTCACCAGTGCCGGGCTGCCGGCGGGACGACCCTGCTGCCGGCAGCTTCGACACCGCGAGCACGTTCACGGCGAGGGTCACCGCAGAGATCAGCGGGATCGTGCGTACGGCGGCGATGCTGTCCACGGCGAGCGCGATCCCACTGACCAGTGCGCCGGTGAGTAGACCGATGTTTCCTGCCACGCGCACGAAGGCCATCGACGTGACGGCGTCGTCGGATCTGAACGCCTCCAGGATGTAGGCGCCCCGCGCTCCGAGCGCCGCCCGCTCCGCCACTTTCAGCGCCGCGATCACGGCGAGGAAGGCGAGCACGCTGTGCACAGTCGGCCACAGCACGTACATGCCGGCCGCGGTCCCCGCGGAGAGGGCCCACATGCGTTTGCTGCCCACGCGGTCGGTGAGCCTGCCTAGTGGGATCGACGTCGCGGCCGAGGCCACACCGGCTGCCGTCAGACCCGCGCCGACCTGGGCAGGGCTCAGGCCGGCGACCTGGGTGAAGTAGACGGCGCTTCCGGCCAGGAAGGTCCCGACACCCGTGCCGAGCAGGAACATCTGGAGCCAGATCCGGCGAGCCAGCCCGGTGGGAGGCAGGAGGACGCCCAGAAGCCCGTTCGAGGGGTGGGGTCGGCTCTTCGACGACACGTGAGCATCTCCTCCTGGCCGCGTCCACGGTGGGGGTTCTGCGGCGACCGACACCTCCCGGCCGCGGCCGGCCGCCGGGTCGGTGACCCTTTCCGGTCAGTCGGTGGTCGCGGCGGCTGTCGCCGGTAGGCGTCCGAAGTCGATGGCCTCCAACACGGCGTGGGGCGCCTTGGCGGCGAGCTCGGCGTCCGGACACGCGCCCAGGGCGTCGTTGACGCTCGAGAAGACGATGCGCAGCGCAGCGAACAGCGTGAGCCCGAAGATCTGCCGGTCGCCGAGACCAGCCTCGCGAAGTGCCCGGACCCCCTCGGGGGTGGTGGCACTCGGGTCGCGCGCGACTTCGCGTGCCCACGCTGCCAGCGCCTGCCCGCGCGGGGTCAGCCGGCTGTCGTCCCCGCGCACCACTCTGGCCGTGACATCCTCGCCGATCGCGCTGGCGAGCCTCGCGCCGTAGGCCAGAGAGCAATAGGAGTCGCCCATCGTCGAAGCGGTGGCCAGCACGACCAGCGAGCGTTCGTCCGCCTCCAGGCCGCTCAGGTCCGTGGCGAGCATCATCGCCGAGGAGAGAGTCTTGAGCGCGGTCGGGCTGTGCGCCCAGACCCGGCTCAAGTTCGCCACGTAGCCCAATCCCTCGCGGTCACCGTCGTAGAGCTCCTGCACGTCCGCATCGACGGGGGGATCGGACAGGAAGCCGGCAGGCGACGCGGGCATGGTCATCGGGATACGGCCCTTTCTGGAATCGTGCTCGGAACGGACTCAGCCGTGAGGTCGCAGTCGGTCTGGAGTCGAGGGACCCAAGTCGCCTGCTGGTCGGCAAGATCGAGCCCGAGCAGCTCGTCGACCAGCTGCCGGATGCGTGGCTCCCGCGCCTCGAGGACACCACGGCCTCGACGTCCAGTTCAGGATCGGCGGTGGTCGTTGAGATGGGGTTGAGCATGCGAGGTGTCCAGGCCGCTCGGCCCCATGCGCCGCTCGTGCCTGCTCCTCCGCCCGTTCCCGTTGCGCCCGCACCCGCGGATCCCGGTCCGGGCACCGACGACGGGCGGCCCCTACGGTTCCAGGTGGTCCGGGGTTCGGAGTCGGGCGCGTGAGATATCCCGGCCTCCTCCCATTTGCCTGCCGTGCGCCGTCGCGACAAGGTGTCGGCATGACCTCGCCGTACCTCGACAAGCACCGTGACAAGCTCGACGCCGCGGTGGCCGCCAGCGCCTCGCGCGAGTACTACTCGGCGTACGACGAGTCGCCGTCGCCGCGGGTGTACGGGGAGTCCGCGGCCGGCGAGGGCAAGGCGGCGTTCGAGACCTGGCAGGGTCGGGCCTTCCCTCTCGAGACGCCGGGCAGCGACGGGACCGTCTCGACCGAGCGATCGCCGTTCGGCTTCGAGCTCGGCGTGAGCTACCCGCGCGCCCACGACGTGGACGCCCTGCTGACGGCCGCCCGGGCCGGCATGAGGGCGTGGCGCGACGCCGGGCCCGAGGCGCGCGTCGGGGTCGGCATCGAGATCCTGGACCGACTGCACCAGCGCGTCTTCGAGCTCGCCAACGCCGTCCAGCACACCAGCGGCCAGGCGTTCGTGATGGCCTTCCAGGCCGGCGGGGCGCATGCGCTGGACCGGGCCCTCGAGGCGATCGCCTATGCGTGGGTCGAGATGACCCGGACCCCGCGGTCGGCCGTGTGGGAGAAGCCGGGCAAGGTGCCCCTGAAGATGGAGAAGACCTTCACCGTGGTCCCCCGGGGCGTGGCGCTGGTGATCGGCTGCAACACCTTCCCGACCTGGAACTCGTGGCCGGGGCTGTTCGCGTCCCTGGTGACCGGCAACGCGGTCGTGGTGAAGCCGCACCCGTCGGCGGTGCTGCCGCTGGCCATCACCGTGCAGGTCTGCCAGGAGGTGCTCGCCGAGGCCGGCTTCGACCGCAACCTGGTCACGCTCGCCGTCGAGGACCCGGCCGACAAGCTGGCCGCGACGCTCGCCGTACGGCCGGAGGTGAAGCTGATCGACTTCACCGGCGGCAACGCCTTCGGTGACTGGCTGGAGCTGCACGCGACGCAGGCGGTGGTGTTCACCGAGAAGGCCGGGGTGAACACCGTCGTGATCGACTCGACGGACGCCTTCGGGGCGATGTGCCAGAACCTCGCCTTCTCGTTCGCGCTCTACACCGGGCAGATGTGCACGGCACCGCAGAACGTCTACCTGCCGGCGTCCGGCATCGAGACCGACGAGGGTCGCAAGACGCCCGCGGAGGTCGCGGCCGGGATCGGCGCGGCGTTCGACCGGCTGCTCGGGGACGACGCGAGGGCGGTGGAGCTGCTGGGCGGGGTCGTGAACGACGGCGTGCTCTCGCGGCTGGAGGCGGCCGGATCCCGGGGCGAGGTGTACGTAGCCTCGCGCACGGTGACCCACCCCGCGTACGCCGACGCCACCGTGCGGACACCCACCCTGATCGGGCTCACCGCCGCCGACTCCGACGTCTTCGAGGCCGAGTGCTTCGGACCGGTCGCCTACCTGATCGCGACCTCGGGCACCGACGAGTCGATCTCGCTGTTCCGATCGACGGTCCAGGCGCACGGCGCGATGACGGCATCGGTCTACTCGTCGTCCGACGACGTGGTGGAGCAGATGCGCGACGCCGCGCTGGACGCGGGTGTGGCGCTGAGCGAGAACCTGCTCGGGGGCGTGTTCGTGAACCAGTCGGCGGCGTACTCCGACTTCCACGGCACCGGTGCCAACCCCGCCGCCACTGCGTCGTACACCGACGGGGCCTACGTCGCCTCCCGCTTCCGTGTCGTCCAGTCCCGCCGCCACGTCTGAGGTGGCCTGAGGCGTCAGCCCCGATCACAACCGGTCCGACACTCGGCCCAGGACAGCTCGGCGAGCCGAGTGGTCGGGACGATCTCGGCATGCCGCCACTACGGTGTGCGCGTGGCCGACTTCGTCCTCCGCAACGTCCGGATCGTCGAGCTGGGACAGGGGCCGGGTTGGGCCGGCCCGGTGGACCTGGTCGTGGAGCAGGGCGCCGTCCAGAACATCGGGCACGACCTGGACAAGCCGCTCGGGATCGAGGAGTACGACGCGGACGGGCGGTGGCTGATCCCCGGGCTCTGGGACCACCACGTGCACCTGGCGCAGTGGACCGCCCGCGGCCAGCGGCTCGACCTGGCCGGCTCGGAGTCGCCGGCCCACGTGGTCGCGCGGGTCCGCGACCACCTGTCGCAGCACCCGGGGCCGCTGGTCGGGTACGGCCATCGCCTCGGCATGTGGCGGACCGAGCCCACCGTGGCCGCCCTCGACACGGTCGCGCCCGACGTCCCCGTCGTGCTGATCGCGGGCGACGCGCACCATGCCTGGCTCAACTCCCGTGCGCTCGAACGCCTCGGCCTGGCACCGCGCGTCGGGGTCGTTGCCGAGAACGAGTGGTACGACGCCTACACGCGCATCGACCTCGTGGTCGAGCCGGACGTCTCGCCGGCGGCCTACCGGCGCACGCTCGACCGGGCCGCCGCGCTCGGGATCACGGGCATCGTCGACCTGGAGCGTGGCCAGGTCCCGGCCGACTGGGAGCCGCGCGACTCCCCGGTCCGCGTCCGCGTCGCGACGTACGCCGACGGCCTCGAGGCGACCATCGCCGCCGGGCTGCGCACACGTGACCGGCTCCCGGGCTCGCCGGAGCTGATCACGATGGGCCCGCTGAAGATCATCAGCGACGGCTCGCTCAACACGCGCACCGCCTGGTGCTGCGACGGGTACGCCGACGGCTCCGGTGCCGGCGCGCCCAACCAGTCCAGCGCCGAGCTGGCCGGACTGCTCGACCTGGCCCACAGCCACGGGCTCGAGGTGGCCACCCACGCGATCGGGGACCTCGCCCTGCGCGAGGCCCTCTCGGCGTACGGCGTCACCGGCGCGGGCGGGTCGATCGAGCACGCCCAGCTGGTCAGCCGGGAGGCCGTTCCCGAGATGGCCCGGCTCGGCCTCCGCGCGAGCGTGCAGCCGGCGCACCTGCTCGACGACCGCGACGTGACCGAGCTGATCTGGCCGGACCGCGCGGAGCGCTGCTTCGCGTTCCGCTGGATGCTGGACGACGGTGTGCAGGTCGCGTTCGGCTCCGACGCACCGGTCTCCCCGCTCGACCCCTGGCTGGCCATCGCCGCCGCGGTCCACCGGAGCGACGACGAGCGCCCGCCCTGGCATCCCGAGCAGGCGCTGACCGCCCGCGAGGCGCTGGCCGCGAGCGTGGACGGCCGGGGCAGCGTCCACGCGGGGATGCCGGCCGACCTGGTGCTGCTCGACGCCGACCCGCTGGCCGAGCATCCCGACACGGCGTCGGCCGGGCTCGCGCTCCGCACGATGCCGGTCGCCCTCACCCTGGTCGGCGGGGCCACGGCGTACTCGGCGGTGTGACTCGGCCGACCCGGATCCGGATCGTTCGCGACCGATCAGGCCAGCGCCAGGGTCAGGTCGCGGATCGTGTCGGGTTGGTCGAGCCGGTCGCCGTACAGCTCGCGCAGCTGGCCCATGCGATAGCGCACGGTCTGCGGGTGGACGAACAACGCAGCCGCCACGTCGTCGCGCCGTCCCTGGTGGAGCAGCCAGGCGCGCAGGGTCTCGGCGAGCTTCTGCTGGGTCGCCGGCCTCAGGTCGGCCAGCGGCGCGAGCACCCGGGTGCGCAGGTCGGCCACGGCCTCACGGTCGGCGGTGAGCACCAGGTCAGCGAGGTGCTCCTCAGTGTCGTACGTCGCGTCCTCGTCGCGCAGGTCGAGCGCCCGGATCGCGCGCGCGTACGACGTACTCGCCGCCAGCCACGGTCGCGGCGGCCCCGCGACCGCCGATCGGCCGGCCAGGGTCAGCATCAACCGGGTACGCGCCCGGCCACCGACGTCGGGCACGAGCAGCACACCGAGCCCGTCGGGCAGGGTCACCGGCTCGCCCACCGAGGTCAGCGTGCGCGGGTCGAGCAGCCCCTGCACCGGCCGGAGCTGGGCGCTCGGCAGGACCACCGCGGTCAAGGTCTTCGGCGGCGTCCAGTCCGCACGCTCGGCGGCGGCCACGAGGGCGTCGGCCGGGTCGCCGCGCAGGATGCCGAAGGCGAGACGGTCGAGGTACCCCTGACGGACCCGGCCACTGGTCTCCAGCTCGTCGGCGTGGCCCGCGACCGACGCCGCGGACAGCTCGTCGATGTAGGCGAAGACCAGCTCGGCGAAGTCGGCCAGCATGTCGGCGGGAACGCCGGCAGTCACCGCCGTCTCGGCCAGCTCGCGCCAGGCGACCCGTGCACCCACGCGGTACGCAGACAGCAGCGCGTCGGCGCTGCGCCCGCTCCGAGCCTCACCACGACCGAGTGCATAGGCACCCTCGAGGGCGGGTGACAGCGGCTGGGCCTGGTCGACGACCCGGCCGCGGGCGGCCAGCCGGAGAAACCCCGCGAGCGCCATCTGCACGGCGTTCTCGACGTTGTCGCCCATCGGTCCGCCGAATGCGCCGGCGTACGACGGCACCTCATCGGTCACGGCCGCGATGGTGTGGGTGGCGACGTCGGGCAGGCGGCGGCGGAGCAGGTCGAGCAGCCGGGGATCGAGCGTGATGCGAGTGGTGCGGGCATCGGGGAGACTCATGGCAATGAATTGTTCCATACGAACAAAAGTCGGGCTCCGATTCACGTGTGACGGTCAGGAACGCATCACCTTCGGACGACATGCTGGGGCGTATGAGCACTACTCTCGCGCCCACCACTCGATGGCGCACGCGTGCTCTGAAGATCGCGGAAGCGGCCACCACGCCGCTGGTGCCCGGCGACTTCCTCGACCTCTTCGCACCTCTCCGTCCCGGCGCCGAGCTGCGCGGCCGGGTCGAGTCGGTCCACCCCGAGACCGCCGACGCCGCGACCCTGGTGATCCGGCCCGGTGCCGACTGGTCGGGTCACGTCCCGGGTCAGTACGTCCGGATCGGGGTCGACGTCGACGGGGTGCGCTGCTGGCGCGCCTACTCGCTCACCCACGGCCCACGCGCCGACGGCCGCATCTCGATCACGGTCAAGGCCGTGCCGGACGGCCACGTCAGCCCCTACCTCGTGCGGCACACCCGTCCCGGCACGCTGCTCCACCTCGAGCAGGCGGCGGGCGAGTTCGTGCTCCCGGTCTCCGGGCCGCGCAAGCTGCTGTTCATCACCGCCGGCTCCGGCATCACTCCGGTGATCGGGATGCTGCGCAACCTGTATCCGTCGACCGACAGCGGCGTGCTCCGGCTGGCCCGGTCCACGCCGTACGACGTGGTCGTGCTGCACGTGGCGCCGAGCGAGCCCGACTCGATCTTCCTGGGCGACCTGCGCAAGCTCGAGGCCGCCGGCGCGATCCGGCTGGTCGCGCGGTACGACGACGAGCACGGCGTCCTCGACCTGGCCGACCTCGACGCGCTCGTGCCCGACCTCGCCGAGCGCACGACGTTCGCCTGCGGACCGGGTGGACTGCTCGACGCGATCACCGGACACCACGAGGAGCGTGGGCTGCCGCTGTTCACCGAGCAGTTCCGGGTGACCACGCTCGTCGCCGGCGAGGGTGGCACCGTCACCTTCGACCGGGCCGGCGTCGACGTCGAGTGCGACGGCGGGCGACCGATCCTGGAGCAGGCCGAGGAAGCAGGCGTGCTCATGCCGAGCGGCTGCCGGATGGGCATCTGCTACCAGTGCGTGCTGCCGATGCGCGAGGGCGTCGTCCGCGACCTGCGCACCGGCGAGCTCACCACCGCCGTCCCGGGAGAGACCGGCTCCGGTGGGATCCGAATCCAGACCTGCATCAACGCGGCCGCCGGGCCGTGCCACCTCGACCACTAGGAGACGAGATGACCACGATCCAGAAGAAGCCCCGTATCGGCCAGGTCAACCCGATCGCGCACCTGACCACGGAGGACCTCGAGCTGATCGCCAAGGAGCTCGACGACATCCGCCAGTCGGTGATCGACACCCGCGGTGAGCGCGACGCGCGCTACATCCGTCGAGTGATCAAGACGCAGCGCTCCCTGGAGCTCGGCAGCCGCGTCGTACTCCTCGCGTCGCTGTTCCCGCCCGCCTGGCTGGTCGGCACCGCCGGGCTCTCGGCCGCCAAGATCCTCGAGAACATGGAGATCGGCCACAACATCCTGCACGGCCAGTGGGACTGGATGCGTGACCCGAAGATCCACTCCACCACCTGGGAGTGGGACTCCGCGACCCCGGCCGACCAGTGGAAGCACGCCCACAACGAGCTCCACCACAACTTCACCAACGTGATCGGCAAGGACAACGACCTCGGCTACGGCATCATGCGCGTCGACGAGGACCAGCCCTGGCACCCGATGCACCTGGGTCAGCCGCTGTGGAACTTCGTGAACGCCCTGTTCTTCGAGTACGGCATCGCGGCGTACGACCTGGAGCTCCGTGGCGCGGTCGCCCGCGGCAGGACCAAGGACCCGAAGTTCAAGGCGGAGTTCAAGGCGGTACGCGCCAAGATCCGCCGTCAGGTCACCAAGGACTACGTCGTCCACCCGGCCCTGTCGATGGTGACCGGCTCGTTCCTCTCGACCATGCTCGCCAACTTCACCGCCAACACCGTGCGCAACCTCTGGTCGCACTCGGTGATCATGTGCGGCCACTTCCCCGAGGGCGTCCAGACCTTCGAGAAGCGGTCGATCGACGGCGAGACCAAGCCCGAGTGGTACGTGCGCCAGATGCTCGGCTCGGCCAACATCTCCGGCTCGAAGCTGATGCACATCATGACCGGCAACCTGTCGCACCAGATCGAGCACCACCTGTTCCCGGACCTGCCGTCCAACCGGTACTCCGAGATCGCGCCGAAGGTCCGGGACCTCTTCGACCGCTACGGGCTCGACTACTGCGCCCGCCCGTTCCCGCAGCAGGTGTACTCCGCGTGGCACAAGGTGGTCCGGCTGTCGCTGCCCAACGGCTGGCTCGACCAGACCACGGCACGCACCCTGCCCTCCCAGCTCAAGCGCCTCTACCAGATGTCGACGGGTGGTCCGAAGGTCCGGCGTGCGCTCCAGGCCCGGATGGCGCAGGAGCAGCGTCGCGCGGTGGCTGCTTGAGGGTGGTGGTGCTGCTCGTCGGTTTCACCGCTCAAGCGGTGAAACCAATGCTTCCTGGCCGATGCATTGCCCAATAAGCATCGGGAAAGGCCAGGAACGTCGGCATCGGTGGTGAAGGGATCGAGGAGCGGAGGGCGTGTTCGAGTCGGTCGACCCCTCACCCGAGGACGTCGCGCGTGCCCTGCCGGGCGACGGCCTGGTCCCGCATGCGGACGTGGTCATGGACCGAGCCTTCGACCTCCCGGCCGCGCCGGAGGTGGTGTGGCCGTGGTTCGTCCAGCTCGGGAAGCGGCGCGCGGGGTGGTACCTCCCCGAGAACGTCGAGCGCTTCGTCCCGCGCTCGCGGCGAGCCCTTCGCACGATCGACCCGTCGCTGCAGGTGCTGCGTGTCGGGTCGGTCATCCCGGACTGGGGCGGCAGGCACGAGACCTTCACGGTGGCGATCATGGAGCCGCCGCACGCGCTGGTGCACACCACCCAGCGAGGCCGCACCTTCGGCTCCTGGGCGATCGTCCTCACGCCGTACGTGGACGCGCGAACGCCGGCGACGCACGTCCAGCTCCGGCTGCGGCTGTCGCCGGTGAAGCGGAGATGGCTGGCCGCGAGCGTGGGCGAGCTCTTCGACGCCTCCACCATCGCCGGCCTCGCCGCCGGACTGCGGGAGCGGCTGGGCTGACCCGGGGAGCAGGCGTGGAACCTTCTGCGCCACGGCCGCCGGCGGGCCGAGGTCAGAGCCCGGGGAAGACCGACCGCAGCAGGTCGAGGTCCACGCCCGTCGCCCGCACCGACGAGGGCGTGTGGTCGGGATCGAGCCGGCCGTAGACCAGGCGCACGAAGGCCTCGGTCGGCAGGGTCAGCTGCGCGGCGGCGGTGTCGTCGAGGGACGGCGTCAGCGAGACGCCCGACGGCCCCAGATCGAGATGGTAGGCGCGCTCCGGGGAGGTCGTCCGCACCTCGACCGACGTCTGCCGCTCGGAGGGCCGCCCGGCCCAGCCGACGACCATGCCGATGCCGTCCGCGACCCATGCGGCCGCGTCGTCCGGGATCGTGGAGGCGGGGTCGAGGGCGACGGTCACGTCCCAGGTATGGACGGCGTACTCGTTGAGCCGCATCCGCAGGAAGGCTGCCAGGTCCTGGTCCATCCCGAACACCTCCAGCCGCCAGCCCGCCCGCTCCTCGCGGCCCAGGGCCTCGGCGGCGTCCAGGAACGACGCGGTGACGTCGAGTGCGTCGCGGATCTGAGCGGTCGGCGACTTCGCGTTCCAGGCGTCCCACACGGGCTGGTTGATCTCGCGCCCCGGAGCCGGCTCGCCCTTGGCGCCCGCCTCCAGGTACTGGCGGAAGATCTCGGTGCCCGACCCGAGGTGCGAGGCCACCTGCGCCACCGACCAGTCGTCGTCATACGACTGCAGGGTGGCGCGGTCCTCCCCGAGCTCGTCGAACGCCGCGGCGAGGCGCTGGTGGGTGGTGCGGAGGGCGGCGAGGACGGCATCGGTTGAAGATTCACTCATGTCGCGGTAACCGGGCCGGTGTCAGACCCATTCCGGGAACGTCGGCGGCGGCAGCGGGCCCGTGCGTACGTCGCGGCCCGCCTCCAGGGCGCGGCCGAGCTGGAGCAGCGTGCTCTCGCTGCCGCGGGCGCCCCACAGGGAGAGCGCGACCGGTAGCCCGTGCGCGAGCTCGAGCGGGACGGTCAGGATCGGCGACCCGGCCAGTGCGCTGGAGTCGCTGGCGCCGTCGCCTCCGGGGTCGCCATTGACCAGGTCGATCGGCGTGGCCGGCCCGGTGGCCGGGGCGACCAGGGCGTCCAGGTCGTGCTCCCCCAGCGTCCGGTCGAGCTCGGCGAGCCCGACGGCGGTACACGCGTCGAGGGACTCCAGGTAGGCCGGGGACGACACGCCCTCGGTCGCCTCGGCCTTCTCGAACAGGCTCTGCCCGAACCACGACAGCTCCTGCTCGGCATGCTCCCGGTTGAACGCGATCACGTCGGCCAGCGTCCGCACCGGTACGTCGCGCGTCGCGAGGTACCGGGGCAGTGCCACCTTGAGCTCGACCAGCATCAGGGTGAGCGCGACCTCGTGGTCGAGGTCCTTCAGGGCCGGCAGCGCGAGGTCGTCCACGATCACCGCGCCGGCCCCGGACAGCAGCGACAGCGCGCGTTCGGACGCCGCGTCGGCGGCCCCGCTGTACCCCCACAGGTCACGGGGTACGCCGATCCGGCGGCCATGCACGCCGCGCTCGAGCTCGGTGGCCGCGCTCGTCCCGGCCATCGCGTCGAGCAGCGCGGCGGCATCGGCGACGGTCGGCGTCATCGGGCCGGGAGCGTCCTGGGTCCAGGAGATCGGCACCACGCCCTCGGTCGGCACCAGCCCGACCGTGGGCTTCAGCCCGACCACCCCGCAGCACGCGGCGGGCGACGTGATCGAGCCGTTGGTCTCGGTGCCGACGGCGAGGCCGGCCAGCCCGGCGGCGACCGCCGCCCCGCTGCCGGAGCTCGACCCGGAGGCCGTGCGGTTGAGGGCGTACGGGTTGCGGGTCAGGCCGCCGCACGCGCTCCAGCCGGACGTCGAGTGCTCGTCGCGGATGTTGGCCCACTCGCTGAGGTTGGTCTTGCCGAGCACGACCATCCCGGAGTCACGCAGCCGGCGGACCAGCGGGGCGTCCTGCGCGGGCGGTGAGTCGGCGAGCGCCAGCGACCCGGCCGCCGAGGCCAGGCCGGCGGTGTCGATGTTGTCCTTGATCAGCACCGCCCGGCCGTGCAGCGGCGAGCGGCGACGCCCGGCGGCCGTCTCGCGGTCCAGCCTCCCCGCCTCGTCCAACGCGTGGGCGTTGACGGCGCAGACGGCGCGGAGCAACGGGTCGAGCTCCTCGACCAGCCCGAGCAGCCGTCGTATCTCGTCCTGGGCGGGTCCCGACGTCACGTCAGTGATCCTGGCAGGCTCAGCTCCGACGGGGAAAGCGGCGCGGGAGGCTGCGCAGCGTGCGTGCCACGACGCCCCTCATCTCCCACAGCGACTCCTCCTCCTGCGACCGGTAGATCTGCTCGAAGGTCACCATCTGGTAGATCGTGTTCGCCTGGACGGCGAGCTCGAGCCCGCGGTCCACGTCGACGTCCGGGTACGCCGCGCGCCACGCCTCGGCGTACACCTCACGGGCGGGGCGGCGCTCGTCCTCCGGCAGTCGCTCGGTGAGCATCACGAGGTCCAGGAACGGGTGCGAGACCGCGGCGTCGCTCCAGTCGTAGAGCACCAGCGAGTCGCCGTCGTGGGCGACGTTGCCGATGTGCAGGTCGCCATGGACCAAGGTGTCGGGGATGGCGAGGGAGTCCAGCTCCTCGAGCACCGCGTGCACGCCGTCTCGAACGGACCGGGCCGCCGCGAGCTCCTCGGGGGTGAGCTGGTCGAGCTCGAGCCCGCCGGCGAGGATCTCGTCGAACTGGAGGAGCGTCGAGGCCAATGGCCGCAGCGGGACCCCGGCGGCCTCGATCTGCGCCAGGTGGTCGCGGGAACGGAGCTGGAGGGCGGCGGCGATCCGGGCCGCGGCGGGCCCGATGCCGGCCGGAGGGTCGTCCTCGTGCTCCTCGTCCGCGCCGGGCATCTCGTCCATCAGGAGCCAGGCCCGTTGCTCGTCGGCGGCCAGGAGCGGGGGTGCGTGCTCCGGCAGCAGCTCGGCCACGAGCCGGGTCAGTGCGGGCTCGGCATGGAAGTGCGGGCACGAGGCCTTGAACCACACCGGGCCCGGCTCACTGGGGACCCGGAGCACGGCCGAGAGGCTCCAGACCTTCACCGGCTCCGTGTCACCGGAACGCGTGCGGCCATGAGCGGCGAGGTGGTGGTCGATCCAGGTGTCGGCGGTCTCGTACCACGAGGTGCTGAACCATTCGGGCCTCCGCGCGGGCGGGGCGGAGCGGCCGGCCACGAGCGCTGAGACTGCGAGCAGGGCGGCCGGCACGGCGTCGTCGCCCTCGTCGATGTCGGCGATCGCCGTCCAGGTGCCCTCGACCGCGGCCCCGGAGCGCGAGCCGAAGACGCTGAGCACCACCGCCGGGTCACTCCGCACGTGCAGCTGCGGTGCCACGAGCACGGCCCGGTGGTCTCCGCAGGTCCGGGTACGACGAGCCAGGTCGTCCCAGTCCTGCTCCGCCTCGTACGACGGCAGCCGGCCCCGGTCGTCGGTCAGCACCAGCCCCTCGCGCATGAGCACACAGACCTGGCGGGTCGCCGGACGGTCGGGCATGGGTCCCCCTCGGTGGTGGGTCGCATTCTGCCCTCGTCCGGGCGCGGCCCACCCCTCCGGTTTCCCTGGCCGCGACACGTCATGCCTCTAGCCCGTTTGGTGCCTGGTGAGGGGTACCCCGGTGCGTTACGGTGCCCTCGTCGACGAGGCTTCGGGACCTCGTTGGGGGGCAGCCGGATCGGGTGCCCCGACAGAGTCCTTGGGGGGACGCCGTGGCGCGGGTGTTGCGCATGCCTGAGGTGGATGACGACGCAGCATCCGCCACGCTCACGGCATGGCTGGTCGGTGAGTCGGGCGACTTCGCCGGCGCGCAGAGCATCGCCACCGTCGAGACCGACACGACCCTGCTCAGCATCGAGGTCGCCGAGCCGGGATTCCTGGTCAGGTCGCTGGTCGAGCCCGGGCAGCACGTCGAGCCGGGCACCCCACTGGCCGTGCTCGGTGCCCCCGGCGAGGTGATCGAGGACGTCGAACAGCTGATCGTCCAGCTGGGGATCGCGGTCTCCCCGGACTCACAGGAGGCGCAGGACGCGGGTGCGCACCTCCGCGCCGTCCCCGACGACGACCCGCTGCGAGCGACCACGTGGCCGCCGCACGAGCTGGTCGAGCCCGTCCAGTCGGGCGGCGCGTCGGGCGGCGAGGCCGAGTCGGGCGACCCGGTCGAACAGGTCGAGATGGCGGAGCCCGGATCCGTGATGAGCCTGGTGGGAGCGGCCTCCGTGGACGCCCCGGACGAGCCGGTCGTCGTACGCCGGGTGGTCGGCTGGGCCGACGCGGTGGCGGAGGCGGTGGTCGACACCGTGCTCGTCGGTGACCCACGCGCCGCCGACAAGGCAACGGCCCCGGCCGCGACCCAGCTGCAGCTGCGCGACGCCGTACGCGCCGACGGGCTGCTCGCGATCGTCTCGGGCGTCGACTCGGTCTCCCTGATCGCCCTGGTGGTCAAGGCCGTCGCCGTCGCCGGCCGTCAGATGCCGCTGCGCCCCGGTCCGTCGGCGATCGCAGACGTGGCCGTGCAGCGGTGGACGCCGTCGGGAACGGTCGCGCCCGTCGTGCACGTCGCCAACCTGATGACGGTGAGCTCGCTGACGACCACCCTCGCCGACCTCGACGCCCGTGCCCGCGAGGGCCGGCTCGCGGCCGGAGAGCTCGAGCCGGCGTCCGTGACCGTGGTCGACCTCGGGACCGAGGGCGTCGCCGAGGGCACCCTCGACGCCACCGCGGCGCACCCCGCCGTCCTCACCGTCGGCGCGGTGCGGGTGCAGCCAGTGGTCGAGGGCGGTGTCCTGGTGCCGGGCCGGGTGCTGGCGATCTCGCTCTCCTGCGACACCGAACGCATCGATCCCGGCGCGGCAGCGCGCTGGCTGGCGCACCTGGCCGGCCTGCTCGAGGAGCCCCTGCGCTTCCTGGCCTGAGAGCGGGTCGACCCACTGGAGGCCGGAGGGTCGACCGCCGAGGCGGGCAGCCGTCAGCCCTCGGTGGCGACCTCCAGCGGAACCGGCTCCTCGCCGCCGCCGAACAGGGTGACGTACGTCGCGCCAGCGACCAGGCCGCCGACCAGCGGGGCCAGGATGAACAGCCAGAGCTGGACGATGGCGTCTCCGCCGGCGAAGAGGGCGGGTCCGATGGAGCGGGCCGGGTTCACCGACGTGTTGTCGACCGGGATGCTGATCAGGTGGATCAGGGTCAGTGTCAGCCCGATCGCCAGCGGAGCGAAGCCCTTCGGGGCGCGGGTGTCGGTGACGCCGAGGATCACGTAGACGAAGAACGCGGTCAGCAGGACCTCGACCAGCACCACCGACCACCACGCGTAGCCGTCGGGTGACCGGTCGCCGTACCCGTTCGTGGCGAAGCCGCTCGCGGTGGAGTCGAAGCCCGACCTGCCGTGGGCCATCACCCACAGGCTGAACGCCGCGACCACGGCCGCGGCCACCTGCGTGACGACGTACGCAGGCACGTCCCGCCAGTCGAACCGCCGGCCCATCGCCAGGCCCACCGAGATCGCGGGGTTGAAGTGGCCGCCGGAGATGTGACCCACGGCGTAGGCCATGGTCACGACGGTGAGACCGAAGGCGAGGGCGATGCCGTAGAAGCCGATGTGGGCGCCGGCGAAGACGGCCGCGCCACAGCCTCCGAAGACGAGCCAGAACGTACCGAAGAACTCGGCCGCGATGCGTTGAGGGAGAGGGTGCATGGGGTTCCACCTTTCTCGCAACTGCTCCTGGATGGCGATCGTCGCAGAGAATCCGGAGCGGATGGGGGAGGTGCCGACGAGGGCCTAGGGTCGAGCCATGACCCAGGCCCTCGTGGTGACCGGTCCCGGTGAGCTCGAGGTGCAGGACGTGACGCTCCGGGCGCGGGGCGACACCGACGTCCGGGTCCGCATCGCGGGGGTCGGCGTCTGCCACTCCGACCTGTCGATGGTGAACGGCACGCTGCGGCCGTCGTACCCGCTGGTCCTGGGGCACGAGGCGTCCGGCGTGGTCACCGAGTCCGGACCGGGCACCGGAATCGCGGTCGGACAACATGTCGTCCTCAACTGGGCGGTCCCGTGCGACACCTGTTGGCACTGCGAGCACGGAGAGCCCTGGCTCTGCTCGACCATCGAGGGAAGGACCGGGACGGCGGGCGGGACCCTCGCCGACGGCGCGCCGTTCGAGGCCTGTCTCGGGCTGGGTGCGATGGCCGAGGAGGTCGTCGTCCCGGCCACCGCGGTGGTGCCGCTGCCGGACGACGTACCGCTCGAGGAGTCGGCGCTGCTCGGATGTGCGATCCTCACCGGCGTCGGGGCCGCGCGGAACGCCGCCCGGGTACAACCCGGCGACTCGGTGCTGGTGATCGGGCTCGGCGGGGTCGGCCTCTCGGCCGTCACCGGGGCCCGCCTGGCCGGCGCCGGGCGGATCATCGCCGTCGACGTCTCGGGTGCCAAGGAGGCGCTCGCCCGCACCGCCGGCGCCACCGACTTCCTGGTCGCCTCGCCGGATCTGGCCAAGCAGGTGCGCGGACTGACCGGGGGTCGCGGCGCCGACCAGGCGCTTGAGTGCGTCGGCTCGGCGACCACGATCCGGCAGGCCTGGACCGCGGTGCGCCGCGGCGGCACCTGCGTCGTCGTGGGCGTCGGACCGAAGGACCAGCAGGTCATCTTCAACCCGCTCGAGCTCTTCCACTTCTCGCGGACCCTGGTCAGCAGCATCTACGGCAACAGCGACGCCCGTAGCGACATCCAGGGCCTCCTGGAGCACGTCGCGGACGGTCGCCTCGACCTCTCCGCCACGATCACCGACCGGATCACCCTCGACGACGTCCCGGCGGCCTTCGACCGCATGCAACGCGGCGAGGGCGGCCGCGCGCTCGTGACCTTTCCGACCGACGAACACCAGGAGCGACGATGACCGACACGATGACCGAATCAGCACGGGTGGCGGTGCTCATGGACTGCGACAACATCAGCCACCAGTGGACGCAGCAGATCCTCGCCGAGACCGCCAAGCACGGCACCCTGAGCATCCGGCGCGGATACGGCGACTGGACCAGCACGCACCTCAAGGGCTGGCGCGACAAGCTACCGACGTACGCCATCCAGCCCGTACAGCAGTTCGCCTACACGCTCGGGAAGAACTCCACGGACTTCTCGCTCGTCATCGACGCCATGGACCTGCTCTACTCCGGCAACGTCGACGCCTTCGTCATCGTCTCCAGCGACAGCGACTTCACCCGCCTGGCGATGCGACTGCGCGAGTCGGGCAAGCGCGTGTACGGGATCGGTGCCCGCAAGACGCCGGAGGCGTTCCAGAACGCCTGCGACCGCTTCACCTACGTCGAGGTGCTGATCGGCGGCGATGCGGAACCCACGGAGCCCGCGCCACCGGTGCGGGCCGCCGCGAAGAAGACCGCGGGGACCGCCGCCAAGACGCCCGCGAAGCGTTCGGCCGCGCCCACCAAGAAGCAGCGTCTCGAGGGACTCGCCGAGCTGCTGCTGCCGGCGGTGGAGGCGAGTGCCAAGGAGGACGGGTGGGCGTCCCTCTCCGAGGTCGGGTCGTACGTCGTCAACACCAACCCGACGTTCGACTCGCGCAACTACGGCTACGCCAAGCTGAGCAGCCTCGTGCGGGACCTCCCGCTGCTCGAGGTGAACGAGGTGGCCACCGGTAACGGGCGGACCACACTCTTCGTCCGGCCGGCCCCGACGACCAGGTCGCGCAGGCGCACCCGGAGCTGACCCTGGCGCCGACCGGCCGATGGCTAGATGATGGTTCAACGACCGACGGGAGGGTCACGACATGACCATCGACCTGGAAGCCATCAACGCCGAGCGGGAGCGGATCAAGCACGACTACCTGCAGGACGCCGGCGACCGACCGACGAGCAGCGCCCAGGGCCTCCACCACTTCGCGCTGATCTGCTCCGACGTACGAGCGACGATCGAGTTCTACCAGGGTGTGCTGGAGTTCCCGCTCACCGAGATCTTCGAGAACCGCGACTACGCCGGGTCCAACCACTTCTTCTTCGACATCGGGCACGGCAACCTGCTGGCGTTCTTCGACCTGCCGGGTCTCGACCTCGGTCCGTACGCCGAGGTGCTCGGCGGACTGCACCATCTCGCCATCTCGGTCACCCAGCAGAAGTGGGACCACCTGCGGGGCAAGCTCGACGCCGCCGGCATCGAGTACCTCGTGGAGAGCGAGAAGTCGATCTACTTCCGCGACCCCGACGGTGCCCGGCTCGAGCTGCTCGCCGACCCGCTGGGGGAGATGTACGGCACCAAGGTGCTCTAGGTCGCTGCCGCCCTGCGGTCGAGGACGGCGCTGGCGCCCCCTGAACCGCGGGCCTCCGCGCGCCTGCAACCAGCGCTCACGACGCCGGGCCCGCGCGGTCGGCGCGGCCGACCCGCCAGAGCCACCACAGTCCGACGAACGGCAGCACCAGGGGGACGAACCCGTAGCCGTTCCCGTAGTCGGACCACACGCTGGCCCGGTCGATGTCGGACGGGTGGCTCAGCGTTCCGATCACGAGCACCCCGGTGAGCTCGACGCCGATCGTGACCAGCGCCACCCGGCGTCGGTCGGTGGCCAGGGCCCAGGTGGCGAGGATGTAGACGATCCCGGAGAAGAGCGAGAGCGAGTACGCGACCGGCGCCCTCGAGGCCTGGGTCGCCAGCTGGACGAGCGCCCGCGCGGTGGCCGCCAGCGCGAAGACGCCGTACACGAAGACCAGGATGCGGCCGAAGCCGGTCCTGGTGGAGGTGCTCACCTCGCACCCCACAGCTGGTGGAGCCGCAGGAACAGCACCGGTACCACGACCACCGCCACCAGCAGCACCCCGGTGCCCGACCGGCTGCGCTCACCCACCGACCACACGAACGCGGCGGGCAGGACCAGCAGCGAGCCGACCAGGTACCCGACGTATGCCGCGACGTTCACTCCGCCGTGGTCGCCGGCGACCATCACCAACCCGATCACCAGCTGCGCGACGAGCCCGACCTCGAGCAGCCCCAGGGTCGCGTACAGGAGGTCCCCCGGCTGGCGGTCGCGAACGATCAGCACGCCCAGCCAGACCGCGGCGACGAGGCAGACCGCGCTCAGCAGGATCTGCAGTGCGGTCACCCGGCGAGCCTAGAAGACCGGTCGGGCGACCCCTCCACCACCTCACCGACCCGGTCGGGGCCTCCTCAACCCTCGGTCGAGTGCGGTAGGCAGGCCCTGTGCAGTTCACCCACGACTGGCTCCCGCAGCGGGTCCGGTTCGCGCCCGGCGGCGCGGCGGAGGCGACCGTCGAGGAGGTACGACGTCTCGGCGCGGCGCGGGTGATGGCGATCGCGTCGGACGCGACCCGAGCCGAACCGGTGCTCGCGGGCGTCCCCGTCGTCGTGCTGCACACCGACGTCGTGATGCACGTGCCGGTCGAGGTGGCGCAGCGGGCGCGGGCCGTCGCCGACGAGCACCGTGCCGACGCGCTGGTCTGCGTGGGCGGAGGCTCCACGACCGGGCTCGCCAAGGCCGTCGCACTCACCACCGGACTCCCCATCGTCGCCGTCCCCACGACGTACGCCGGCTCCGAGGCCACCGACGTCTGGGGGCTGACCGAGCACGGCCGCAAGACGACCGGCGTCGACCCGGCCGTGCTGCCCCGCGCCGTCGTGTACGACGCGAGCCTGATGCTCGGCCTGCCGGTGCCGACCAGCGTGGCGTCCGGACTCAACGCGCTGGCGCACTGCGTCGACTCGATGTGGGGACCGCGCACCGATCCGATCGACCGGTCCCTGGCTCTGGAGGGGATCCGTGCCCTGCGTACCGGTCTGCCCCGCGTCGTCGAGGAGCCGATGGAGCTTGCCGGCCGAGAACAGACTCTGTACGGCGCCTACCTCTCCGCCGTGGCCTTCGCCTCGGCGGGCTCGGGGCTGCACCACAAGATCTGTCACGTGCTCGGCGGCATGTTCGACCTGCCGCACGCCGAGACCCACGCCGTCGTGCTGCCCTACGTGCTGGCCCTCAACGCCCCGGCGGTGCCCGAGCTCGATCGGCGGATGGCCGAGGCGTTCGGTGCCGACTCGGCGCTGGCGGGGCTCCTCGCCCTGCGCGACGAGACCGGCGCGCCGCGGAGCCTGCGCTCCCTCGGGCTGGACGAGAACCAGCTACGGGAGGCCGTCCGGCCGATCCTCGACGCGTCGCCGGAGCACAACCCGATGCCGGTCACCGCAGAGAACATCGAGGCCCTGCTGCGCGCGGCCTGGGCCGGGAAGGAGCCGGGATGAGGGAGATCTCCGCCGAGCAGCAGGAGCGTGAGGCCGCCCTCGTGGAGCGCGTCGTTGCGTCGTTCGCCGGCACCCCCGACGCGCGCACGAAGGAGCTGGTCGAGGCGCTGACGCGGCACCTCCACGCGTTCCTCCGCGAGACGCGACTCACCGAGGAGGAGTGGAAGCGCGCGATCGACTTCCTCACCGCCGTCGGCCACATCACCGACGACCGGCGGCAGGAGTTCATCCTGCTCTCCGACGTGCTCGGCGCCTCGATGCAGACGATCACCATCAACAACGAGGCGTACGCGAACGCCACCGAGGCCACGGTCTTCGGTCCGTTCTTCGTCCAGGGCTCACCCGACGTCGGCCTCGGCGGTGATGTCGCCGGCGGCGCACCGGGGGAGCCGTGCTGGGTCGAGGGCACCGTCACCGACACCGACGGCGCTGCGGTCGCCGGAGCCAGGATCGAGGTCTGGGAGGCCGACGCCGACGGGTTGTACGACGTGCAGTACGGCGACGACCGGGTCACCGGTCGCGGTCACCTCCACACCGACGACCAGGGCCGCTACCGCTTCTGGGCGGTGACCCCCACGCCGTACCCGATCCCGGACGACGGGCCCGTCGGCGAGCTCCTTCGTGCCACCGCCCGCTCCGCGATGCGGGCCTCGCACCTCCACCTCATGGTCGAGGCCGCGGGCTTCCGCACCCTGGTCACCCACGTCTTCCCGCGCGGCGACGCCTACCTCGACTCCGACAGCGTCTTCGGGGTCCGCGACTCGCTGATCGTCGACGTCCACCAGCAGATCCCGACGACGCCGACCCCGGACGGTCGCGTGGTCACCGGCCCCTGGGCCCGGATCGACGTCGACCTGGTGCTCGCGCCGGCGCCGCGCCAGCACGCCTGACCCTGGGCCGTCCCACAGGCGTCCACAGCGTGCTCACAGCCTGCCCCTCCACACTCGAGCGGTGCAGATCCTGAGCGCGATGCGACGGGCGGTGACCGGTCCGGTCGTCGCCGACGCGGTGGCCGAGGCGACCGGCAGGAGCCGGCGCAGCGACCCTGTGCTGCCGCGCACGGGCGGACCTGCCGGCAATGCCTCGCTGACGGCGTGGACGGCACTGGTCCTGCTCGTGGGCTCGGTGGCCGAGCTGCTCACGCTCTTCGACGTGCGCGGCCTCATCTCATGGCACGTCGCGATCGGCGCGCTGCTGGTCCCCCCGGCGCTGCTCAAGGTCGCGAGCACGGGGTGGCGGATGGCGCGCTACTACCTCGGTCACGGCCCCTACCAGGAGGCCGGCCCGCCGCCGCTCGTGCTGCGCGTGCTGGGGCCTCTGGTCGTCGTGTCGACCCTGGGCCTGCTCGGCTCGGGGATTCTCCTGGTCGTGCTGGGGCAGGGGCTCGCCGGCCACACCTTGCTCCAGTTGCCGGCCCTGCGTGTCGACTGGGTCACCCTCCACCAGGCGTTCTTCGCGGTCTGGGTGGTGGCGACGGGTCTGCATCTGCTGGGCAGGATCGTGCCCGCGCTGAGGATCACCGTCGGACCCGGTGGGGCCGACCACGTGCCGGGCGCGTGGAGCCGCCGGCTGCTGCTGGCATCGGTCGTCGTCTCGGCCGCGGTGCTGGCCGTGGTGCTCGTGCAGGCGGATGGAAGCTGGGTCCAGGGCCACCGACTCGCGATCGGTGCGATCGCCGGGTGGTGAGCGTCCGAGGCCGGCTGCGCTCTGCGGGCTCGCCGATGCGGGCCCTTCGCCATACCTCCGGTACGGTGGTGACATCAGTTCGTCGAGCTCTCGCCGCGAATTGTCCGCACGTCGTAGCTCATACCTGCTCCGTGCGTGGCCGACCGGCAACGTGCCGGGCTCCCGGCTTCGGTGAGACACACACAGATTCGGCTCTCGCTTGTCCTCCTTCGACACCCTCGGCGTGCCTCTACGCCTGTCCGCCCTGCTGGCCCAGCAGGGGATCACGACCCCGACCCCGATCCAGACCGCGACGCTGCCGGACTCCCTGGCCGGGCGCGACGTGCTCGGCCGCGGTCGCACCGGCTCCGGAAAGACCTACGCGTTCCTGCTCCCGCTCGTGGCCCGGCTGACCGACGGCCGGCGCCCGCGACGGGGCGCCCCGCGCGCCCTGATCCTGGCGCCGACCCGCGAGCTGGTCGCCCAGATCGACACCGCGCTGGCGCCACTGGCTCGCGCGGCCGGACTCACCACTCGCACCGTCTTCGGCGGCGTCGGCCAGCAGCCGCAGGTCAACGCCCTGCGCCGCGGTGTCGACGTCGTCGTGGCCTGTCCCGGCCGGCTCGAGGACCTGATCGGCCAGGGCCACTGCTCGCTCGACGACGTCGAGATCACCGTCCTCGACGAGGCCGACCACATGGCCGACCTCGGGTTCCTGCCCGGCGTACGCCGGATCCTGCGCCGTACGCCTCGCCGCACCCAGCGACTGCTGTTCTCCGCCACGCTCGACAAGGCGGTCGACTCGCTGGTCCGGGAGTTCCTCAGCAACCCCGTGACCCACGAGGCCGACTCGCCCCGGTCTCCGGTGTCGACGATGAGCCACCACGTGCTGCAGGTCGCCAGGGAGCACCGGCTGCCGGTGCTGGTCGACCTCACCAGCGCTCCGGGCCGCACGCTCGTCTTCACCCGCACCAAGCACGGCGCCAAGGCGCTCACCCGGCAGCTGAACCGCAGCGGTGTCCCGGCCGTCGAGCTCCACGGCAACCTCGGTCAGGGTGCCCGCACCCGCAACCTCGAGGCCTTCCACTCCGGCCGAGCATCGACCCTGGTCGCCACCGACGTCGCCGCGCGTGGCATCCATGTCGACGACGTCACCCGAGTCGTGCACGCGGACCTGCCCGCCGAGCACAAGTCCTACCTCCACCGCTCCGGCCGCACGGCCCGCGCCGGCAACACCGGCACCGTGGTCACCCTGATCACCCGGGAGCAGGCCCGCGAGGCGAGGCTCTTGGCCAAGGCCGCCGGGATCACCCCGATGACCACGCACGTCGACCGCGTCGCGCACCCGGTGCTGCGCGAGCTCGCGCCGGGCGACCGCGAGCTCGCCGGAAGCCTCGAGATCGCGGTCCCGTCCCCCGCCCGGAACCGTGCCGGGCGAGCCGACGGTCGATCCGGTGGCCGCAACCGCCGGCGTTCGGGGCGAGGCCGTGCCGCGTCCGGTGGCGAGCGCCCGTCGCGCACCCCGAAGGCCACGGGACAGAAGACGTCGACCGAGAGCTCCGGTCGTCCGCGTCGCTCGTCCGGGCGTACGCCGTCCGGCAGCGGCACGCACAGCGCGGCCGCGTTCAGCGCGGTCCGACGCTGACGGTCGTCGCCGGAGGCCGGTCCGCCCCGCGGGGCGAACCGGTCCCGGTGTTCGGCGGCTGACCCGGGCGTCGGCGGCCGCCGCGGGGCACCACTCAGAGCGACAACGGCAGTACGTCCGCGAGCGGCCCGGCCTCCGTCGGCAGCGGCGCCCGGCCGAGCGCGATCAGGGCGGCGTCCTCGTCGCCCCACGCGGGCGGCAGATCGACGTCCGCGACCGCCTCGACCGTGCGGCGGACGACGGTCAGTGACTCCGGCGTCGGATGCCCGGCGTCCGCACCGAGGTCGAGGTGGTGCACCGCCAGCTCCACGACCCAGGTCGCCAGGAAGTCCCCGCTGGCCATGGCCTTGCCCTGGAACAGCACCGGGTGGTCCGGCATCCGCTCCAGCGCGATCCGTGCCGTGCCCGCGACGTCGCGGAGGTGGCGAAGGGCGCCCTCCGGTCGTTGGTACGCCGCCGCGGTCCGCCGCATCCAGAGGATCGACGGCACCGGGTCGTCGTCGGCGTCCGCGAACGAGCCCCAGTACGACGCGGCGTCGTGGTCGGGTGGGTCGTCGACCTGTGCCGCGCAGACACCGACCATCTCCTCGACGCCGGCCCGCACGTGCACGACCGCGTCCAGCCGGCTCCAGCCGTGGCAGCGGGAAGCGCCGAGGAGCTCGTGCTCGGAGAACGACTCGGCCGCGGACACGAACGCCGACAGCTGGTCGCGCAGCAGCCTGGCCGCGGTCGCGTGGTCGTAGGACAGCGGGCGCATGCGGCCTACAGCTCGGCGCGGAGGACGGCGGCGGCCCCGGCCATGGCGCGCATCTTGCCCTCGGCGCTGGCGCGGGGAAGGTATTTCATGCCGCAGTCGGTGGCGATGGTGATCCTGTCCGGCGTGGTGTGGACGAACGCGCGTCGTACCCGGTCGGCGACCGTGTCCACGGACTCGACCTCGTGATCGGACAGGTCGATCACCCCGAGGATGATCGTCTTCTCGCTGAGGTCCTCGAGGACGCCGAGGTCGAGGCCCGACTGCGCGGTCTCGATCGAGATCTGGTCGGCCGAGCAGCCCGCCAGCTCGGGCAGGAACGAGTAGCCGTCGGGGCGGTCGTGGATGATCGCGGCGTACCCGAAGCAGATGTGGACCGCGGTGGTGCCGGTGACGCCCTCGAGCGCTCGCTGCACCGCGGCGAGCCCGTAGGCGCGAGCGGGGTCGGGGCGAGCCTGCAGGTAGGGCTCGTCGATCTGCACGATGTCGGCGCCTGCGGCGTGCAGGTCCTTGATCTCGGCGTTGACCGCCGCGGCGTACGCCATCGCGGCCGACTCGGCGTCCGGGTAGTGCTCGTTCTGGGCCTGCTGCGACATCGTGAACGGCCCCGGCACGGTCATCTTGACCGGACGGTCGGTGTTCTGCCGGAGGAACGTCAGGTCGCCGACCTCGATCGGGTGCGGCCGCCCGATCGGCCCGACGATGCGCGGCACCGGGTTCGGGTGACCGCTGCGGTCGAGCGCGGTACCCGGGTGGTCGATGTCGACGCCGTCGAGAGCGGTCGCGAAGTGGTTGGAGTAGGACTCTCGTCGCATCTCGCCGTCGGTGATGATGTCGAGCCCGGCTCGCTCCTGGGCGCGGATGGCCAGCAGGGTCGCGTCGTCCTGAGCCTGCTCGAGGTACGCCGGCTCGACCCGCCACAGCTCCTTGGCCCGGACCCGCGGGGGGAACCGTCCCGCCAGCCTGGCCCGGTCGATCAGCCACTCGGGCTGTGCGTAGCTGCCCACCAGCGAGGTCGGCAGCATGGGCAGGCGGGACGACGTCGTGGTCACGGTCGCGACTCTAGGCGCGGGTTCGCCGGTTGAGGAGGGCGGTGTCCTCCCGTCGGGAGGCCGACGTCACCCGTCGATCCCGCACCGGTCAAGCCACTCCGCCACCAAGGCACCGAGGATCGCCGGCTGCTCATGCGGAAGCGCATGACCGGCGGCGTCGAGAACGGCGAGCGTCGCCGCGGGGTAGTGGTCGAGCAGGTCGGCGGTCGCGGCGTAGCCGACCGTCGAGTCCAGCCGGCCGGCGACCAGCAGCACCGGACCGGAGTACGGCGCGCGGTCCGCTGCGGCCTCGGTCAGCTCCCAGCGCTCGCCGATGCGCGCCATCGCCCCGTGGTCGGCCAGTGCCGCGCCGGGGGCGACGTACTGCCGGTAGCGCGCGAGCATCGCGTCGGTCTGCACGACGAAGTAGGAGCGGAACTCGTCGTCACCGAGTTCGCCGTCCCCGACCACCGCGCCGGGTGCCGGCACGTCGCGCGTCTGTGGCAGGAGCGGGCAGACCAGGGCGAGCCCGGCCACGTGGATGGGTCGTCGAGCCGCGATGGCCTGCGCGTAGTAGGCGCCGGCCGAGTGGCCCACCAGCAGGACCGGCCCGTCACCGGCGACCACGTCTACCAGAGCCAGCAGGATGTCGAGGACGTCGTCGGCACTCCGCAGCGACTCGGGTGCGTGCGTCTCGCCCATCCCGGGCAGGTCGGGGTAGACCCGCCGCAGCCCGCCGTAGCGGGCCAGGATCGGCTCGAAGCACGCCTCCGGCTCGCGGTGGTCGACACCGGCTCCGTGCAGCACGAGGACGGGCGTCCCCGAGCCGTGCTCGACGTGACGCACGTCCACGTCTGCGACCAGAGCGGACTCCATCGGCCGCACCAGGCTCAGCCCTCGGCGCCGGCCGTCAGCGCCTCGGTGAGGATCGCGACCAGGGTCTCGACCTGCACGTCGACGGTCGAGGTCGACTCCTCGTCGGCCCCGTCGAGCGCCCGAGCGGCGAGCCCGGCCTTGCTGTCGATCAGCTCGGCGATCTTCGCGTCGATGGTCTGGGCGGCGATGATCCGCCAGGCGGTGACCGGCTCCGTCTGGCCGATCCGGTGGACCCGGTCGATCGCCTGCGTCTGCTCCGCGTTGGTCCAGGAGAGCTCGGCGAGCACGACGTTCGAGGCCACCTGGAGGTTGATGCCGACCCCGGCAGCGGTCAGCGAGCAGACGATGACGTGGATGCTGGGGTCGTTCACGAACGAGTCGATCGCCTCGTCGCGCGCCTTGCGCGTCTGGTCGCCGCGGATGGACGTCGCACCGACGCCACGCCGTCCGAAGATCTCCTCCGCGGTGTCCATGACGTCGAGGTGCTTGGCGAAGAACACGACCTTGCCCGCGCTGCGCGCGAGCTGTACGGCGTAGTCGGTGGCCAGCTCGGCCTTGGCCTGTCCGATCTTCCGCACCATCGTGAAGACGTTGTCACCGGTCTTGGACTCCGACCCCTCGGCCACCTCGCGCTCGGCCACGCGGCGTACCAGCTCGCGGTCGATGCCGTTCTCGTCGAGGGTCGAGGCGCCCGCCCGCCGGTGCTCCAGCGCGGCCTCGTAGCGGCCGACGAGTCGTGTGGCCAGCTGCTGCTCGGCCTCGCGGATCGAACGACCCATCGCACCCTCGAGCTCGACCGGGAGGTCGGCGATGCGACGGGCGGGGATGTCGGCGGCGACGTCGACCTTGCGGCGGCGGACGATGCCGAGGTCGACGACGGCCTGCCGGGCGGCCGGGTAGAACGCGTGGTCGGCCGGTGTGAAGCCGGTCTGCTCCAGCGCGGCCATCAAGGTGATGCCGGGCTTCTTCTCCTCGATCCAGCCGAGCATCTGCCAGATCGCGCGGAAGTCGTCGATGTCGTTGATCAACGGCGTCCCGGTGAGGGCCATCAGCAGGGGCCGGGCGACCCGCTGCCGGATGCGGTCGGAGACCTCGAGGACGTTCTGCGAGCGCTGCGACTTCTTGTTCTTGATGTAGTGCGCCTCGTCGACGACCAGGCCGCGGAAGCCGTGCTCGCCCATCCATCCGACGTGCCGGTCGAGCACCTCGTAGTTCACGACCACGATGTCGGCGAACCCGTCGACGTCCAGGCCGTCGCCGTGCACGACCGTGACCGAGCGGCTCGGCGTCCACATCTGCGCCTCGCGCGCCCAGTTGGTCTTCACGACGTTCGGCACGATCGCCAGCAGCGGGAAGGCGTCGACGGCCTGCGCGGCGAGCAGTGCCTGGGCGGTCTTTCCGAGGCCGGGCTCATCGGCCAGGAGGAACGTGCGATGCCCCTCGGCCACCGCCGCGAGCACGCGCGCCTGGTGCGGCATCAGGTCGAGGCCGTCGGGCAACAGGATCGGGCGCGGCTCGGGCAGCGCCATGCTCGCCGGCGCACCCGGCGCTGCTTGCTCGAAGGAGTTCAGCAGCGGCTCGATCAGCTCCCAGCCGGCGAGGTAGCCGTGCACCTTCGGCGCGGTCTGGCTGAAGTCGGGCACCAGGAAGGGGTTGGCCAGCTGCGCCTGTACGACGGACTGCGGCAGGGCGGTCCGGTCGCGGACGGCGTTCGAGAACGTCGACTCGGGCTCCGGCTCGTCCTCGACCTCGAGCCCCGCCTGGCGCTGCATCTCACGCTCGAGCCGCCGCGTCGCGTCCGAGACCTCGGCGTCCTCCTGGAGCAGCGAGAACAGGGACGGCTCCCGGGTGGCGATCTGCGCGAGGATCGTGGCCAGCCCCTCGAGCCGCTTGAGCTGGGTGTCGCGCTGGGCCGGCGTGAGCGCCTCGTCGTTGCGGACGTTGGCCCGCTCGGCGCGGGCGAGCAGCGCCGCGGCCTGGAACCTCGCGCGCTGTCCGGACGTCAGCTGCCGTCCGGCGACCGCGCGCTCGACCTCGCGGACCGCCATCGCGAGCACCGGGATGATGCCCTCGTTGTCGCGGTTCCGGACCCGATTTCCCGATCGCTGACCCGTCCGGGTGCCCCCGGACCGGCCTCGACGCTGTGTGGCCAACCAGCCGCTCTCTTCCTCAAGCGCGAATCCCTGCCGCCGGCGGGCCGGTGGCCCCCCTCGCGGCGAACCGCCGTCTCCTGGCGGGTCTGATCTCGACAGCCCCATCCGTTCGCGGATCGAGCCCCCTCGGCCGTGTCGCGCCTGGACGGCGGACACCCGGCTGCTGAGTGGAGGACCGGATCGGTCGGCCACCCGCCGGTGCCGATGCCACCAGTGTACGAGGTCGGGCGGCGATTCGCTGCCTCGGGCGGAAACCCGGCCCGGCGCAGCGGTCAGCCGGTGAACCGCCAGCGGGTCGCCCCCGACGGCTCGGCGCTCGCGACGCCGAAGGCGGTGTGGATGTTGATCCGGTACAGGTTCCAGGGCGGGGGTCCGCCGCTGGGGGCCGTGTACGGCGCGGTGAAGGCGTCGCCCTCGACCCGGGCCGGCCAGCCTGCGTCGCGGTAGACCGCCGCGAGTCGCTCGAGGGTCTCGGTGTCGACGACCCGCGATGCCTCCCCCTCCAGCACCAGGTCCATGCCTGGCAGCGAGACCGAGACGGTGCACCCGGGGTTGGCCTCGAGGTTGCGCGCCTTGCGCGTCCCGGGTCCGGCGACGACGTACACGTCGCCGTCGTGCCAGACGGCGCCGACCCCGGCGGCGTGCGGCCTGCCCTCGGGCGTGACGGTCCCGAGGAAGAACGACGGGTACACCTCGTCCCTCTTGGCCGCGAGCGCGTCGCGCGCCCGGCTCCACTGCAGTGCGGTGTCGCCGTACTGGTCCAGGTTGGTCGTCTCGACGGGCTCTCGCTCTGTCATCGCTCCACCTCTTCCTCCGTGCGACGGGGTCACTCGAGCGTCGTACGGAGTGCCTCGACGATCAAGGGGGGGTACCCCGTGCCGCCGCGGGGGAGGATGCACCTCATGCAGCCCCTGGTCCTGGCCACCCTGCCCACCCCCGTCGAGCCCGCGCCCCGGTTGGCGGAGTCGCTCGGGCTCGAGCCCGACGACCTGTGGGTCAAGCGCGACGACCTGCTCGGTCTCGGCGGTGGCGGCAACAAGGTCCGCAAGCTCGCGTACACGTGTGCGGAGGCGCTCGACCGCGGAGCGCGCGTCCTGGTGACCACGGGCGCTGCGCAGAGCAACCACGCCCGGCTCACCGCGGCCGCCGGCGCCCGGCTCGGGTTGGACGTCGAGCTCGTGCTGGCCGGCACCGAAGCTGTACGGGTGTCGGGCAACCTGCTCCTGGACCGCATGCTCGGGGCCCGACTGGTGTGGGCCGGCGACGTGCCGCACGAGGCCCTCGAGCAGGTGGCCACGGATCGGGTCGCGGCCCTCGAGGCGATCGGGACGCCGGCGTACCAGGTCCCCTACGGCGGCTCGAGCGTGGCCGGCGCGCAGGGCTATGTGGAGGCCGGCCGGGAGCTCCTGGGGCAGGTCCCGGACGTGCGCCACGTCGTGGTCGCCCTCGGCTCCGGCGGGACGACGGCCGGGCTCGTGGCGGCGCTCGGCACGGCGCGGGTCCTCGCCGTCGACACCGGGGCGACGGCCGACCCGCGCGAGCGCACCGCACGGCTGATCGAGGGTCTGGGTGGCGACGCCAAGGGTCTCCGGCTCCGCGGAGATCTGGTCGGAGACGGGTACGGCACGCTGCCGGAGCCGGTCGCCGAGGCCCTGCTGCTGGCGGCACGACGCGAGGGGATCGTGCTCGACCCGGTGTACACCGGCCGCGCCCTCGCGGGCCTGGTGGCCGCGGTCCGCGACGGTGACGTGCGCGCGGGCGAGCGGACGGTGTTCCTCCACACCGGCGGGCTGCCGGGCGTCTTCGGATCCGTCCCGCTCGCCGAGCGACTTGGCTGAGCCGCCAGTCACGAGATCTCGGGCGGACGCAGCGCCCGCACGATCAGGGGGATCACGACCAGCGCGGCCACGACGTGGCCACCGGCGAGCAGCAGCCGGGTCGCCTCGTCGGTGTGGGAGGCGGCCAGGGGAGCGACCAGCGAGACGACGGTCAGCACGATCGCGGTCCGCCGGAAGGCCCGGGCCGGCCGAGCCGCCCAGCGCGCGAGGGCGAGGGCGATCAGGACCGCGAAGAACGACGAGAAGACGACCCCGATGGCGAAGCTCGCCGCGTTGATCGGTGCGGCCTCGGACGCACCCGGGTCGCCGGCCTGCATCGGGCCGTGGACGGCGACCGCGAGCGCCCCGTAACCGAGCAGCACGGCGGCGCCGGCGGCCGCCGCACCGATGGATCCGGTCAGGACGCGACGTACGCCGGGACGCGACGCCCGGCCCGGCTGCGTGCGGACGGCGGACTGGCGGAGGTGGGTGGTGGTCATCGGGGTTCTCCTCGGTCTGGTCCGCACCCGGTCGGTGCGGTGCTCCCCGTACGTCGAACGAGCCGGCCGCGTTTCGACAAGGCCCCCCGTTGGTCGACGAGGCCCGCCGGGGGCCGTCGCGAGGGGCGCTCGAAACCAGCGTCCCGTCGATTCCGGTGGTGCTGGCGCGTCATCTGGGCAGGAGGCCGGCCCGCCCCGGGTGGCCACAGAGCAGGAGGCCCGACATGGCCCACCCCGTCGTCCATGCAGAGATCCGTTCCAGCGACCCGGACGCCACGCGCTCGTTCTTCGGCGAGCTGTTCGGCTGGACCTACCCCACGGAGGGCGCCTTCCCGGGCTACACCTTCGTCGACACCGGCGTCCCGGACGCGCTGTACACCGCGATCAGCCCGCTCCAGGGCGACGGTGACCTCGTCACGTTCTTCGTGGGCGTCGACGACATGGCCGCGAGCATCGCGGACGCGACCCGCCTCGGCGGCCGCATCGTCCAGGAGCCGGTGACGGTCCCGGGTGTCCGGTTCGCGCTGATCGCCGACCCGCAGGGACACGTGGTGGGGCTCGCGCAGCAGCTGTGAGGCAGGCGCCTGTGGCGGTACGACGTACCGTGGCAGGGTGACCCGTCCAACGCTGCTGGCGGTCGGTGCCGTCCTGGTGATCTTCGGCGTCGTGTTCTTCCTGCAGGGCATCGACGTGCTCGGCGGGTCGGGCATGAGCGGGAAGACCCTGTGGGCGGTCCTCGGGCCGGTCATCGCCCTCGTCGGCGTGGCCGTCCTCGTCGCGGCGAACCGGAAGGGTCCGGCGAACCGGGGCGGCTGACGCGGGTTCCGTCCGACGGCGTCGGACGCACGAGCGTCGCGTGACGTGCCCACTCGGTGAGCCGGCTCCGGGTGTGGAACGCCGACCTGCACAGAACCTCCACATGTTGTCCCGCCTTCCCGGCGGTCGCGCTCGTAGCCTTCGAGCATGACCCGCCCGAGCCGTCGCGTCCTCGTCGTCGAGGACGACCCGGTGATCAACCAGGCGGTCTCCGACCGCCTGGCCGCCGAGGGGTACGACGTGGTGCGCGCGTACGACGGACCCGGCGCCGTGGCGGCGTACGGCGAGCACGGTCCGGACGTGGTCGTCCTCGACGTGATGCTCCCCGGCTTCGACGGCCACGAGGTCTGCCGGCGGATCCAGGCCGACCGACCCGTGCCGGTGCTGATGCTCACGGCCCGTGTCGAGGAGGCCGACGTCCTGATCGGTCTCGGTGTCGGTGCCGACGACTACCTGACCAAGCCCTTCCGGATGCGCGAGCTGGTTGCCCGGGTCGGCGCGCTGCTACGCCGGGTCGAGCGCGCCTCGGAGATGCTGGGGCGCCGTGCCCTCGAGCTGGGCGACCTGCGCGTGGACGCCGCCGCGCGTCGCGTGTGGCACGGCGACGAGGAGGTCCGGCTCACGCCGACGGAGTTCGACCTGCTGGTCTGCCTCGCCTCGTCGCCGGGCGCGGTCGTCACTCGTGAGCGGCTGATGGCCGACGTCTGGGACTGGCCCGATGCCTCAGGCACCCGCGCGGTCGACAGTCACGTCAAGGGTCTGCGCGCCAAGCTCGGCGGCGACCTCATCCGGACGGTGCACGGCGTCGGGTACGCCCTCGAGACACCGAGTCGACCGTGACCGCGCAGCCGTTGGCGCCAGTGGGCTCCCTGAAGGTCAAGCTCGGACTACTCGTGGTCGCCAGCGTCACCGCCGCCGCCGTGGTGGCGAGCCTCGGCCGCCTCGGCGGCGTGCCGGTGTGGCTCAGCATCCCGGTCACGATCGCGCTCGCCCTCGCGGTCACGCAGTTGCTCGCCGTCGGCATGATCTCGCCGCTCCGGCAGATGACGGCCGCCGCTGGACGGATGGCGACCGGCGACTACGCCGTACGTGTCACCGACACCTCCCGCGACGAGGTGGGCGACCTGGCCAGGGCCTTCAACACCATGGCCCGCGATCTCAACCAGGTCGACCGTCAGCGCCGCGAGCTGGTCGCAAACGTCAGCCACGAGCTGCGAACGCCGCTCGCCGCCCTGTGCGCGGTCCTCGAGAACCTCGTCGACGGTGTCGCGCCACGCGACCCGGAGTCGTTGACGGCAGCGCTCCATCAGGCCGAAAGGACAAGCCATCTTGTCGATGATCTCCTCGACCTCGCTCGCGTCGACGCAGGCCATGCGCCGCTGACCCCCGAGCCCGTGTCGGTCCGCCCGCTGCTCGACGACGCTGTCGCCGAGGCACGCGTGCTCGGCCGGGACGTGGCGTACGACGTGCGCGTCGAGCCCGCGGGGCTCGTCGTACGCGCCGATCCGGCCCGACTCCGGCAGCTGGTCGCCAACCTGCTCGACAACGCGTCACGGCACAGCCCCGCAGCCGGATCCGTCACCGTCTCCGCGACCCGGAGCGGCGACCGCTACCTCCTGGAGGTCCACGACCAGGGGCCGGGCGTCGCGCGAGCGGACCGCGAGCGGGCCTTCGAGCCCTTCGGCACGCTCACCGCGAACGACGGTGGCGGGGGCACCGGTCTCGGGCTCGCGATCGCGCGTTGGGTCACCGACCTGCACGGTGGCTCGATCAGCTTCGTCGACCCGGATCCGGGCCGCGGGGGTGCCCGGGTCCGGGTCGCTCTCCCGCTCGAACCCGCCGACCGTCCCGCCCATCGACCCGCCGTCCAGGAGGAGACCATGACCACCACTCCGCCGCCGGTCGCGCCTCAGGCCGCGCCGGTCGCCGTACCGGCAGCGTCGCTGCTCGACGGTGTCTTCGGGGACTTCTGGCCCGACCGCGGCGTACCCGCCCGGCTCCCGATCCTGCTCGCGGCGATCGGTGTCGGGGTGCTCGCCGGGATCGTGCTGCCGTTCCGCGACCTCGGCCTGGGCACGTTCGTCGTGCTGCTCGCGTGTGGGGGTGCGGTGCTCGCCGCAGGCAGGCGACGAGGCGAGCCGTTCACGCTCGCCTGCGCCGGGCTCTGCGTCCTGCTCGCCGTGACCACGGTGGTCCGCGACGCGGACTGGATCGTCATCCTGTGCCTGCTGGCCGGCGGCGCGCTCTGCGTCAGCGGCGTGACCGGGGGTAGGACCCTCGCGGGGTTCGTGCTGTCGGGGTTCGCGTGGCCGCTCGCCGGACTGCGCGGGCTGCCCTGGCTCGGCCGCACGCTGGCCCGACTCACCGGCCTCGGGCACCGGGCCGCGCTGCTGCGCACGGCGGTGTGGTCGGTCCTCGGTCTGATCGTCTTCGGCGCCCTGTTCGTCTCCGCCGACGCGCTCCTCGCCGAGTGGTCGAGGACCGTGCTGCCGGACCTCTCCCTCGGCTCCTTCGTGATCCGGGTGTTCCTCGCCCTGGCCGTCGGCGGCGTCGTCCTGGCGGCGTCGTACCTCGCGCTCAACCCACCTCGGGTCGACCGGTCCGGCGTCGACGTTCGGCCGGTCGAGCACCGGTTCGAGTGGCTGGCGCCGGTCGTCGTGGTCAACGTCGTGTTCCTGGCCTTCCTGGTCGCGCAGGCCGCGGTGATCTTCGGCGGCCACGACTACCTCCGGCGCACGACGGGCCTGACCTACGCCGACTACGTCCACCAGGGCTTCGGCCAGCTCACCGTCGCCACGGCGCTCACGCTGCTGGTGATCTGGGCCGCCGCCCGGAAGGTGCGCCGGGACGACCCGACCGACCGTCTCTGGATGCGTGCGGCGCTCGGCCTCCTGTGCCTGCAGACGCTGGTCGTCGTCGCCTCCGCGCTGCACCGGATGGAGCTCTACCAGGACGCCTACGGCTTCACCCAGCTCCGCCTCCTCGTCGACGTGTTCGAGGGGTGGCTGGGTCTGCTGGTGCTGGCGATCCTCGCCGCCGGCATCGGTCTCCGCGCCGGCTGGCTCCCACGGTTCGCGCTGGTCAGCGGTGTCGTGGCCCTGCTGGGCCTGGCCGCGATCAACCCCGATGCATGGATCGCGCGGCACAACCTCGACCGGTACGCCGACACGGGCAGGGTCGACTGGACCTACCTCCGCAGCCTCTCCGACGACGCCGTACCCGTACTGGCCACGCTCCCCCCGGACCAGCGCCGATGCGCCCTGGCCGACCGGACCGCGGCCGCGGACGACTGGCTGGAGTGGAACCTCGGGCGCTCACGCGCCGCCGACCAGCTTCCCGGCCCGGTGATCGAGCCCGCCCAGCTGGCGTCCCTCTGCCCCGACTCCTGAGCGATTCGGCGGCCACGGCGAACATGAGCGGGTGCAGATGGGGCACTGTGGGGGTGTGCCCGTAGCCTCCGGCGGTACGAAACCCTCGGTCGTCCTTGTCGACGACTCGAAGGAGGTCCGCGCGGTCGTGCGTCGGCTGCTGCTGTCCTCCGGGTTCGACGTCGTCGGCGAGGGGGGCGACGGCGACGAGGCGATCCTGCTGGCCTTCCGCCACGAGCCGGCACTCCTGCTGCTGGACACGTCGATGCCGAAGGTGGACGGGATCGAGGCGCTGCCGGCCATTCTGGCGCTCAGCCCCGACACCAAGGTGGTCATGTTCACCGGGTTCGAGGAGCCGGGTCTGGTGGCGCGGGCGCGGGAGCTGGGTGCCGCCGACTTCATCGAGAAGTCTCTGCATCTCGACGACCTCCCGGACCGTCTGATGCAGGCCCTCGAGGGTGCTGGGCCCCCGTCCGCGGGCCAGCGACCGCGCGTCGTACCGGAGCACCCCGCGCGGCCGCAGGAGCAGGCTGTGCTGTCCGAGCACGTCCAGCAGTTCCGCGAGCTGTTCGACCGTGCGGAGCTCGGGATGGCCACGCTGACCTCCAGCGGCACCATCGTCCGCGCCAACCGCGCGCTCGCCGCACTGATGTCGTGCAGCCCCGACGACCTCGTCGGTGTGGACTACGGTCGCCTGACCGTCGGGCAGGGGGACGAGCTGGACCGCCGCCTCGAGGACATCTCGACCTTGGGCGAGGACCTCACGTCGTTCGAGCACGACCTCCCGGCACCGCTCGGACAGGAGACCTCCCGGATCGTCAGGGTCACCCTCGCTCCGATCCGTGACACTCGGCAGCACGTGCTCTACGTGTTCGCGCAGGTCCAGGACGTCACCGCCCAGCGCGCGGTCGAGAGCGACCTGCGGCGCAGCGAGGAGAACTTCCGGCGCCTGGTGACGGTCGTCGGCGAGTACGCCATCTTCATGCTCGCCGTCGACGGCACCGTGGTGAGCTGGAACTCCGGAGCGCATCGGATCAAGGGCTACCTCGCCAGCGAGATCGTGGGCCGGCACTTCCGGGTCTTCTACCTGCCCGAGGAGCAGGAGTCGCGGCACCCGGAGCAGAACCTCGAGATGGCCCTGTTGCAGGGCAGCTTCACCGAGGAGGGATGGCGGGTCCGCAAGGACGGCAGTCGGTTCTGGGCGAGCGTCGTGATCACCCCGGTGTTCGACGACACCGGTCACCACGTCGGGTACGCCAAGGTCACTCGCGACCAGACCCAGCAGCGCGAGCACGAGGAGGAGCGGCGGAGGTTCATCGAGCAGCGGGTCCACCTGCTCGCGGTGACGGCCCATGAGCTGCGCAACCCCACGGCCGTCATCGACGGCTCCGCCGGCGCGCTGCTCGCCACGTGGGACGTGATGTCACCCGAGGAACGCGACGAGCTCCTCTACGGCGTCCGGAGCAGCGCGGATCGCCTGCGCCGCCTGGCCGCCGACCTTGCCCAGGCCTCCCGATCGACCGGCGACACGCTGCCGCAACGGCTCGAGGAGGTGTCGCTCACCGACGCCCTGCTCAGTGCCGCCGCCCGAGTGCAGGCGGCCGGGACCGACGTCGAGATCGTCACCGTGGTGCCGGACGAGGCCGTGTTCCTCGCCGACCCGGGGCGGCTGGCGCAGGCCCTCGACAACCTGCTCGACAACGCGGTCCGGCACGGCCGCCCGCCGATCGGACTGATCGGCACGGCAACCGATCACGTGTGCATCCGGGTCACAGACGCCGGTCCCGGCGTCTCGTCGGAGCTGGAGCCGCGCCTGTTCGAGCGGTTTGCGGTCACCGGGGACTCCGGGGGGACCGGCCTCGGGCTCTACCTGGTCCGAGAGATCGCGCAGCGCCACGGCGGGGACGTCACCTACCACCCGCCCTCGGGCGATGCGCCGGCCGCGTTCGAGATCGCCCTCCCCCGGCGCCCCGCCGCGAGAACCTGACCCACCCGAGCCGCCCCCGCGCGGGCCTACCATCCGAGCATGACCAACCTGAGCCAGGTGTCGGAGTGGATCGCCGAGCACCTGCCCGCCCTCATCGAGCAGTACGACGTACCCGCCGCGGCGGTGGGGGTGCT
Organism: Nocardioides sp.; assembly: GCA_036265495.1. Taxonomy (GTDB): domain Bacteria; phylum Actinomycetota; class Actinomycetes; order Propionibacteriales; family Nocardioidaceae; genus Nocardioides. The sequence continues at coordinate 44 of DATAOY010000068.1, read as the reverse complement.
CGCCGAGGGCGAGGTGGCGGAACACGCGGCCGGCGTGCTGAGCA
>DATAOY010000067.1:0-31436 GCA_036265495.1 Nocardioides sp. | reverse complement strand
CGCTTGAACAGCGCTGCCTTGCCCTCCATCACGGGCAGCGCGGCACCCGGCCCGATGTTCCCGAGCCCGAGCACCGCGGAGCCGTCGGTCACGACCGCGACGCTGTTGCCCTTGATGGTCAGCCGCGGCACGTCCTCGGGGTGCTCGGCCAGGGCCAGGCTGACCCGGCCGACACCCGGCGTGTAGGCCATGGACAGGTCGTCGCGGGTGCGCAGCGGGACCTTCGAGGTCACCTCGATCTTGCCGCCGATGTGGAGCAGGAAGGTCCGGTCGCTGACCTTGTGCACCTCGACACCCTCGACCTGGCGGACCGCGTCGACGAGGACCTCGGCGTGGTCCGCGTCGGCCGCCGAGCAGGTGACGTCGACGACGAGCCGGTCGTGGCTGGAGTCGGCGACGTCGATCGCGGTGACGATCCCGCCGGCGGCAGCGATCGCGGTGGCCACGGCCCCGACGACCCCGTGGTCGGGAGCGGTGTGCAGCCGCATCGTGATGGAGTACGACGACGGGGTGGCCGACATGCTCCTCACCCTAGCCGGGACGTGTCAGCCCCTTGTCGCCGTGCCGCGGTCGGATGACGACGCCGAGGAGCAGCGCCAGCGCCACGGCCTGGGCCACCGCGATCCCGGCGACCAGCGCGGTCCGTTGCGCGTCGTACAGCCACCCGGCGATGGCGCCGCCGGCGAGCGCGGCCACGGCCTGGAACGCCGCGAAGGCGCCGTACGCCGTGGCCAGTCGCGCCGCGGGCACCAGGTCGGCGATCAACGCCTTGACGGTCGAGTCCTGCACCCCCGTCGCCGCCCCCCAGAGCAGCACCCCCGTGACGGCGAGCCCGACCCGATCGGTGAACACCAGCGCCGGCACGAGCGCCACCACCAAGGGGAGCAGCAGCAGGGTGCCGCCGCCGATGTGGTCGTAGGCGAACCCGGTGCCGAGCGAGGCCAGGGCGTCCGCCCCCATCGCCGCCGCGTAGACGATCGGGACGACAGCGGCCGTGACGAGGTGCTCGTGCACGAGGTGGAACGAGATGACCCCGAACGTCATCAGGCCGACCGTCGTCAGCGCGCAGGCCACGGCGTACACGTAGAAGGTGCCCGGCAGCGCCACCAGGGGCGTGCCGGCCGGGACGTGCTCGTGCCGAGGGTCTCCGACGTACTGGTGCATCCAGGCCAGTACGCCGAGCGCCACGAATCCCGGCACCGCCAGCACCAGCAGTCCGGCCCACTGGTGGGTGGTGACCGCGACGACGCCCGCGACCAGCAGGGGTCCGAGGAACGCGCCGGTCTGGTCCAGGGCCTTGTGCACGCCGAAGCCCCGTCCGCGACCGACGCTGCTGGCCGCCCCCGCGAGCAGCACGGACTTGGCCGGGCTGCGGATCGCCTTGCCGGTCCGCTCGAGCAGGACCATCGCCGCCGCGAACGCGAGTCCGGCGGCACCCAGCGCCGGAGCGAGTGCCATCAGCGGGACGCACACGGCCGTGAGGGCGTAGCCGATCACCATCCATCGCCAGTACCGGCCGGAGCGGTCGGCCGCCGGACCGGAGAACACCCGGAAGCCCAGTGCCGCGGCCTCCCCCGCACCGGTCACGAGCCCGACCAGCAGCGCCGAGGCTCCGAGCGAGGCCAGGAACGGGCCGGTGATCGACCGGGCACCCTCGTAGACCATGTCGACCAGGAGGCTGACCACGCCCAGCCAGAGGACGGTGCGCCAGCCCTGCCAGCCGCGCGTGCCGGTGGCGGGGTCAGCCATCGCGGGTACGCCGGTGCCACGCCCAGAGCAGCCCGCCGGCGATGACGACGACGATCACGCCGCTGGTCACCCCGAGCGCGTGGCTGATCGTGCTGACGGAGTGGGCGGCGAAGTAGCCGAGCAGCACGCAGGCGCCGCCCCAGATCACACCGCCGATCACGTTGAACACCAGGAAGCGGCGGTACTCCATCCGGCTGGCCCCGGCCAGGCTCGGCATCACCGCACGCAGGAACGCCGTGAAGCGACCCATCACGACCGCCCGCCCGCCTCGTCGTCGCAGATAGGCCTGGGCCTCCTCGAGCCGGACGGGATGGTTGCGGAGCACCGGCGCGCGGACGAGCCGCGGCCCGAGCCTGCGTCCGATCTCGAAGCCGACGCTGTCGCCGACCACCGCCGCCACGAGCACGACGGCGAGGACCAGCGCGACCGGGACCTTCCCGGCGGCCGCGAGCACACCGCCGTACACCACCGCCGTCTCCCCGGGCAGCACGAAGCCGAAGAACAGCGCGGCCTCGCCGAACACCAGGGCGGCAATGATCAGCAGCGCCATGCCCGGTGGTACCCCGAGCAGGATGTCGATGACCTTCTGCAGCATCAACCCACCAGCTGGACGCGCACCGTCGCCCGCTCACCGACAGCGATCGGGTTCTCGTGGTCGCGCAGGTGGACCTCGACGTCACGGTCGCGCAGGCTGAGGAGGAGCGACGACGGTCCGGTGCTGGCGACCTGGCCGTTGACCAGGTAGGTGCCGTCGTCCTGCTTGTCGAGCAGCGAGCCCTCCTCGCCGCCGCGGACGTCCTCGACGGCGATGCCCACCAGGGTGGGCCGGCGGATGCGCCCGCCGAGCCGCCAGCTCAGGAGCAGCATGCCGGCCACGAACAGGTCCGCGAAGAGGACGACGTACAGGGCGGTGTGGCTGCGCACCTGACCGTCGACGTGGAACACCGACGGATGTCCCTTCAGGACCCGGACCTCGAGCTGCTTGGTTCGTGCGGCCTCGACCCCGACGGAGCCGATCACCTTCACCCGGCGCACGGTCTGCCCGGCGTCGACGGACGCGGGCAGCCGGAACGCGATGTCCGCGTCGTCCCCGGCCCGGCCGACCCCGACCACGGTGGCGGTGACGAGCACACCCTCGGTCGACGCGCGGTGCAGTGCCCACTCGTGCAGCACGTAGGGCACGTTGATCACCGCGAGGACGACGGCCACCAGGATCACCCGGCTCCACCGGACGCCGTCCCGCCGCTGTGCCATGCGCGCCAGTATGACGGGCCGCCCCCCGCGATCGGCCCTAGGCTGCGGGGTCGTGGGCGACGCCGACGACCTTCCCGATCCGGCCCTCGGAGTCTTCGACACACTGCTGGTCCGCGGGGGCCGCGCGGTCGACCTCGAGTCACACGTCGACCGGCTCGCCGGGTCGGTACGCGAGCTCTACGACGTGCCGGTCGACGCGGTCGCGCTGTCGGGTCGCATCCGGGCCGACGCCGAGCCCCTGGGGACGGCGCGGGTGCGCACGTCGTACGACCCGGTGGGCGGCGAGTGGCTGATCGACGCCAGGCGCATCGAGGAGCCCGGCCTCGACCCACGCACGCTGACGCCGCGCCGGGTCGCCGGCGGACTCGGCCGGCACAAGTGGGTCGACCGGCGGCTCCTGGCCGATCCCGGCGACGCGGACGACGTGCTCCTGGTCGACGACTCGGGCGGACTCCTCGAGTGCGGCGCCGCGAACGTCTTCCTCGTGGTCGACGGAGTCGTCGTGACACCACCGCTGGACGGACGGATCCTGCCGGGGACAACGCGGGCGCGGGTGCTCGCCGCGCTCCGCCGGCACGACGCCGCGGCGGCCGAGCGACCCGTGGCCCTCGCCGAGCTGGCCCGGGCCACCGAAGTGTGCGCCACCAGCGCGATCCGGGGCGTCCAGCCGGTCATCGCCTGCTCCGAGGTCGCCACCTGGCCGATCGGGCCGACGACCACGTGGCTGCGCGAGCGCCTCGCGGGAGCGGTGTAGCCCTCACCCGGACGGCGTTTGCCAGCCCTCAGGCAAGTCCCGGAAAACTTTCGGGCAAGGTCTTCCACGGCCGGAAGATCTGTCGTTGAATTCTCTCAGTGGTCGCGATCTTGGATCGGATCCACAAAGCCAGCCTGAACAACCGGGGGGATGTCCGGGCTGATGGAGGTCCGCTTCCGCCCGGGGGGACGGCAGGCGCCACGGCCCCCGCTCGCGCGTCGAGCGGGGGCGCCTCACTTCGTGCGCCGAGCGTGGACCGGCCTCACGGCGGACCCGGCACCGTCGACCGCAGTGGCGCAGCGCACTCGTCCGCCGTTTCGGACGAATCCTGGAAAATTCGTAGGTATTCGCGTCATGAGCGACGGATTCAGTCGTTTCATCACCATCGAGGCGCGATCCACGGATCGATCCTCGGGAGCAGCCCGCTCGCCTGGGGGACAAGCGGACTGCGGGGGGTCCGCGACCGACCGGGGGGACGGGAGCCGGCGCCACTGCCCTCGCTCGTTGCCACGAGCGAGGGCGCCTCGCATTTGCCCGACCTCTGCTTGGCATCTGCCGGGCGCACGACCCGGGAAGCCGGTCGTCATTGCTGGTGCGCGAGGGGGGAGTTGAACCCCCACGCCCTTTCGGGCACACGGACCTGAACCGTGCGCGTCTGCCTGTTCCGCCACTCGCGCCAGAAGCGCGCCAAGGCTATCCCAGCCCGTTCGGGGGCCCCAAACCGGCGTGGTGCCGCCCGCGGACGCGCGCGCTGCGCGGTTCGCCGCGGTCGTGCGACGCGGCTCCGCCGTGTCGGAAGGTCCCCACCCGCCCCGATACGATCGGCGGCAACCCGACCAGACACGGGCCTCGTCCCACCGGGGCCGGGAGGGCTGGCGACTCAGCGGACGACGGGAAACGCAATCACGGGGCGGAGAGGAGGTGCGGCGTGAGCGTGCTGCAGAAGTTCGAGCAGCGGCTCGAGGCACTGGTCTCCGGGGCCTTCGCCCGCGCGTTCCGCAGTGCGGTGCAGCCGGTGGAGATCGCCGCCGCCCTCCAGCGTGAGTGCGACAACAACACCCAGATCCTGTCCCGGCAGCGCCGGATGGTCCCCAACGACTTCTACGTGGAGCTCTCGCAGCCCGACATGGACCGCCTCTCGCCGTACGACTCGGCGCTGGTCAAGGAGCTCTCCTTGCAGCTGCAGGAGCATGCCGAGCGGCAGAGCTACGTGTTCGCCGGTCCGGTCACGATCGCGTTCGACACCGCCGACGACCTCACGATCGGCCGGTTCCGGGTCCGTAGCCAGGCGCACGCCTCGGTGATCAGCAACGCGACGCACACCCAGGTACGACGCGCCCGCGCGTTCCTCGAGGTGAACGGCACCCGCCACCCGCTGCAGTCGCCCGGCCTGGTCGTGGGCCGCGGCACCGAGGCCGACCTGCGCATCAACGACCCGGGCGTGAGTCGCCGCCACGTCGAGTTCACGGTGAACGAGTCCGTGAGCGGCGACGTCAGGATCTCCGTGCAGGACCTCGGCTCCACCAACGGCATGCTCGTCGACGGCCATCGCATCAGCAGCACCGGTCTGCAGAACGGTTCGGAGGTCCGCATCGGGCGGACGACGATGACGGTGCGCGTCGAGGAGGACGCCGATGTCTGAGCTCACGCTGTTCCTGATCAAGATCTCCTACCTGGCGATCCTGTGGATCTTCGTGCTGTCGGCGATCTCGGTGGTCCGCTCCGACATGTTCGGCGCCCGGATGCCCGCCACGGCTCGCGAGGCGGCCGCGCCCAAGGCCCGCCGCCAGCCCAAACAGAAGGCACGCAAGGGCTCGCCCACCCACGTGCTGGTGGTCGACGGCGCCAACAAGGGGGAGCGCGCCGACCTGGCACAGGCGCCGATCCTGATCGGCCGCGGCGCCGACGCCGCGATCCGGCTCGACGACGACTACGTCTCCACCCGGCACGCCCGCATCGCCTCCAGCGGCGACCAGTGGTTCGTCGAGGACCTCGGCTCCACCAACGGCACCTACATCGGCAGTGCGCGCATCACGCAGCCGACCACGCTCACGCTGGGCACGCAGGTCCGCATCGGCAAGACCCTCCTGGAGCTGCGCAAGTGACGTTCCGACTGCAGTACGCCGCGATCTCGGACGTCGGGCGCGTACGCAAGGACAACCAGGACTCCGGCTATGCCGGGCCCTGGCTGCTCACCGTGTGCGACGGTGTCGGCGGCGCCGCCCGGGGCGACCTCGCCTCCAGCACCGCGATCGGCCAGCTGCGCCGGCTCGACGAGCCCCCCGGCGACGAGAACGACGCGCGCCGCCGGCTCGAGCTGGTCGCCGGTGCCCTGCACCGCGCGTCGGACAAGATCGGCGACCTCGTGGACGAGGAGCCCGCGCTCAGCGGCACCAGCACGACCGCCACCGTCGCGCTGTTCGACGGCGCCCGCCTGGCGATGGGCCATGTCGGCGACAGCCGCGCCTACCTGTACCGCGACCACGAGATCAGTCAGCTCACCACCGACCACACGTTCGTGCAGAGCCTGATCGACGAGGGCCGGATCAGCGAGGAGGACGCCCGGACCCACCCCCACCGCAACCTGATCCACAAGGCCCTCGACGGCGTCCACGACGTCGACCCCGACCTGTTCACCGTCGAGCTCGCCGAGTCCGACCGGATCCTGCTCTGCAGCGACGGCGCGTCCGGATCCCTGGACAACAGCCGCCTCGTCGACATCCTCTCCACCGGCTCCCCCGACTTCGCGGCGGTCGAGCTGGTCCGCGCCAGCCTCGAGGCGGGCAGCACCGACAACGTCACCTGCATCGTCGCCGACGTCGTGCCCGCCACCGAGGACACCGAGCCGTCGGCGCCGATCGTGGTCGGCTCGGCCGCGGAGCTGAGGCGCAAGCCCCGCGCCGGTGCGTCGTTCTTCCGTGGCCACCGCTCGGGCGACACCGGCGAGATGGAGCCGGTCGCCGCCGAGATCCCCGACGACCTTCCTCCGGGGGTCCCGTTCGCCATCGACCCCGACCCGGAGACCGTCCGCTACGCACCCCGGGCCCCCCGCCGCCACCCGTGGCTACGCCGTGGCCTGGTCCTGCTCGGACTCATCGGGATCGCCTGGATGGCCGGCGCCGCGGCGTGGAGCTGGAGCCAGCACCAGTACTACGTCGGCGAGCAGGACGGCGTGGTCACGATCTTCCGCGGCGTCCAGGCCGACATTCCGGGCATCAGCCTGTCCCACGCCTACGAGACCACCAACGTCGACGTCGACCAGCTCGACCGCTTCACCGCCCGCTCCGTGCAGTCCGGGATCGGCACCGGCAGCCTGGCCGAGGCCGAGCGCACCGTCGAGCACCTCGCGGCCAGCCAGACGCCTCCGTCGGGGGGTGGCTGACGTGGCGCAGCAGTCCGGAGCCCTCATGCACTTCGTCCACCGCCGACGGCGGGGGGCCGAGCTGTTCCTGTTGGTCATCGCCCTGCTCGTCGGCGTCGGCGCGTACGCCGCCGTCGGCCTCGGTGTGAAGGAGAAGGTGCCGGCCGACATCGTCTCGTACGGCGGGTGGCTGGCCGCGCTGATCGTCATCGCCCACATCACGGTGCGGCTGGTCGCGCCGTACGCAGACCCGGTGCTGCTCCCGATCGTGGCGGCCCTCAACGGCCTGGGCCTGGCCGAGATCCACCGGCTCGACCTGGCCCTCGACACGCACTTCGCCCGCCAGCAGCTGGTCTGGATGACGATCGGGGTGGCGTTGTTCGTCGGCACCCTGGTCCTCCTCCGCGACCACCGCGTCCTCCAGCGCTTCACCTACACCAGCGGTCTGGCCGCGATCGTCCTGCTGCTGCTGCCGATGGCGCCGGGCATCGGCAAGACCGTCAACGGCGCCCGCATCTGGATCCACCTCGGCTCGATGAGCTTCCAGCCGGGCGAGGTCGCCAAGGTGCTGCTCGTGATCACCTTCGCCGGCTACCTCGTGCTCCACCGCGACGCGCTCGCGCTGGCCGGCCGCCGGGTGGCGATGATCGACCTCCCGCGCGGCCGCGACCTCGGCCCGATCCTGGCGATGTGGCTGGTCAGCCTCGGCATCCTGGTCTTCCAACACGACCTCGGATCGAGCCTGCTGTTCTTCGGCCTCTTCCTGATCATGTTGTACGTCGCGACCGAGCGCGCCGGCTGGCTCGTCGTCGGCGGCACCCTCTTCGTGGTCGGCTCCTACCTGACCTTCCTGTTCATCGCCCACGTGCGCGAGCGCTTCCAGCTGTGGTCCGACGTCTGGGCCCACTACGGCAGCGGCACCGACGACAAGGGCCGGCAGACCGTCGAGACGATGTTCGGGATGGCCTACGGCGGGCTGATCGGTCGTGGCCTCGGCCAGGGCTCCCCCTGGCGCATCCCGTTCGCCCAGAGCGACTTCATCTTCGGCGCGATCGGTGAGGAGCTCGGGCTCACCGGGTCGATCGCGGTGATCGTGCTCTACGGCCTGATCGTGGAGCGCGCGTTCCGCGCGGCACTGATCAGCCGCGACGACATCGGAAAGCTGCTCGCCACGGGTCTCGGTGGAGCGATCGCCCTCCAGGTGTTCGTGGTGGTCGGCGGGGTGACCCACCTGATCCCGCTGACCGGCCTCACCACGCCGTTCCTCTCCTACGGCGGCTCGTCGCTGGTGGCCAACTGGGTGATCGTGGCGATCCTGCTGCGCATCTCCGACGCCGCCCGACGTCCGCTCCCCGACCTGTCCGTGCCCGACGACGCCGACATGGAGTCGACCCAGGTCGTGAGGCTGTCATGAACAAGCCCATCCGGACCGTCTCGATCTTCTGCCTGCTGCTGTTCTTGGCGCTGGCGCTGAATGCCACGTATCTGCAGTACTACCACGCGAGCGCGCTCAACAACCGCGTCGGCAACGGCCGCGTGGCCACCGCGACGTTCTCCCGTGACCGCGGGGCGATCATGGTCGGTCGCACCGCGGTCGCCGAGAGCGTGAAGACCAAGGACCAGTACAAGGTCCAGCGGGTCTACCCCCAGCCGTTCATGTACGCCCCGGTCACCGGGTGGTACACGTTCGGCAACGAGACCGGCATCGAGCGCACCCAGAACTCCTACCTGTCGGGCGAGGACGACAGCCTGTTCGTCAACCGGCTGGTCGACCTGGTCAACGGCAACGCCACCAAGGGCGCCAACGTGCTGCTCACCATCGACCCCGCCGCGCAGAAGGCCGCGTTCGACGGGCTGCGCGCGCTCGGGTCCGACGTGCAGGGCGCCGTGGTGGCGATCGAGCCGAGCACGGGGAAGATCCTGGCGATGGTGTCGCTGCCGACGTACAACCCCAACCGGCTGGCCACCCACGACTTCAAGAAGGCGTCGGCCTACGCCAGCCGGCTCTCGAAGCTGAGGTCCCAGCCGCTGCTGAACCGCGCGGTGCAGACCACCCTCGCGCCGGGCTCGACGTTCAAGGTGGTGACCGCGAGCGCGGCGGTCCAGACCGGACGGTACAACGCGAACACGCTGGTCCCGGCGGGTCCGACGTACACGCTTCCGCAGTCGCACAGCGTGGTGCACAACGACGTGCTCAGCGGGTGCAGCAGCCCCAAGATCCCGTTGATCCAGGCCATGGAGTTCTCGTGCAACACCGCCTTCGCACCGCTTGCGGTGGAGGTCGGCGCGAGCGCGATGCACAAGCAGGCCGAGGGGTTCGGGTTCAACCAGCAGTACTTCGACGACCTGCCCGCCCAGGCGACCTCGCGCTACCCGGCGGGGCTCGACCCACCGAGTACGGCGCTGTCCGGCTTCGGGCAGGGCTCGGTCACCGCCACGCCGCTGCAGATGGCGATGGTCACCGCCGGGATCGCCAACCACGGGGTGGTGATGAAGCCCTACCTCGTGAGCTCGCTGCAGTCGCCCACCAGCTTCGAGACCCTCAAGTCCACCAATCCCGAGCAGCTGTCGCAGGCGACGTCGTCCTCGACCGCGAGCGAGGTCACCAAGATGATGGTGGCGACGGTGCAGAGCGGCACGGCGACGCCGGCCGCGATCCCGGGCATCCAGGTCGCCGGCAAGACCGGGACCGCCCAGAGCGGGCTGACGAACCCCGACGGCAGCGAGGTGCCGCCGTACGCCTGGTTCGTCGGGTTCGCACCGGCCCAGTCGCCGAAGGTCGCGGTCTGCGTGATGCTCCAGCACGTCGACCAGCCCACCGACGAGATCCACGGCGGCACCCTCGGCGGCCCGATCGCCAAGGACGTCATGGAAGCGGTGCTGAACCCCCATGGCTGAGCCCACGACGTACGACGACACGCGTCACCAGCACGCCGACGAGCACGGCAACGAGACCGGGAAGGCCCACCAGTGAGTCCCGACAGCACATCTGACGGACAGCCGCTGATCGGCGGCCGCTACGCGCTCGGCGAGCTCCTCGGTCGCGGCGGCATGGCGGAGGTGCGCAAGGGCACCGACACCCGGCTCGGCCGGACCGTCGCGGTCAAGCGCCTGCGCACCGACCTGGCCAGCGACGTCACCTTCCAGGCCAGGTTCCGCCGCGAGGCGCAGAGCGCTGCGTCGCTCAACCACCCGGCGATCGTCGCCGTGTACGACACCGGTGAGGTGCCGGCGAGCGACGGCTCGGGCATCTCCCAGCCCTACATCGTGATGGAGTTCGTCGCCGGCCGCACGTTGCGTGACATCCTCCGCGAGGGCCGCAAGATCCTGCCCGAGCGCGCCCTCGAGATCTCCAGCGGCGTGCTCTCCGCCCTCGACTACAGCCACCGCGCGGGGATCATCCACCGCGACATCAAGCCGGGGAACGTGATGCTCACGCCGGCCGGAGACGTGAAGGTGATGGACTTCGGCATCGCGCGGGCGATCTCCGACGCGTCCAGCACGATGACCCAGACCGCGGCCGTGGTCGGCACCGCGCAGTACCTCTCGCCCGAGCAGGCGCGCGGTGAGCCGGTCGACTCGCGGTCCGACGTGTACTCCGCCGGCTGCCTGCTCTACGAGCTGCTGACCGGTCGTCCGCCGTTCATCGGCGACTCACCGGTCGCCGTCGCCTACCAGCACGTCCGCGAGCCGGCGGCGCCGCCGTCCGACCACGACACCGAGCTGCCCCCCGAGGTCGACGCGATCGTGATGAAGTCGCTGGCCAAGCGCGTCGAGGACCGCTACCAGTCGGCGGCCGCGATGCGCGGCGACATCGAGCGGTACCTCGCCGGCCATCCCGTGCACGTCACGCCGCCTCCGCCGTTGGTCGACCCGCCGACGACGGTGACGAACCCGACCACGGTGGTGACTCCCGTGCCTGCGCCGGAGGAGCCGGTCGAGGAGGAGGAGCGTGGCACGCGGCCGGGTCTGCTGGTGTTCCTGGCGATCCTGCTCGTGATCGTGCTGGGCCTCGCGGCGTACCTGCTGCCCAAGATGTTCGCCAGTCCCACCGACCAGGTGCAGGTGCCGCGGCTGGCCGGGCTGTCGGACGCCCAGGCACGCGCGAAGCTGACCGACGCCGGCCTGCAGGTCGGCACGGCCGACCACGCCTACAGCACCAAGGTCGCGGCCAACCACGTCATCGACCAGGACCCGCCCGCCGACGAGTTCGTCGACAAGGGCACGACGGTCACCTACACGCTGTCGCTCGGCACGCACCCCACGAAGGTGCCCGCGATCGTCGGGCAGACGAAGAGTGCGGCGCAGTCGGCTCTGCAGAGCGCGCACCTCAACCCGGTCTTCCAGCCGGTGGACTCCGACCAGCCGAAGGGGACCGTGGTCAGCACCGACCCACCGCCGGGCACGAAGGTCGCGCGCGACTCGGACGTGACGGTCAACATCTCGCGCGGCCCACACAAGGTGCCCAACGTGGTCGGGCTCACCCAGGGCCAGGCCGAGCAGAAGCTCAAGGACCTCGGGTTCAACCCCCAGGCCAGCCCGGACAACAGCTCCACCGAGCCCCAGGGCACGGTCACCGGGCAGACGCCCTCGGCGGGCACGCCGCTGCCCCAGGGGCAGACGGTCTTCATCACGGTGTCGACCTTCACGCCGACCTCTCCGCCGACCTCGCCGCCCACCTCGGGCCCGACGTCGCCGGCGACGTCCCTGCCGACGTCGCCCGCGACCTGAGCGGTGCGGCGTCGGCGGGTGACTCAGCTGCCGGCGTCGCCCTGCGGCAGCACCTGGGCGTACTGCAGGTCGGTCAGGCCGTCGTAGGCCGGGGCGACGATCTTGTCCTCGACCTGCTCGTCCCACCCGACGTCGATGTCGGGGTCGGCGGCGTCGGCGCGGTAGACCTGGAGGTAGGGGTCGTCGGCGATCGCGTTGGCCAGTCGGGTGACGTCGCCGACGGCCTGGATCCGGTACGGCTGGCTGTACGGGATCCCCTGGAGCTGCACGGAGTTGCCGATGCAGCGGATGCCGGTGGTGCTCACCACCCGCTGCCCCTGGATGGTGACGGCCTGCGCGCCGCCCTTCCACATCGCGTTGACGACCGCTTGGATGTCCTGCTGGTGCACCAGCAGGAGGTTCGGGTTGTCGACGGTGTCGGGGGCGTCCTGGCCGGTGCTCGCAGGCGCGTCCGACAGCGTGACCGTGATGCCCGGCCCGGTGACCGGAGACAGCCCGGCCGGAGACTTCATCCGCTCGGCCTGACGGGTCAGCTGGCGGACCTGACGGTTGTCGACCGACGAGCTGAGCCGGTTGACCTGGTCGTGGAGGTCGGCCACCCGTTGCTTGAGGTGGTCGGCGCGCGTCGCGTCGTACCGCACCATCGACGCGAGGTCCGTGAACCGTCCGGGCCGCAGATCGGTGCCCTCGCTGCTGTGCGCACTCACCACGAACAGCGCGCCGCTGAGCACACCGACGACCGGTGTGGCCACCCGCCAGGCCAGCGAACGGCGCGCCCGCGGCGTCCCGGGCTCCGTGGCCTCGGGGGCCTCGGTGGCCGGCATGCTCTCCGACGAGTCACGCGCCTCCGGCGACCGCAGCGCACCGAGCCTGCGGTGGGGTCGCGTCACCATGCCGACTAAGGTAGCCCGCGACCTGTGGAGGACGCCGTCCGCCGTGGACGCCGTCGCGTGTGAAGGAGGCCTGCGTGGCCAAGCTCAAGGCCAAGCAGTCGTTCGTCGACCCCGACCGCGGGCCTCTGGTGAGCCCCCGCTTCATCGTGTCCGTGGTGCTGATGGTCCTCGGCATCGCCTGGATCGTGTTCTACTACGTCGCCGTCCGCCCCGATCCCAACGCGATCCCGCCGGAGCAGCCGGGCGGCCCGGCGTTCATGGGCGACATGGAGAAGTGGAACTACGTCGTCGGCTTCGGGCTGTTCTTCGTCGGGCTGCTGATCTCCGCGCATCCCTCGACCCCGCTCGGCCGCGGCCGCGGTGTGGTGGTCGGGATGCTGACCTGCTTCATCCTCGGGCTGCTCTGGATCTGCACGTTCTACGTGCTCTCCGGCGAGAACCTGCCCAAGGTCGCGGTGTTCAACGACCTGGACCAGTGGAACCTGGTCGTGGGCATCTGCTTCATGGCGGTCGGGTTCTCGTTCGCGACCAAGTGGGAATGAGGCCCTCGACGCGCGAGACGGCTGCGTCACTCCGGGGGTTTCGGCCGTCTTTCCCCAGCTGTGGAGCCGGCTGGGGATAATCACACCGTGGTAGTTCTCCCCAGGTCGGTCCACAGCTGTGGACGACGGGTGGTCAGCTGAGCCCGGCGGTACGGATCGCGAACGCGATCGCCACCAGGATCGCCACGCCGGCGAAGCCCGCGGCCTGCCACGTCGTACGACGCTCGCGCGGGGCGTAGGCGAGGATCGCGGCGAGCACCAGCCCGCCGACGAAGCCGCCGACATGGCCCTGCCAGGAGATCCCGGAGGCGAAGAAGGTGAGCGCGGCGTTGATGCCGATCCACACCATCAGCTGGCTCACGTCCGCCCGCGCCTTGCGGGCGACCACCAGCAGCGCGGCCATCAGTCCGAAGATCGCACCCGACGCCCCCAGCGTGGGGGCGTACTCCGGGCCCAGCCAGTAGACGGCCGCCGAACCGACCAGGCCCGACAACAGGTACAGCGCCGTGAACCGCAGCCGGCCCAGCACCAGCTCCAGCTGCGGGCCGAGGATCCACAGCGCGAGCATGTTGAAGCCGATGTGGAGCACCTCGACGTGGGTGAACATCGACGTGAGCGGCTGCCACCAGTCCCCCGCGGCGACCCCCACCCACGCGCCGTCGGGTGCCTTTGAGCACAACGTCGAGCTGTTCAGTCCGGGATAGAGGTTGCCCGGGTGGTCCGTGGCCAGGCAGACACCCCGCGGGATCAGGGCCAGTCGGTACACCCACTCGCTGTTGTTGCCCCCCGTGGCCAGGATCAGGGCCCACACGGCGGCGTTGATGGCGATCAGGATCTTGGAGACCAGCCCGTAGCTGCCCGGCCGGACGCCGCCGAGCGGCGTGCGCGCCTGCCGCGTCGTACGACGTGCCTCGGCCACGCAGTCGGGGCAGTGGAAGCCGACCGGGGCGTCGGTCATGCAGTCCGGGCAGATCGCCTTCCCGCACCGCTGGCAGAGGATGTAGGTCTCGCGACCCGGGTGCCGGTAGCAGGTGGGAACGCCGACGGAGCCATCCGCCGGCGTTGCTGGTCCGGGTCCGGACCCGTCGGACGTGCTCAGGGCGTCAGGACCTCGACGGACTCGATGACCACGGGCTCGACCGGGCGGTCGCCGGGACCGGTCTCGGTGGTCGCGATCGCATCGACCACATCACGCGACGGCTGGTCGGCGACCTCGCCGAAGATCGTGTGCTTGAAGTTCAGCCACGTCGTGGGCGCGACGGTGATGAAGAACTGGGAGCCGTTGGTGCCGGGCCCGGCGTTGGCCATCGCCAGCAGGTAGGGCCGGTCGAAGACGAGCTCCGGGTGCGGTTCGTCCTTGAAGGTGTATCCGGGGCCGCCGGTGCCGGTCCCCAGCGGGCAACCGCCCTGGAGCATGAAGCCGTCGATGACCCGGTGGAAGGTCAGACCGTCGTAGTAGCGCTCGCCGCTGCGGCCGGCGTCGTCGCGGTACTCCTTGGTGCCCTCGGCGAGACCGACGAAGTTGCCGACGGTCTCGGGCGCGTGGTTCGGGAACAGGTTGATCGTGATGTCGCCCCGGTTGGTCTTCAGGACGGCCTGCTGGTCAGCCATGGATGCCTCTCGCGTCTCGCGTGCTGTCACCGTCGATCCTCCCATGCGTGACAACCGCATCCGGTACGGCGGTCCGCGGTGGGGGCCGCCCTGTTGGGTACGAGGGGGATCGTGGTGGGATAGGGACGAGACGAAGGGAAGGCCGGACATGCGCAACCGCCGGAACAAGACACTCATCGAGCAGGCCGCGGACTATGTCGAGGCCGCGGTCGAGAAGGCAGGCCCGATCCTCGCCGACGCCAAGGACAAGGCCGAGACCGCCCTCGCCGACGCGCGGGAACAGGCGGGTCCGGTGCTCGCCGACGCGAAGGCGAAGGCCGGTCCGGCGCTCGTGGACGCCCGCGACAAGGCGACGCCGCTGATCGCGCAGAGCGCGGCGCTCGCGGCGGAGAAGGCCTCGCTGGCCGCCGACCTGGCGGCCGAGAAGGCCGCTCAGGGCAAGGAGCTGGCCGCGGCCAAGGCCGCGGAGCTGTCCGGGAAGCCCCAGAAGAAGCACCGCCTGCGCAAGCTCCTGATCGTCACCGGGATCGCGGCGGCGCTCGGCTTCGTGGCCAAGAAGCTCCGCGACAGCGCCGACCAGGAGAACTGGCAGTCGTCCTACGCCCCGACCCCGCCGCCGGCTCCCACGGCCGCGTCGGGTGGTGCCACCGAGACGCCGATCGCGGACGCTGCCGCGGCGTCGTCGGCCGCGGGCGACGACGAGGGTGGTGCGGGTCCGGACGAGGCCCTCGCCGACGCCGCCGAGGAGTCGCACGACGTGACGACGCCCGACGACCCGGCGGACGTGGTCGCCCTCGAGCCGGGTGACGAGCCGGCGGCCAAGAAGTCCGGCAAGTCCTAGCGGGCCTACTGCACCTTCGCCGTACGACGCCTCGCGCGGGGGCGGGCCAGCTCCCGCGGGCGGTGCTCGTCGACCCACGCGTCGATCCGCTCCCACCAGCCGAACAACCACTCGATCTGCGCTTCCCGGCCCGCGGGGATCTCGTCGCGCGGCACGTGCCACCACCGCATCACGATCACCTTGTCGGTCGGCAGCTCCCGCCAGACGTCGCCCACGGTGAGCATGTGGTCGAGGCCCGTGTGCGCGACCAGGACGACGTCCGCCTCGGGCGCCGCGTCGAGCGCTGCGAGGAGTCCACCCGGTCGCGGCGCCAGGACATGCGTCATCTGCTCCGCCCTGCGCGCCATCCGCTCCAGGCCGAGCCTGCGGAGCCGGTCGATGCCGCGCCGCCGGCGCTCGGGGGTGAAGTTGCCGCCCTCCGGGAAGATCACGAACGCGTCGTTCTGGTCGAGGTCGCGGGCCAGGTCGGCGATCTGTGTCTCGAAGTCCTGACCCCCCTTGCTCGGCGAGACGAACCGAGCGGGGATGCGGTTCATGACCACATCCACGGACGGATCCCAGGCGAGGGTGTCCTTGAGGACGACCCGCGGCTCGCGGTGGTACCAGTGCATGAGCGCATGGATCAGCGTGAACGAGTCGCCCGGTCCCGCGTGCCGGCAGGCCACGATCAGCGGATTGCCCGGGTAGGCGTCGGGGCTGGGCCCGTCGGTCTCGATGCGCAGCGCCAGCACCCGTCGTGCCTCGCGGAACACGACGTACATCAGGCCCTGGACCAGGTCGTAGTGCACGCCCTCCCAGTACGGCGTACGGATGCGGCGGCCGAAGCCGGAGGCCAGCCACCAGCCGAAGAGGACGACGAGCAGCAGGGACTCCGCGGTGACCCAGACGACCACGACCCAGAGGATGCGTAGGAGGCGCCACCGACCCGGCAGCACCGGCGCGAGCGCGGCCACCACGATCAGCCACAGCGGCAGCAGCACCCAGAGCGCGGCCGCCAGCAGGATCATCGCCGGCGCGATCACGCAGCGCCGGAGCAGCCAGATCACGGCCGGCTCATGTCAGCGCCGCCAGGTAGTCACGAGATGCTTCGTAGCTGGCCTCGATCCGGGTCCGGACGCGCGAGAAGTCGCGGTGGGCGAGCAGCGAGTCGTCCCGAGCCGAGGTACCGCGCGCGGGAAGCACGTGCACCTCCACATCATGGGGCACCTCGGCCAGCTCGCGGGCGAACCGGTGTCGCCGGGCGATCTCGAACGACACCCGGGCGACCTCCCACGGGCGCTGCGGCGGCTTGAGCGGCCGGTCGATCCGGCCGACCTGGAGCACGAAGACGCGGTCGGCGCCCAGGGAGATGGCCCGGCCGAGCGGGATCGAGTTGACGATGCCGCCGTCGAGGAAGTGCTCGCCGTCCACCTCGGCCGGCGGGAGGAGTCCGGGGACGGCGGCGCTGGCCATGATCGCGGCGACGATCGGACCCGAGACGAACCAGTGCTCGGCCGCGCGTTCGATGCTGGCCGCGCACACCTGGAACCGCACCGGCAGGTCCTCGAAGGTCGTCTCCCCGAACTCCTGCACCAGCCGCGTCTGCATGAACGTCGAGGAGTACAGGTGCGTCCCGGTCGAGACCGCACGCCGTACCGTCCGCAGCGGGCGGTCGGAGAGCGCCCGGGCCGTGCTCGCGTCCTGCCACAGGTCGGTGAGCCGTTCGATCACCGCCGGCGTCGGGTCGCGGGCCACCATCGCGCCGTTCAACGCCCCCACGCTCGTCCCCAGCACCAGGTCGGGCGTCACCTCCACCTCGAACAACGCCCGCAGCATCCCCACTTCGGCAGCGCCCAGCACACCCCCGCCCCCGAGCACGAACGCCGTCGTCATGGGTCCATCTTGGGACAGTCCCGATCATCGGGGTCCCGCCGAGGCCGGATCCGACCCGGCGGACGACCCGGGTGATCGGGACTATCCGGTCGGCGCAAGCTCGGGATGCTCCGCCCGGATGCGCCGGGTCACGACGTGCTCGACGTAGAAGATCACCAGCGGCACCAGGCCGGAGATCAGGACCACCATCGCGAACGGGAACGACCAGCGGGTCTGCCGCCAGAGCAGGAACGAGACCACGACGTACACGATGAACACCCAGCCGTGGGCGACCCACATGATGCTGGCCTTCTCGCCGAACTCCTGGGCGCTGGTGCCGTCGGCGGCCAGATACTTCAGCGGCATGGCCACCAGCGAGCAGAAGGCGAGGAGGATGCCGACGAGGAAGGCCAGGAAGCGGTACGCGGGGAAGAGCTTCGACACGACCCGAACCTACCGGGGGCCGGGTGAGGACCTTCGCCCGAGCACGTCCTCCTGGAGCCAGCGCCACCACATGAAGATCGCGAACGCACCGAAGATCCACCACTGGAACGCGTAGAGCAGGTTGCGCAGCGCGGTCGACGCGTCGGCGCCGGGCAGGTGGGCCACGGTGACCGGGGCCAGGCCGGTCATGCCCGTCGCCCGCGTCCCGCCCGAGGGCAGGGCTCGGTCGGTGGCGACGACGTACCCCCCGTAGAGGTCGTACGGCGCGCGCGGCAGCAGCTCGGTCACGCTCAGCTCCGGGATCACGTCGTCCCGGGTGTCGCCGTCCGGGACACCGGTGTCCTCCGAGGGCTGGAGCAGCCCGACCAGACCGGCCGGTCCTCGCGGTGCCGCCGGCGCGTCGTCCGGGCTCGGAGTCCAGCCGCGTACCACGGGAATGGCGGAGCCGGTCGCGGTGACGACCGGCGTGACCGCCCACATCCCCGTGCGGCCGTCACGCGTCCGGTCCGCGACGTACACGGTGTGGGCCGGATCCCATCGGCCCTGGACCACGACCGGTCGCCCGACCCCCGACCCGGGGAACGCCGCGTCCTTGCCGAGCACGTCGTCGAGCGGGACCGGCTCCTCGTGGGTGACGGCCTCGGAGTTGTCGGTGCGATGGTCCTGCCACACGCCGAGCTGCCAGCGGCCGAGCAGCGCGCACGCGAGGACGGCGAGCGCCATCAGCAGATGGGCACCCCAGTACCGCGGCGCGAGGGCCCGCCTGGCCGGCAACACGGAGGCGTCGGGCGGCACGCGGTCAGGCTACGGCCCGGCTCGTCAACGCGGCGCGCACACCCCGAACGGCAGGACGTCTCGGCGCACCAGGGCGCTCGCGCGGGTCGGGTGCGGTACGTCGTACCCGATCCGTCCGCTCGTGGGGTCGGCCACGGGATGCCGGAACACCCGCCGGAACCGGCCCCACCCCAGCCGTGCCCGTGCGAACAGATCGGTCCGGTCCCGGTCGACGCGCACGGTCGCGACGTGGTCGCCGAACGTCAGCGCGAACCCCGAGATCGGCTCGAGCCTCGGATGCCGGCGCGCGTCACGGGCGGTCAGACAGCCCCGACGTACGACGAAGGCCTCCCCCGGGCCCGGCACCAGTCGGGCCCAGGCAGGGTCGCTCCCCCAGACCGGCTCCCCGCGTGCCGCCGCACCCCGTGTGACGAGGCGGTCGCGGACGTCCACGTGGGCACCCCGCAGTGGCGCGATCCGGGCTCGGACCGCGCGCGCGACCGCCCGCATGTCCACGTGCGTCCCGAACGCGAGCACCCACCCGCGCCGGCCGTGACCGGAGAAGTGCGCCTCCCAGGCCACGTCGTCCACGCCGAAGCCGTACGACGCGCGCAACCGGTCGTCCGCGGGCGCCAGCACCGACCGGTCGAGCAGCGGCGCATCGACCGCCGCACGGTTCCGGTACGCAGCCCGGTCCGCCTCCGGCGAGGAGCTGGTGAGCTCGGGCAGGCCGACCTGCCGCCGGATCTCGGCCAGGTCGACGAGCCGGAGCGTGGTCGCGGCGCGCGGAACCAGTGCCAGCACAGCCTGCGCGGGCGGCAGCGACGCGTTGTACGGCGGGATCGCGGTCGGTGCAACGGGGGCCGGGGTGTGCGGCGGGGCGGCGTGCTGTGGTGTGCAGCCCGCGGCCAGACCGGCACAGGCGAGCACCGCGACGACGGCCCCACGCACGCTCACGCCGGGGAGCCTACGGCGCGCCCCGTCCCGGATAGTGGTCTGACCACTTGACCACTGACCAACCGGATTCCTAGCGTGACAGCCATGCCGCTGCAGCCCGTCTCCCGCCGGTCGGTCCCGGACGAGGTCTTCGACCAGGTGCTCGGCGAGGTCGTCTCCGGTGCCCTGGGCCCCGGCGAGGCACTCCCCAGCGAGCGGCGGCTGGCCGAGGTCCTCGGCGTGTCCCGGCCGGCGGTCCGCGAGGCCCTGCAGCGGATGGCGCAGACCCGGCTGGTCGAGGTGCGGCACGGCGGCGCGACCACCGTCCGCGACTTCCGGCGGTACGCCGGCCTCGATCTGCTCCCGTCGTTGCTGGTACGGGGCGGCTCGATCGACGTGCCCGTCGTCCGCAGCGTGGTCGAGGCACGGCTGTTGATCGGACCGGGCGTCGCGGCCCTGGCCGCCGAGCGCCGCGACGCCGCGCACGTCGCCCAGCTGACGGCGACCGTCGCGGCGTACGCCGGCACGGACGACCCGGTCGAGCGCCAGCGACACACCTTGGCCTACTGGGACCTCGTCGTCGACGCGGCCGACTCGATCACGTTCCGGCTGCTGTTCAACAGCCTGAGTGCGGCCTACGAGCCGGCCCTGCCGGTCCTCGCCTCCGTGATCGGGGCCGGCGAGTCCGCCGGCGCCTACCGCGTGCTCACCGCCGCCCTCGAGGAGGGCGACCCCGAGACGGCTCGCGCCGCCGCCGAGCGCGTGCTCCGGCCCAGCACCGATGCCCTGCTCACCGCCCTGAACACCCTCGACACCTCTCGGGAGAGCCCATGACCGACAGCGACATCGACCGGCTCGCTCGCGAGCGTCTCGCCGCCGACGAGGAGCGGATCACCGGCGGCCGCCGACGCAGCCTCACCGTCGGTGAGGTGTGGCGGGAGTTCTGGCGGCACCCGTCGCCGTGGATGATCTCGACGTTCCTGGCCGCCTCGGTCGCGGCCCGTGTGCTCGTCGGCGGCGGGTCGTGGTGGGAGCTGCTGATCCCGGCCGGGCTGGTCGCCGCCTTCCCGGCGATCGAGTGGGTGATCCACGTCGGGATCCTGCACTGGCGCCCCCGCCGGGTCGGCCGGGTCGAGATCGACTCGCTGCTCGCGCGCAAGCATCGCGAGCACCATGCCGACCCGCGCGACCTCCCGCTGGTGTTCATCCCCTGGCAGGTGCTCGCGTGGCTGCTGCCGACGTACGTCGTGGTGGCGCTGCTCGCGGTCCCGAGCACAGCCGCCGCCTGGTCACTGCTGGTCTCGGTCTACGCGCTCAAGGCCGGCTACGAGTGGACCCACTACCTGATCCACTCCGACCACCGCCCGCGCACGCGCGCCTTCCGCGCGGTGTGGCGCAACCACCGGCTGCACCACTACAAGAACGAGCACTACTGGTTCACCGTGACCACGTCGGGCACCGCCGACCGGTTGTTCGGCACCTGTCCCGACCCCGAGGCCGTGCCGACGGCCGGCACCGCGAAGAACCTGCACGGCGCCGGCTGAGCCGCCTCCGCCTCACGGGGTGACAGGGCCTGGCAGGGTCGCCGCACCCCGGCGTTGTTGCAGACGCTGGAGCAGCGCGTCGAGCTGAGAGACGGCCCCCGGATGCCGAGTTGGTCGGCGATCTGCTGCTGGCCCCGGCCGCGCCGCTCTTCACCGCGGGCAGCATCCACAGCGGAGGTGACCCGCCGGCCGACGTCAGTGTGTCGTCGAAGGCCCGGCCGAGGTGCGGGCCACGTCGGCGAGCCGGAGCCGGATCGGCGTCCCTCGGGATGCAGGGATGGCGCCGTTCCAGCAGGTCCGTTCGACCAGATTCGGCGCCGTTACCATGTCCGCGTCGACCTCGCCGGGCCACGCGACTGAGCCTCTGACCTGAGACTTCGCGAGAAGCCCCGGGGTCTTCGCCGCACATCGTCTTTACAGATAACTACGGGAAGGCGCGGTATTCTGTTATGGCGATGGGCGATATGTTGACGCTCTCCGAGGCCGCGGCTGCCCTCGGGGTGTCGGAGCGTCGCGCCCAGCAGATGGCCGAGAACGGGCAGATCACCCGAGTGGCGCGCGGCCTCTTCGACCGAGCCTCTGTCGAACGGCACCGGGCCGAGCGCGGCACAGGGCTGACCCGCTCCTGGGCCGAGCAGACCGCGTGGGGAGCCATCGCGATGCTCTCGAACGCAGCCCCACTCGGGCTCGGCGACACCCAGACCTACCGGCTCCGCGCGACTCTGCGCGAGATCACCGACCCCACCGACCTGGCCATTCGGCTGCGCGACCGAGCGACCGTCACCACCTGGTCTGGCCACCGTTCGGTCACCGACCGCATCCGCCAGGACCTCGTCGTCCCCGGCCGCAAGCGAATCGGGCTCGTCGAGAACGACACCCTCGTCGACGGCTACATCCACACCGACGATGTCCACGCCCTCGTGCGCCGCAACCGGCTGAGACAGGACACCACTGGCACGATCACTCTGCGCATCACCGGCATGGACATTGACTTCGTCAAATACTTGGCCGCCTTCAACAGAACGCTCGCGGCCGTCGACGCCGCCACCTCCCTTGACCCCCGCGAGCGCGGCGTGGGGGAGCAGGTCCTGGTCGGCCGGTTGGAGTTGTTCCGCGAGAACTCACGACGGTAAGCCTGTGCCCATCGAGCGCCCCACAATCGACGTAGCCGCCGCGCCCGGCGGGTGGCCCGACCCGTGGCCGAACGTTGCCGAGATCGCTGCCGTGCTGCCCATCGACAAGTGGACCCTGGTCGGCGGGCTGATGGTCCAGATCCACTCCATCCACCACGGCTTGGGCGTCGTGCGGCCCACCAACGACGTAGACATCGTCCTGCACGTCGAGACCTCCCGAGGCGTCGCCGCCGAGACTGCGGCCGCGCTGCGGTCCCTCGACTACGAACTGCGCCCCGCCGTCGATCCGCGCGACAAGACCGCCCACCGGTTCGTCAGAGGCACCAGCAAGATCGACCTGGTCACCAGCCAATCCGACGAGGAAGCCGATGACCGGCCCGAGGAGGTCGTAGACGTCCTGATCTCCGATCACCACGCGCCGAAGGTCACCGAACGACTCGCCGGACGCGAGATGGTCCGCATCGAAGGCGGCACGCAGGGGCTGCGCCGCACGATCAACGCGCGGCTGGAGATCGAGCTCGGCACCGTCACCACGGTCTCGGTGCCTGGCCCGTTCGGGGCACTCATCTTGAAGGCCGCCGCGTACAAGACCGACTCACGCGCCCGTGAGCGGCATGTTCGCGACGCCCGTGGTGCTGCTGGCCTGCATCGACGACCCCTTCGCCGAGCGCGAGGGCTTCACCGGCTCCGACCGCTCCCGGCTCCAGATCCTGCGCAACCGACTCACCCCCGACGACATCTCCTGGACCGTCCTGTCCGGGCAACCCCGCATCGACGCCGTGGCCGCGCTGGAGATCCTCACCGAGGACGACTGACCAGGACTGATGCGGACCCGGATAGATCAGGCGGCCATGCGCGCACCACAGGCGGAGCCCGACCAAGCCGCCGACTGACAGACCCTGGTCATCGGACACCTGGACCGGGTCATGGAGCGCCGTGTTCGTCACGGACCTTCAAGGCAGCCTGGGTACGGTCGCGCACCTGGAGCTTGTCGAGGATCCGGGACACGTAGTTCTGAACCGTCTTGACACTCAAGCCGAGGTCGCGTGCGATCTGCTGGTTGCTCCGACCCTTGCCCAGGAGCTCGAGGACGTCGGCCTCGCGTTCAGTGAGGGTCGCGAACGGCGAGGGAGGGCCGGGTCGTGAACGGTCCGCCCGTGTGGCCACCTCCAGCAGTCGCACCGCCACGCCGGGCCCGAAGACAGCGCCGCCTGAGGCGACGGTTGTCACGGCAGCGGCGATCTCCTCCCCGGTGGAGCCTTTGAGGACGTACCCGCGGGCGCCCGCGCGCATCGCGGCCAGCACGGTGTCGTCGTCTTCCACCATGGTCACGACGAGAACGGCGGGCGGATCGCGGAGCGCACAGGTCATGGCCGTCGCCTCGATTCCCGACATCGACGGGAGGTTCAAGTCCATGAGCACCACGTCGACCTCCCCGGTGCCAGCCAGTTCGACCGCCTGGGGCCCGTCAGCGGCACGACCGACGACCTCGATTTCCGGGAGTGCGGCAAGGGACGCAGCCAGCCCGTCGCGAAACACCGGGTGGTCGTCGACAACCAACACGCGCACGCTCATGGCCCGACCACGCCTTCCATCATCCGCGGTTTCTCACTGGCGAACTCGCGTTCCAGCATCGCAGCGGGCAGCTCGGCGCACACTCGCGTGCCGTCGTCGGACGTGATGTCCAGAGTTCCCCGCAGCTCCTCTGCACGCTCGCGCATGGTGTGCAGTCCGTTCCCCACCGACCGCGCTAGCTGTATGCCGCAGCCGTCGTCCTCGACAACCAGCCGGAGGATCCCCGGGCCGGGCTCGAGGGTGACGCGGCAGGCACGGGCGTCCGCGTGCCGGACGACGTTGGTGACAGCCTCGGTGACGATCCGGTACGCCGCCACCTCTGCTGCCGCCGGTAGGGCCGGCAACGGCGAGATCTCGAGCTCGACGCGCAACCCGGTCCCGGTGGTGAGTCGATGCACAGACTGCTCGACCGCACCGGGCAGACCCAGCTCGTCGAGCGCAGGTGGACGCAATCCCTCGACCACACGCCGTACGTCGAGAACGGTCGTGCGCAAGTCCGCACGCAGTGCCCTGACGAGCTCGTCGGCATGGCTTCCGGGGTCGACCTCGCGGGCGATCACGTCCAGGCGCAGCAAGTGGCCCGCAAGCGCGGGGCCCAGGCCGTCGTGGAGGTCGCGCCGTAGCCGCCGCCGCTCCTCCTCGCGTGCCAGGACGGCGCGCTCCAGTGCCCACTGGAGCTCCTCGGTGAGGCGACGGTCGAGCAGCACACCGCCGAGATGGACGGCGAGATCTTCCAGGAGCCGCCGGTCGGCGGGGCGGAGGCGAGTGGCCGGCTGGCGGTAACGCAAGGTGCCGACACGTTCCGCGTACACGAGCAGCGGAATCTCGTCGTCCGGCGCGGGCGCTCCGTCACCGCCGCCCACGGCAGACTCGGCGAGCACGTGGCCATGAGCATTCTCGATCCTCACCCCACGAAGCCCGAGTGCGGCCAGCTCCGTGGTCGCCTCCTGGAGCAGGCGGTCGGTGTCAGCCGTGGCCTCCAGTCGCTGCCCGAGCCGTGCCAGTACCTCGTAGGGCTCCTGCCACCGACCGAACAACACACGATCGACACTGCGCTGGAGCGCGTCGCGCATCGGCGCGAAGGACACTGCGACCACACCCACCGCCGCAGCGGGAAGCCAGGCGGCCGTGCCCAGATCGATGACCCTTCCCACGCCGACGATGACCAGCGCGTAGACGCCGGCGACGAGGGCAGACAGCAGGACCCACACGACCGTGCGGTTGGCGGCGGTCCGAAGGTCGTACAGTCCACGCGCGAGCACGGCGTAGCCCACGGCGACCGGAAGCGGGAGCACCGCGATCGCGAACAGATTGGAAGGGGCGCCGGGGATGAAGGACAGCGGTCCCGCCAGCACCGGGATCCCCGCCACCATCGCCACGAAACGAACCTGCTGCCGCTCGAGATCGGTTCCCTCCTTCCAGCGTCGTCGCAGCTGCGAGACCGCACCACCCGCGACCACCAGGGCGAAGGGAAGGCTCAGCAACGAAGCGACGGCATCCACGAACCCGAGCGAGCTGGGCAGGGCCATCGGGTTGGTCCACCCGTCGAGCCGGAGATTCGCTCCGGGTGCGACCAGGGTGTCCACGACGCCCGCGACGACGACCACGGCGAGCGACCGTGGCAGCCACCTCCAACGCCTGCCGACGATCTGCCCGGTCGGGAAGTAGATCGGCAGACCCAGGATGACGGCGTACCAGCCGACGTCGCGCACGACGGCGCCCCCGAGCGCGAGGAAGGAGATGAATCGGACCGAGCCGGGGTTGTCCAACCCGTAGGACGCCACATCGATGCCGGCGTTCCCGACCGCCCATGCAGCGCCGCCGACCAGCAGCAGCCAGCCGACCCGGTGGAGCGGACGTGCCGCGATGACCACGGTTCCGGTCACCGAGAACGTGCACACGACCGCGACCTCGAGCACGGCCTCGGCCGCCGACCCACCGCCGGAGTGACTCACGACGAGTGACCCGACGAGCCCCATCGCGGATGCCGCCAGCAGGAGGGCGACGCAGTACCACACCCACACAGGGGTGTGCCCACGCTCCGTCATGGGGACAAGGGTGTGGCCGCCGGAGCCCGGCGACAAGGGGCAGGTTCCCACCTCTGCCTGGGAGATCCTCCCCGCGTACGTCGTACGGCGCCTCTGGTCGGTGGGAACGGGCACGGCGAGCGTGGTCCCGCGGCGTCGACCGGGCGCCCGAGTTCTCACAAGGAGCCACACCATGAAGCGGACCTCGCTCGTCACGACCACCGCCGCACTCGTCGCGGGTGGCGGCCTCGTCCTGGCCGTCTCCGCGGCCGGAACCGCCTCCACCGCACACGCGGCGCGCAACCATCAGCTGACCATCACCGCGCACGCACTCTCCAGCGTCCAGGTGGGCAAGGACCACTTGATCGAGAGTGACAAAGCCGTCAGGTCCGGCCACACCATCGGCTACACAGCCAACTCGTGCACCTTCGACTTCGCGGCTTCCAAGGCGCACTGCCTGGTCACATTCGGTCGACCGCAAGGCCAGCTCCGCATGCGGGTGACCGTCAACGCCCAGACCGGCGCGTCGTCCGGCCGCATCACCGGCGGCTCGGGTGCGTACAGCGGTGCCACCGGCACCGTCACCGGCCAGCAAGGGGCGAAGCGCGACAGCGTGAAGCTCACCCTCCGCTGGACGGACTGAGGCTGGCACACCCTCGACGGACGACGACCCGTTCCGCACAGATCCCCGCCGGCTGGGTGCCTTCGGGCAGGCCCAGGAGGGCGCGAATCCGAGTGCGACCTGGGCCTCGATCGTCCGTCGGGGGTCGGCGCGGACCGCGGTGGGGCCCCGCTGCAGATGAACGCCGTCCGCGTGCGGTCACGGCTCCGTGCTCTGGGCGGTGCTCACCGATCCGGGTCGTCCCGGGCGTCCCGAGCTGCGATGGTGCGTGAACCAGCCACGCCACGACGCGTCTTTCCAGCCGGGAGCCGGCGCGATCGCAGGGTGCGTCGTTCAGGGGGTGCGGGCGCAGTGGAACGCACTCCGTGCAGACGAGCAGGCGGTCCGTTGAATCCCGTGGCTCTAGTAGTTGGTGTCGATCAGGACACGCTCGTGGCTGCCCGCGTCGACGCGGCGTCGACATCGCCAAGGCGGCCCTGGCCGCCGGCCGTCATGGAACCCAACCTCGGCAGCTAGCTTCCGCCGCGTGACCCCCGTGATGAGGGGGTCGGTGCCTCTGAAACGCGTGCACGCCGCATGTTGACGCGGCGACGGCGTTCGAGCCGCCCCCGATAGCTTTGGCTGCCACTGTCACCTTCTCCCCGTGAGACGGCCCGATCCTAAGCGACCGCACAGACAGAAGTGGCCCAGCTCGAGCTTGATCATGAGGACGGGAGTCGCCTGACCCCCGCGGCCAAGAGGGCGTGCGCGGTGGGATCCAGCACGGGCGTGGGTGGCACGAAGACGATGAATCCGTCCCGTCCTCGAGTCAGCAGAACTCGATAGCAGTTGATACGCAGCTGCTCAGGATCGTCCTGCCGATACTTGGGCCACCCGGGCTTGGCCTCCCAGCGCGAGCCGAGCCACTTGAGGTCGTCCGCCCAGGCAATCAGCGGCATATCGAGCTCGAGGCCTTGGCAACCGAACTCGGTGACGACGGTGTCCAGGTTGCACCCGGAGCCTGGCTCGCCCCTCGGGCGGTTGTACCAGTCGCCGTACTTGACCTTCTTCGTTGCCGGAAAGCTTGAGTCGACCCCGAATGGTGGAAGCAACCGCTGGCTCTTGGAGGATGCCAGGACTCCGTAGCGCTTGGCTGGTTCCTCGCCATACCGATCGATGAGGTACTTCTTGGCTAGGTGCAGATCCCGTGTGACGAACATCTGAAACTCCGCGTCGGAGATCCGTTGGGCTGTCTCCGAAGCCTCGTCAATACACCCGTCCAGCAGCTCGCCCACCCAAGCGTGAAGCTCGGCAGCCCTCCTCGATCGCAACGACACGGTGAGGTCGAGTTCAGGGTGAAGCTCGACGTCGCACGCGTCAAACTCGCCGGAGAGTCGGGGCGGGCAGTGGATGGTCCAGCGGTCCTGGGCTTCATCCTCGAGCGCCTCGTTCCACTGCCCGATGCCAGCTTCTTCTCCGGAGTGAATCTCCTGCCCATCCCCGACCAGACCAACCAGTGAGCACCATCCCGGGAGACGTTCGCCGACCTGAATCAGAACGTCCGGCTCGCTTCGATCTCCGCGCCCGTTGTAGGCCATGTAGCCGCGATCCCAGGCGCGCTGCGCTTCGTCGAAGACAATGATGTGCTGCGAGGGCGTCTTCTCCGTGCGCCCGTAGGTCGTGACGAACGCGTGGAGATCCTGGACGAAGGTCCTACTCTTCAGCGCGTCGCGCAGCACCTGGACGAGCGGTCCGTTTCCGGAAAGGAAGACGGCATCGTTGCGGTCCGCGACCCGGTCGTACACCAACTGGAGTCCGGTCAGTGTCTTGCCGGCCCCTGGGACTCCCGCCAGCAGAGCCAGTTTGCGTGAGGAGTCCCGTTCGGCTTCCTTCGCGAGCCGGCTGAGGAGTGCTACTGCCTCCGGGATGCCTGCCGATTGAGCGGATCGGATGTAGGGAAGCGGCTCCTCTCGGAAGATCATCCGCGCGGCATCGATGAGGCTGGGGAGTGGCTCGTAAGGAGCCTCGAGCCAGGCGTCGAAGTCGGGCGCCGCGCCGTGCGGCGAAGCCTCGTGGAGCAGGTAGGCGGCCAGGTCCTTGGGCGCCAAAGCCGGCACGTCACCTACTTGTCTCGAAGCACCATCAGCTTTCGTCAGCACCAAGACGGGCTCGACATCGAGCGCGTGGCTCGCCTGGTGGTACTCAGCCAGATCTCGTGCGTAGGCAGAGACCTGATCTACTGCGGCCTGCGCGGCGATGTCTGACTGCTTGAACTCCAACACGAACAGCTTGTCTCCAGAGTGCAGGACAATGTCCGGACGTCGACCACCCTCCAATGGCAGCTCGTACTCGAGGGCGATGCCCCACCCGACGACGTCGGGGCGGGCGATCGCCAGGCCACGCAGCGACTCGCGGACGAGCGCCTCTTCCTCGGTCCATGCATCCTTCTGCGAGCCCGACGCGGGAGACCCCAGCAGTCCCAACAAGTGTTGTTCGAGGCTCGAACGGACGCCTTCGGGCGCCGAGCTGAGGAACCCACCGACCGTTCCACCCCAGCCATACGCCTGCCGCGGCACTACCGACACCTCGGTCTGGTGAACTGAGCCACCGAACTCTGCACGAGCCACTCGTCATGCAATGGGTTCGCCGTCGCCCAGGATCGTCGCACGGTCGCGAGCTTAAGTGCGCTCTCCCAAGCTCGCCGAATGAACGTGCGGATTGATGGTATTCGCCCCCGAGACGGAGCCGGCGCCGAATCCCTACCCCCTCCAGACCCCCAAGAAGGCCACTCCGAAGCAATCTTGAGTGGTCAAGATTGGTTAGGAAATGCCCTCTGACCTGGGGCTCTAGTGGTGGAGCCTAGGGGACTCGAACCCCTAACCCCCTGCTTGCAAAGCAGGTGCGCTACCAATTGCGCCAAGGCCCCGGGGCCGGGCGGGCCGGCCGGGTCGGCTCAGCGAGGAGCCGGGTGGGTGGTCAGTCGCGGTCGACCTTGTCGGTCGCCTCCGCCCAGAGGGCCTGCTCGCGTTGTCCTTCGTCCAGCTTCTTCTTGGCGAAGAGGACGCCGGCGGCGGCGAGGGCGAGCAGCAAGAGCTTCTTCATCGTGTGTCTCCCCTGGGGTGGGTGAACCAGTGGGCCTAACAGGACTTGAACCTGTGACCTCTTCCTTATCAGGGAAGCGCTCTAACCGTCTGAGCTATAGGCCCGGGAGTGGTCGAGAGACCGGTGAGGGCGTCTGCGAGGACAGGCGACCGGTGCGGAACACTACCGCAGCCGAGGAACGCCCACCCAATCGAGGCCCGGACCGTTCAGACGGCCTCAGTTGTCCTCGGCGAGGGTGACCTCGATGCCTCCGAGCAGCGACGACGCCATGTTGTACAGGAAGGCGCCGAGCGTGGCGATCGCGGTGATCAGGATGACGTCGATCACCGACACGAGCATCGTGAAGCCGAGCACCCGCGACATCCCGAGGTAGTCCTCGATGTTGAACGACGAGACGTTGTTGCCGCTCGAGACCGTGTCGGAGACGGTGTTGTTGATCGAGCTCCACACGCCGGCGGCACCGAGCACCGACCACACCATGAACACCGAGACCACGGTGACGATGCCGAACGCGATCGACAGCAGGAACGACACCTTCATCACCGACCACGGGTCGATCCTGCTCAGCCGCAGCCGGGCGCGACGGGGCGCGCGCGACGGCGCGGACGGCGTACGGCGTGAGGTCGCGGCCGAGCGTCCCGCCGGCACCGGCACCGGGGCGGTCCGCTCCGGGGCCGCGGGGTCCGTCACGGGCTGGACCGAACGGGTCTGTGGCTCCGGCTGCGGCGTCGGGCGCGGCTCGGTGCGTTGCTCCACCAGCTCGGCGGGCATCGGCGGAAGCACCCGGGAGGACTCACGGGATGGCTGGCTGGTGGCGCGGCGGTCCTGGCTGGCCGCACTGATGCGGCGCTGAAGCCGCTCGGCCAGGGGGATGCGCGTGGTGTCCTGATGGTCCGGGCGCGTCTGGACAGGTGTCTGCTCGGCAGAGCGCTCTGTCATCAGCCCTCACTCTCCTGGATCGACAGCAGGTCCGTTCTCGGACTCGGGCGACACCTCCGAAGACGTCGCCCCGCCGTCGATTGTTGCATCCGGGACCACATCCGGCGATTCGACGGATTCTCCCGTGGACGCCTCGCCCCCGGACTCACCCGTCCGGGTGACCGTGCCCGAGGCCTCCTCCAGGACGTCGTCCGGCGACTCCACCGACCTGGTGACGACCGCGACCGCGTCTCCGTCCTTGGGCGTCACGAACTTCACGCCCATCGTCGACCGGCCGGTCGCCCGGAAGTCCTCGTTGATCGGGCTGCGCACCACCTGGCCGCCCTGCGTGATCGACAGGATCTCGTCGCCCTCGACCACGATGAACGCGCCGACCAGACCGCCGCGGTCCTCGTTGGCCAGAGACATGGTCTTGATCCCCAGGCCGCCGCGCGACTGCTGGCGGTAGTCGGTGATCCGCGACCGCTTCGCGAACCCGCCGTCGGTCATCGTGAACACGTACTGCGGCTTGACCGCATCGAGCTCCTCGGCGGCCATCTGGTCGGCCCGGATGACCG
The DNA here is from genome assembly GCA_036265495.1 of Nocardioides sp. Lineage (GTDB taxonomy): Bacteria > Actinomycetota > Actinomycetes > Propionibacteriales > Nocardioidaceae > Nocardioides. The sequence continues at coordinate 217 of DATAOY010000067.1, read as the reverse complement.
ACATCGACAGCACCGAGTCGCCGTCGCGGAACTTCATCCCGGTGACGCCGGACGTCGCCCGCCCCATCGGCCGCAGCTGGGTGTCGTCGGCACGGAACCGGATCGACTGACCCTTGCACGAGACCAGCAGGATGTCGTCGTCGGGGTTCACCAGCTCGGCGCCGATCAGCTCGTCGTCGTCCTCGCGGAAGTTGATCGCGATGACGCCGGCCTGGCG
>DATAOY010000066.1:0-15415 GCA_036265495.1 Nocardioides sp. | reverse complement strand
GCAAGCGGACGTAGCTCAGTTGGTAGAGCGCAACCTTGCCAAGGTTGAGGTCGCGAGTTCGAGCCTCGTCGTCCGCTCGGAGCGGGTCTCGAACCCATCCAGCGGTGGGTTGGCCGAGAGGCGAGGCAACGGACTGCAAATCCGTGTACACGGGTTCAAATCCCGTACCCACCTCGACAGCTTTACCCCTTCAGGGCGATTGGCGCAGCGGTAGCGCGCTTCCTTGACACGGAAGAGGTCACTGGTTCAAACCCAGTATCGCCCACCAGCATCACCGCAGCTCGGAGCGTTTCCTTTGGTTCGGCTGCCGTTCGGGCAACAGCCGTGCACCAGCAAGATTTCTGGGCCGCTGTTGCACGAGCGGCGTGGCAGAAGAGCCGCTCGGCACGGCGCAGGCCGGTGATCTGGAAGGCGTAGTCCGACCCGCGCCGTGAGCTCAGGTCAGCGTCAGCTTGGTCACCTGCGACGGAGGACCACCCCGACGGCGAGGCGTTCCTCGACGCGCATCGTGCGCTGGTTGGTGACGAAGGTCGTCTTGGTTCCAGTTGATCTCGGCGGTGATCTCGTGACGACGGAACACGATCGCGGCTCCTGAGCCGACCAGGTACGCGGTACCGGCCGCCGTTGTCATCGACGGCACGAGCAGAGCCGACTCTCATCCCTCGGGGTGTGGATGGCGAACCGCCCCCTCGGGTACCCAGTAGGTGCGTTCAGTTTCCTAGGGGGTCAGCATGGACCTGCGACGGACCGGTCAGATCTTCGGGTGGCTGTTCATCGGCACCTTCGTGACCAGCATCCCGGCGCGCCTTCTCTTCATCGACGGCGCGGGTGCGAGTTGGAGCAACATGCACTTCGTTAGCCAAGACGCCTCGTCATCGAGCCTGAAGCTGGGTGCCCTTCTTGAGTTCGGCCTGATTGTCACCCAGATCGGAACCGCTGTGGTGCTCTTCCCGATTGGCCGCCGACAAAGCGAGACGATTTCGCTCGGCTATGTCGCCGCTCGCATCATGGAGTCCGTCTTCGCCGCCATCGGCCTCATCAGCATGCTCTCGGTGGTGTCCGTGTTGACCGCCTTGCACGGTGCAGGCGGCAGCGAAGCGACCGCACTCCAGGTCCAAGGCAACAGCCTGGTGCATACCTACGAGTGGGCGTTCGAATGGGGGCCGGGGCTCGTGCCCGGCATCGGCAACGGCCTGCTGCTCGGATACCTCATGTACAGATCGGCGCTCGTCCCGCCGCGCCTAGCCCTGTTGGGCTTGGTCGGCGGTCCCCTCCTGATCCTCTCCTTCCTGATGATCTTGATGGGCGTCTACAAGAACGGCGAAGGGCCCTCCGGCCTCCTGACACTTCCAGAGGCCGCGTGGGAGCTCTCGCTCGGCATCTACTGCGCATGGAAAGGCTTCCGGCTATCGAGCCCCATTGCTGACGCGCCTGGCGACGGCGGCAACGCGTTGTCCGGCTCAGACGTGAGAAGGACGCGCTGATCGCGGCAGATCCGGGGTTGAGAAGGGGCACGCTCATCGGGGTGGTCTCAACACGTCCTAGCAACACTTCTTGATTCGAGGAGGTTGTGGCGGCGTGTGGGTAAGCAGGTGTGGGCCCTCGACAGACCCTCGGCTTCAAGGCACCACCACCAGCACTGGCCGAGGTGCTGCGTTGACCGCCTGAGCCCGCACCGATGAGCGTCGCGTCCACCGATCGTTCAACAGCCGATCTGCTGCAGGAGGTTCGGCTGGGGCTTCTGCGCCGACTCGGCTTGCTTCCACTCTCCGCCGGGCTTGCCGTACATCACCGTGCCGTTGGTGTTCTGGACCTGGTACCAGGAGCCCTGCGCCGGGCCTCCCGGGTCGGGGTGGCAGGGGTACGCGTGGGTCTTGACGCCGGGTTTGGCGGCACAGGCGGGTACACCGTCCTTGGTGGCCGGCTGGTCGACGGTGTCGCCCAGTTTGCACTCGCCGGTGACGGCCGCGGAGTCCCCAGGGCCGTCGGAGGAGTCGGAGGAGTCGGAGGAGCAGGCTGTCAGGGTCAGAGCGCCCCCCAGGATGGCCACGGCGGCGAGGAAGCGGACTCTCGCCATCGGCTCGCTGGTCATGATCAACTCCGTCTGCAGAGCACCCGAGGAGCATCAGCCCGGCGTCCTCGCCGGACTAGCCCACTCTCGTCAGGGTGACGGTCGCTCGACATCACCCCGAGCGGACGAACAAGTGGCGCTCGGCGGACATCCACCGCGAGCGGTGGCGAGGCATCCAGAACGCACTGCCATGCCGCTGTCCCTGCTCGCTCATCCCGATGAGCGTGCCGTTGGAGACGCAGGCACGGATCGACTCACAAGCCCTCGCTGTGGCATCTCCTGGCATCAGCGGAGTCGGCTGGGCACAAGAGGAGTCCGAAGGGGATCGCGAGCGTCCCGACTCGTGCGGACGAACGGTATGAGAGGACCCACCCCGAGGCGACAGCACGGCCGGGGGTGGTCTTCAACAGACGCACTGCGAGCTCGTAACCCTTCGGCGTGTTGTGCTCGCATGCCACATCCACGGTCCGGCTGGTGAACCCGAGGTGTTGCAGGGGCGCTCGTACCTCCCCCAGGAATGCACCCGCGACTCCCTGCGTCGGCTTCCAGCTCTGGTTCGGGCGCACGGCGAACCCGATCACCCGCAGCCCATGAGGCCGCACAGGAGTCACACCGGTGATCTCGACTGTGCCGGGCTTGTCGAGACAGATGGTGCTCTCCATCCCGATCGACCAGCGGTCACCCAGGTGAGCCCGAGCGACGCCGAGCGAGGCAGCGTTGACAGGCACGGGGAAGATCAGTGAAGGCCCTCGACTCGAGTTGAGCCCGATGACGGCACTGACCACGAGGGCGATCGAGAGCAGAAGCACGGGTGCTACGCCCACCAGCCTCTTCACCATGGCGGAGGGTAGAGCCCATGCGCCCTCTGCGCCTGAACCGCACCGTGATGCCGCCTGACGGTGCACGGATCTGCCGATGAGCGGCTATCCGAGGGCTGCCCGGTCAAGCCGCTCCCGGATCTCGGTGGCGAGGCGATCCACCTGTTCGCTTCCGCCCTCCGCCACGTCCTGCTTGGCGTACATGAGCCGATCCCACAGGCCCGCTGCCCAGGCGTCTCGAACCTCCCAGCGGGCCCACTCTCGGGCAACCTGGAGTTGGTAGCTGTCGATGAAGTCAGCCGTCTGGGCAACCGAAGCGGTGACATCCGATCCCTCCTCGCTCGGCCACATGGCGGCGGCCAGGCCCACGATGGCCGCCTCGGGCTGGGCGATGACACTGTCCCAGTCATGGACCACGAGAGCATCGTGGCCCGTCCATCGAATGTTCTGCGACGCCCAGTCGCCATGGCCGATACAGACCCGCGCCGACCTGGCGGTCAGTCGTTCTCTCACCCGGCGAGCAGCGTCATCCACCCACTCCGGGCCACCGACGAGATTGAGGTCCTGCCCGTGCTCATCACGGTCGGGCCACAATCGCCGCCCCGGGTGGTCCCAGGCAGTCCACGGCGGCGACGGCGTCAGGCTCTGGACAGCCGCTGCGGCGGGGGCTGCAGCGATCAGGCGGGCGAGGAGCACCGCGAAGGGAGCTGCTCCCGCCTCGCCGGGCACAGGACTCCCACCAGGCACCTCCCTCTCGGCCGTGACCGTCATACTTCCGACCCGCGTGACCCCGGTCAGCGGCTCGGGACAGGGAAACCCCACATCGGCCAGCGCAGCCTGGACCTGAAGACAACCGGCGATCCGAGGCTGGAAGGGACGCGCTTTCACCACAGCCCGGACACCGTCGGACAACTCGACTCCAACGACGTCGGAGAGGAAACCGGACCGGAACAGCACCTGCTCGAACGGCGCACCCAGGTGACGCAAACACCAGTCCCCGAGAAGGGCATCATCGAGCACACGCGGCAGCCTATTCGCGAGACGCGGCAATGCCCGCACCGATGAGCGGTCGTCGGAGATGATCACTCACCCCACGCCTGAGAGCCTGCGCGAACGCAAGCGCGTAGGAGCCCTTCATAGGCACGATGCTCCGCCTGCCGAAGGGCAGGCCTGTCTCCTTCCCGTTGCGCCGAGGCCATCGCGTCCGCCGCGTCGACCATGGATCGCAGCAACTTCACCGCCGCTGGCTCCGCTGTGTCGATGATGCCCTGGAGTTCGGCAGACAGTGCCTTGGCCTGCTCGGTCTCGTTCGGGCTGCCGTCGCGGAAGGCGTCCGGGACGTGGTCGCAGACGTGCAGGAGGTTCGCCGCGACCGCGGATGGTGACGCGGAAGGCCTCGGAGACGCCTGCTCCGCGCGGTCGGAGGGGCACCCGGTCAATGCGGCACCGAGCCCAAGAACCGCAACGATCAGCACTCCCTGCGCCATCGACGTGCGCATGCCCACGTCCCTGGGATGGCAGGCAGCCCCATGAAGTTGCGTCTGCTCTGCCGCTGTCCGGTTGCCCGTTCATGCCGACGTGGGTGCGTCACCTGTTGTCGCGCGTGTCGGAATCCCAGTTCCCAACGGAGAACCCTCACCCTTTCGGCGCGGCCCCGAACAACTGCCCGGCCTCCAGACAACACCCCCGTTTGGGTGGCGTCACCGCCGCGTGTCCGTGATTCAGTGAAAGGGCCGGACGGGCGGCCCAGGGACCGCTGCCTGAGGCGTACTTGGTCGGCGATCCAAGGGGGATGTGAATGTCCGGATCTGCGTGGTGGCGTACTGCTGTGGTGGCGGGAGCTCTGGGGTTGGCCGTGCCCGCGCTCGGAACACAGACTGCATTCGCCCGTAGCACGGCAGCCGCCACGTGGCTCATGGACGAGAGCTCCGGCACAACGATGCACGACAGTTCGGGGAGCGGGAACAACGGCACCGCCTACCACGTCAAGATGACCGGCGCGAGCGGCTACAAGTTCGACCCGGCGGCGCGGTCGAAGGTTGTCGTCCCCCACTCGGCCACGCTCAACCCCGGCGCCAGCACCTTCTCCTACAGCGTCAAGATGCAGTCAAGCCATGTGCCGGCCTCGGGCACCGACTACGACATCATGCGCAAGGGCCTCGGCACGACGACCGGCGGGGAGTACAAGATCGAGATCGTCCGCGTCAACGGCCAGGGCCGGGCGTTCTGCCTCGTGAAGGACTCCCGAGGGGTCGGGGCCAGCGTCAAGGGCACCACCAACGTCACCGACGGCAAGGTGCACACGCTCACCTGCGTCAAGACCGCATCGGGTCTCACGCTCAAGGTCGATGCTCTGACGCCTCGTACCAAGACCGTCGCTGGTGGGCTCGGCTCGATCTCCAACACCACGGCTCTGGTGATCGGTGCCAAGAGCCGGACGGTGACCGGCACCGCAGGCGATTGGTACGACGGCGCTCTGCTCGAGGCCCGGATCAGCGTCGGGTGACCGCTTCCGGGATCCATCGCGCTCGCCGAACGGCCACTCATGCAGTGCATCGCGCGCGGCCGCGACTGGGTCTACGTCTCGCCTGCTGAGGACAGGTGACGGCCGCCCCGGTGCGTGAGGCAGCGCCCGCCCACCATGGAGTCGTCGGGCGGCGTCATGCGCAGGTCAGGTACGAGGCCGCGCCTCCATCACGAGGACGGTTGCGGCGTGTGGCAGGTGACCTTCGGGTTCACGCCGACATAGTTGAGGGGTCCGGCGATCACCGTGAGGGTGGTGTCGCCCGCGGTCTTGCAGCTGACGTCCTGGTCGTTACTGAAGTAGCCCCGTTGGGCGGCGGCGAGCACGCCGATCACGAGCCACACGATGACGACGATGCCGATGAGTCTGCGCATCCTGCCCCAGTACCCCGCAGGCAGGCTTGTGAACCAACCACGACTGTGCGCAGCCGGTCGTAAGCCCCCGTCCGGTCCACCGAAGAGATGCTGGACGCCCCATCGCAATCGTCGTAGATTTCCGTGTCCCGGACCCCCGGGGAGCCGCGTCAACCCGACCAACCGGTGGGGAACTCGACCGGACGTGACGCCCCGACGGGTCCGGCCCACAGCTCGGCGACAACGCGTCCCGCCGCTCACGCAGCCGGCGGGACGTGCTGGTGTGTCCGACCAATCCACCTGCGCGGGTGAAGACGTGCGCGACGCGGCCACCGCACCCTGGACGGGTCTGTCGGGTGCTACGTACACCACCGGCAGACGCGTCCGAGGGCCTCGGAAACAGTGGCGCCTCGCTCATCTGAACCGTGTTGGGCGGGGCGTCACCCGGAGCCCCGCCGCCGCCACGCAGGGAGGACGGCCACCACCCGCCGATCCGAGACGGCTCCAGCACTCCCGGCTGGAGTCCAGCGCCCCGCGGATGGCTCCGTGCCCGCGGGGCGCTGCTGATGAATGCCGAAGCGCCAGCCGGGGTACCTGGCGTGCGAGAGACGGCGAGAGGAAGCTGCCGATGCCGAGCAAGTCAGCCAACGTCAAGAACGAGAAGCAGTACGACGCGCTCAAGGACAAGGGCATGTCCAAGGAGCGCGCGGCGAAGATCGCCAACAGCCCGGGTGCCTCGAGCCGAGGCGGGAAGAAGAGCGGCTCGGGCGGGAACGGCTCCCAGGGCGGGACCACGGCCCAGAAGAAGAAGGCTGGGCGCAAGGGTGGCCGGGCCTCGCACAGCTGATGACTCGACCTGGCAGGCCGACCAGGGAGTGCCCCTGGACGAGGGCAGCCACGCGGGTGCGCTGTGGGCCAGACGAGCGATGGTCGCGGTGTTGGCGGTCGCGGTCGCGGCCGCCCTCACCGGAGTGCTCGGCGTCCACACGAGTACGGCGCAGGCGAGTCGCGGCGGCTACACGATGTCGCTGCGCTATCCGGCGGTTGCTCGGGCCGGTCTGGACGTCGAGTGGCAGGTCACCGTCCACCGTCCCGGGGGTTTCGGCAAGGAGCTGACCCTCGCCGTCACAGGGGACTACTTCGACATCTTCGAGACGCAGGGCTTCCATCCCGAACCCTCCAGCGAGACCCGTGACGGGCACACCCTGTACCTGACGTTCGAAGCGCCACCCGGCAACACCTTCGTCGTCTACTACGACGCCTACATCCAGCCGGCGAGCCAGCAGGGCACGTCAGCCCGAGTCGCCGTGCTCGCCCGAGGACGCCCCGTGGTGTGGATCGACTACCGCACCCGTCTGATGCCCTGACCATCTATCACCTGGAGGCTGAGACCCGTGGAGATCGTGATTCGCGCAGCCGTGATGTTCCTGTTCCTCTGGGCCGTCACGCGGGCCGTGGGCCGCTCGACCCTGGGTGAGCTGAGCACCTTCGAGCTGCTGCTCTACGTCACGCTGGGGGACCTGATCCAGCAGTCCGTGACACAGCAGGACTACTCGGTCACCTCAGGCGTTCTGGCCATCTCCGTGTTCGCCCTGCTCACGGTCGTCCTGAACTGGACACAGTGGCGCTTCCCGGGCTCCAGAGCGGTGATCAACGGCAGGCCCGTGGTCATCGTCCGTGACGGCGAGGTGCTGCCGACGCCCGCGCGAGAGCACCGGTTCTCCACCGCCGATCTCCTGGCGATCGCCCGGCAACAGGGCATCCGCACCATCGGTGAGGTGGAGCTCGCGGTCCTCGAGGCGGACGGCAAGATCTCGTTCTTCACCCGCAACGAGCCCCAGAGCGCACCGGAGGGCGCGCCCGACACGAGCATCTCCTACTGACCGCATCGTCTCGCTCGAGAACGAGCACCAGCAGATCCGCACAGCCTTCCCGAGGTCGAGAACGACGTCCTGGTCGGGGCCGGCTCTCAACCAGTGATCCGGGCCGTCACCGACGGAGAGCTCCCGCGAGGCGGTGGCCACCCCTGGGTGGGTGGCGCCCGGTCGAGGCACCGTTACGCTGGTGGTGCTCCTCGAATCTAGGGCGAGGAGCGTGCGCCCCGCGGCAGCCCCATGACGCCGTGGGGCGCACACATGGGTCAACGACACGGAAGGTCCCGGGCTACGAGCCACCGGTCGCGATCCGCGGGTGGATCGACAGGTGAGGAGCGGCCGCCAGGACTCCCCGGTGCTGAGCGGCCACCCCTCCGTGGCCCGATACGGGGAGTCGAGCCACCCTCGGCCCGGGCACACGCTCCCGGGCCCGTTCGTCAGGGGTGCATCCGTGCTCGCGGTCCCGGCCGCGCGGCCGGGACGAGCAGATGGCCCCGTTCAGACAGACGGCACGATTTCCTGGTCGTGACGCGCAATCGGGACAAGAAACCGTGCCCCGAGGCCCGGATCGGCCCGGATCGCGTCACGAGTCCGGTAAAGCCAGGTCTAGCCGTTGGCGCCCGAAACCCATGCGAGGGTGCTGCCCGCGGCGCCGGGTGCACTCCCGTGCGCCGCGGGACCAGGCGACCCGTATTCACTCAGAAGGGTGATGACATCACCCCGTCGCGCGGCTTGACTGTCCCCGCGGCCGCTGGGCACGTCCTACGAAGCAAGCGTCCGTCCCGGAACCCCCGTGCCGGGGAACGCGCCTCGCGACTCGGGCCGCGCGAGGCGCGTTCGCATGCGCGTGTCCCCCGCCCCCGGAATGAACCGGCCACCGAGTCCGTTGCCGAGCGCATGCGCACCATCGGCCTGATCGGAAGCGGACAGATCGGCGGGACGGTCGCGCGTCTCGCCGTCGATGCGGCGTACGACGTCGTACTCAGCAACCGCCGTGGCCCCGAGACCCTGCAGGATCTCGCCGACGAGCTCGGTCCGCACGCGCGCGCCGGGACGACCGCGGAGGCAGCCACGGCCGGCGATCTCGTCGTGGTCACGGTCCCGCTCGCCGCGGTCGACCAGATCCCGGCGGAGCCACTCCGCGGCACGGTCGTCATCGACACGTGCAACTACTACCCGCAGCGAGACGGGCAGATCACCGAGCTGGACGACGAGTCGACCACGACCAGCGAGCTGGTGCAGCGACACCTGCCTGGCAGCTCGGTGGTCAAGGCCTTCAACAACATCTCCTACGTCCACCTGCTCGAGCTCGCGCGCCCGTCCGACAGCCGCGAGCGGTCCGTGCTGCCGATCGCCGGGGACGACGACGAGGCCAAGACCGCGGTCTCGACGTTCCTCGACCGCATCGGCTACGACGCCTACGACGCGGGCGTGCTCTCCGAGGGCTGGCGGTTCCAGCGGGACACCCCGGCGTACGTCGCGCCCTACAACGGCGATACCAGCGGCACCTGGCCACCTCCACCGGGCAGCGGCAACCGGATCACCGCGGAGGCGATGCAGGAGAGGCTGGGCGCCGCCCAGCGGTACCGCGAGATGTGACCGGACCCCGGCCAGGGCTGCCGCCGGTGGTCGCCGCGGTATCACACATGCGTGAGACCTGCTCCTGCCAGTGACAGGTGAGGAGGCGAGATGTCGACGTACTACCTCGGATCCGAGGATCCCGAGATCTCCCGGTTGGAGCTCCAGGCCGAGTTCCTCGACGCGCCCACGCGGCTGCTGCTGTCCCACGGCGGGATCGGCGCCGGAATGCGCGTGCTGGACCTCGGCGCGGGACTCGGACACGTGTCACGCATCGTGGCCGAGCTCGTCGGCCCGGACGGGGAGGTCGTCGGGCTCGATGCGGACCCCCGCATGCTCGAGGCCGCCCGCGCCCGCAGCACGGACCCGCGCATCAGCTTCGTCGAGGGCGACGTGCTGGCCTGGGTCGACGACCGGCCCTTCGACGCCGTGGTGGGTCGCCTGATCCTCTTCCACCTCGCCGATCCCGCAGCGGCCGTGCGTCACCACCTGGAGAACCTGCGACCGGACGGTTCGGTGTGCATGCTCGACTACGACGTGGCCGCGGTGCGTTCGGAGCCCGCGGATCCGTTCACCGCCCACCTCGCCGACCTCATCCTGACCGCGTTCCGGAAGGTCGGGGCCGACCCCACGATCGGAGCCCGGCTCCAAGGGATCCTCGCCGACGCGGGCGTGTCCGACGTGGCCGGCTTCGGGATCGAGCCCTACCTGCCGCCCGGCTCCCCGGTCGGTCCGACGATGGTGGCCGGCGTCGTCCGGGCGCTGGCACCGGCGATCATCGGTCACGGGCTGGCCACCGCCGAGGAGCTCGACATCGACACGCTGGCCGAGCGCGCCGCCGCCGCGCTCGACGCCGCGGGCTCCGTGCTCGTTCCGCCCGTGCTCGCCGGCGCCTGGGGCCGCCGTACCTGATCGACTCAGGCCTCGTCGGCGTCGGTGTCCTCGCCGTGGGTGCCGGGCCGCGGCGCCCACGGGAGCTCGCGCGCGGGTCGGACGACGATCAGCCGGTCGCCGCGGGCCAGCTGGGTGACGGTGGGGTCGAAGTAGCGGTAGACGGTCTCGTCGCGGACGACCGCGATCACCTGGTCGGGCAGCGACTGCGGCTGCTGGCCGACCTCGGAGACGAGCAGGTCGCGCTCGGCGACCTCGAGCCCCTCGCCGTACGTCAACAGGTCCTCCATCACCGTTCCCAGCGTGGGCGACAGGGACGACAGACCCAGAAGGCGGCCGACGGCGTCGGACGACGTGATCACGGCGTTGGCCCCGGACTGCCGCATCAGCGGTGCGTTCTCGTGCTCGCGCACCGAGGCGACGATGTAGGCATTCGGGTTCAGCTGGCGAACGGTCAGTGCGGACAGCACGTTGGAGTCGTCGCGGTCGGTGGTGATGATCACCTGGCTCGCCTGCTCGACGCCGGCCCGCTGCAGGACCCCGCTGCGGGTCGCGTCGCCGGTCACCACGGCGAGCCCGTCCGCGTGGGCGTCGGACACGGCGGCGCCGCCCTTGTCCACGACCACGATCGACTCGCGCTGGGTGCCGTTGTTGACGAGCGTGTCGACGGCACTGCGGCCCTTGGTGCCGTAGCCGACGATCACCACGTGCTCGTTCATGTGTCTCCTCCAGCGTTCGATGCGGAACATCCGGCGCCCCTGGGTCGCCAGTACCTCGAGCGTGGTGCCGATCAGCAGGACCAGGAACGCGATGCGCAGCGGGGTGATCACGAGGGCGTTGATGAGGCGGGAGTGCTCCGCGACCGGGGCGATGTCGCCGTACCCGGTCGTGCTCAAGGTGACCGTCGTGTAGTAGAACGCGTCGACGATGTTGATGTGGAAGCCGGGTGGGTCGTTGTTGTCGCGGTACCCGTCACGGTCGAACCAGACCAGCAGGACCGTGAACAGGATGATCGCGACCCCGAGCAGCATTCGGCGCCCCAGCGACCACCAGGGCGACCGGGTCGGCTCGGGCAGGACGACGTGCCCGTGGCTCGACTCGTCGGCTTCGGGCGGCACGCGCCGAACCTACTGCACCTGCTCCCCCGGCCCGTCGTCGCGGGAGCGCGGGTGTCGAGGTTGTTGGCCCAGCTCCGACCGGGCCCTCGTGGTGCCTTGTTGGGGGAAGACGGTGTCGAAGGCGGCGTTCAGCGCGGCGCCCACGAGGACGGCGATCGAGAGGATGTAGAGCCACAGCAGGACGGCGATCGGCGCGGCGAGCGGCCCGTAGATCGACCGGGAGTCCGCGGCGGTCACGGTGAGGAACTCGCGGAGCAGGAAGCTCCCGAGCAGCCAGACCCCGAGGGCGAACGCCGCGCCCGGCAGGTTCACCCGCCACCGGGTCCGGACCGGGATCGAGACGTGGTACAGCGTGGCCAGGAAGAAGATGGACGCGATCAGGACGGCCGGCCAGTAGAAGCTCACCAGGAAGTCGGCCCGGTCCGGCAGCCACCGATGGATCAGGCGTGGCCCGGCCACCGCCAGCGGGAGGGCCACGACCCCGGTCACGATCGCGAGCAGATAGAGGCTGAACGACAGCGCGCGGGTCTTGACGATCCCCCGGTGCCCGCTGAGCCCGTGCATGATCGTGATGGTGTCCACGAACACGTGCATCGCCCGCGAGCCCGACCACAGGGCCAGCACGAAACCGACCGAGATCACGTCGAAGCGTCCGCCGCGCAGCACGTCGTCGATCGTCGGCTGGATCACCTTGTCGACGGCCGAGTCGGTGAGAAACCGCGAGGCCAGGTCGATGATCGCGCTGCGGACGTGGTCGACCTGGTCGGGGCTGAAGGACTGGGTGACGTAACCGATGGCACCGGCGAGCGCGAAGATCAGCGGCGGCACGGACAGCACGGTGAAGAAGGCCGCTTCCGCTGCCAGCCCGGTCACCCGGTGACGCATCGATGCACCCACGGTCGAGACCACGAGCCGCCAGCTGGTGTCTCGGACGTTGATCACCCAGGGGGGCCACGCGGAGCCGGAGCGACCCGCGGCGTCCGCGGGCCGCGGCGGCTCGGGACCCGGCATGGTGTCTACGGTATCCACATGCCTCCCCGCATCCGGGCAGCCGCGAACCAACCCCCGCCGCTCGCCGGTCACAACGTGGTCACGTCCGACAGCGCGCTGGTCGAGGCCGTCACCCGTCATGCCGGCGCCGCGGTGGTGGACGATCTCGTGGCGCTCGGCGCGCAGGCCGGGACGGCCGAGGCGCGCGAGCACGGCCGGCTCGCCAACCGGCACGAGCCGGAGCTCACCACGTACGACCGCTACGGCAACCGGGTCGACGAGGTCGCGTTCCATCCCTCGTGGCACTGGCTGATGGAGCGCGCCGTGTCGCACGGGCTCCAGGCCGCGCCCTGGCAGCAGCAGGCGGACGGCTCGACGACCGCACACGTACGCCGCGCGGCGGGGTTCATGGCGTGGTCGCACACCGACCCCGCGCACGGCTGCCCGATCTCCATGACGTACGCCGCGATCCCGGCGCTGCGGGCGGATCCCGCGTACTCGGCCCTGGCCAAGGAGTGGATGCCGGCGCTGACGGCCACGACGTACGACCCGGGGATCCGGCCGGGCGCCCAGAAGCGCGGCGCGCTGGCGGGGATGGGCATGACCGAGAAGCAGGGCGGCTCCGACGTCCGTGCCAACGTCACCGAGGCGCGCCCGACGTCGATGGAGGCCGAGTACACGCTGCACGGCCACAAGTGGTTCACCTCCGCGCCGATGAACGACGTCTTCCTGATGCTGGCGCAGGCGCCGGGCGGCCTCACCTGCTTCGTCGTCCCGCGAGCGCTGCCGGACGGCACCCGCAACCCCATCGACATCGCCCGGCTGAAGGACAAGCTGGGCAACCGCGCCAACGCGTCGGCGGAGCTCGAGCTCGACGGCACGCTCGCGATGCGGCTCGGCGACGAGGGCCGGGGGGTCCGCACGATCATCGAGATGGTGGCGGCCACGCGCCTCGACTGCGTGCTCGGCTCCACCGCGCTGATGCGGCACACCCTCAACGAGGCGGCCTGGCACGTCGCACACCGATCGGCGTTCGGCGGGCTGCTCTCCGACAAGCCGCTCATGCAGAACGTGGTGGCCGACCTCCAGGTCGAGGTCGAGGCCGCGACGGCACTGGCGATCCGGCTGGCCGCGGCCGTCGACGCCGACGACCCGCACGAGGCGGCCCTGCGCCGGATCGCGCTCCCGCTGGCGAAGTTCTGGGTCTGCAAACGCACGCCCGGCTTCGTGGCCGAGGCGCTGGAGTGTCTCGGCGGCAACGGGTACGTCGAGGAGTCCGGACTGCCGCTGCGCTACCGCGAGGCGCCGTTGAACTCCGTGTGGGAGGGCTCGGGCAACGTCAACGCGCTCGACGTACTGCGCGCACTCGGCCGGGAGCCGGAGGTGCTCGGCGCCTGGATCACGGAGGTCGGCCACGCGCGTGGCGCCGACGAACGGCTGGACCGCGCGGTGGAGGACACACTCGCCCTGCTCGGCGACACCGGCGCTGCCGAGGTCGGCGCCCGGCGGCTGGCCGGTCGGATGGCGGCCTGCCTCCAGGGCGCGCTGCTGGTGAGGTTCGCCCCTGCCGAGGTGGCGGACGCGTTCTGCGGGTCGCGGCTCGGCACGTCGTACGACGGCACCTACGGGGCGCTCACGTCGCCGGTCTCCGACCTGAGAGCGATCGTGGAACGCGCCACGCCCGTCGTCCCCTGACCGTCGGGCCGCCCGCGATCGAGCTCGCTGCGGCGCTCCCGGTGCGCAGCGGGGAGTCCGCCCGGGCTGCCCTACGCGAGGTGGAGCCCGGGGTAGAGCGGATGGGCGTCCAGGAGCTCGGAGCTGGCCGCCTTGACCCGGTCGGCCACACCGTCGGCGAGCTGGTACGTCGCCTTCGACGGTCCACCTGCCTTCGTGGTACCGGGCTGGGTGTTCGCCAGCACCTCGACCATCAGCTCGGCGACCTTGTCGAACTCGTCGGCGCCGAAGCCACGCGTGGTGAGCGCGGGGGTCCCCAGCCGGACGCCTGAGGTGTACCAGGCGCCGTTCGGGTCGGCCGGGACGGAGTTGCGGTTGGTGACGACGCCGGAGTCCAGCAGGGCCGACTCGGCCTGACGGCCGGTCAGGCCGAACCCCGAGACGTCCAGCAGCACGATGTGGTTGTCGGTGCCTCCGGTGACCAGCTTCGCGCCACGCTTCAGGAAGCCGTCGGCGAGAGACTTCGCGTTGTCGGCGATGGCCTGGGCATAGGTCCGGAACGACGGCTGCCGCGCCTCGGCCAGCGCCACGGCCTTCGCGGCCATGATGTGCGACAGCGGGCCGCCGAGGACCATCGGGCAGCCGCGGTCGACGTCGGCCGCGAACTCCTCCTGCGCGAGCACCAGCCCCCCGCGCGGACCCCGCAGCGACTTGTGGGTCGTCGTCGTGGTGACGTGTGCGTGCGGGACGGGATCCTCGTCCCCGGTGAACACCTTCCCGGCGACGAGCCCGGCGAAGTGAGCCATGTCGACCATCAGGGTCGCGCCGACCTCGTCGGCGATCTCGCGCATCTTGGCGAAGTTCACGCGGCGCGGGTACGCCGAGTAGCCGGCGACCAGCACGAGTGGCCGGAACTCCCTCGCCTTCGCCCGCACCGCGTCGTAGTCGAGCAGCTGGGTCTCGGGGTCGGTGCCGTACTGCTGCTGATGGAACATCTTGCCGCTGATGTTGGGCCGGAAGCCGTGCGTGAGGTGACCGCCCGCGTCCAGCGACATGCCCAGCAGGCGCTGGTTGCCGAACTCGTGGCGCAACGTCTCCCAGTCGGCCTCGGAGAGCTCGTTGACGCTCTTCGCCCCGAGCCGCTCGAGGGCGGGCGTCTCCACGCGGTGGGCCAGGATCGACCAGAACGCGACCAGGTTGGCGTCGATGCCGGAGTGCGGCTGCACATAGGCGTACGGCGCACCGAAGAGCTCCCGAGCGTGCTCGGCCGCGACCGACTCGACGGTGTCGACGTTCTGGCAGCCGGCGTAGAACCGGTGGCCGATCGTGCCCTCGGCGTACTTGTCGGAGAACCAGGTGCCCATGGTCAGCAGCACGGCCGGCGACGCGTAGTTCTCGCTGGCGATCAGCTTCAGCGACGCCCGCTGGTCGGCGAGCTCCTGGCGGGTCGCCTCGGCGATCCGCGGCTCGACGGTCGCGATCACGTCCAGGGCCGCGTCGTACGCGGTCGAGGCGGTCTTCGCC
>DATAOY010000065.1:0-44264 GCA_036265495.1 Nocardioides sp. | reverse complement strand
GCGGGAGGCGCTGGACGCCTACTCACGCACGATCGTGCAGGTGGCCGAGACGGTGCTGCCGAGCGTGGCCAGCCTGCGCGTGCGCAGTCGGCGCGGCCAGGGCGCGGGCAGTGCGAGCGTCCTCACCGATGACGGGTTCCTGCTGACCAGCGCCCACGTGGTCACGGGCGCGGAGACGGCCGAGGCCAGCTTCGCCGACGGCTCGGAGGTGACGGCGGACGTGGTGGGGCGGGACGTGCTGTCCGACCTCGCCGTCCTGCACGCTCGGGCCGCGACCCCGCCCGCACTCGAGCTCGGCGACGCCGCTCGGCTGCGCGTCGGTCAGCTCGTCGTCGCACTCGGCAACCCGCTGGGGCTGGCCGGCAGCGTGACCGCTGGCGTGGTGAGCGCCCTCGGCCGCAGCATGCCGGCGCGCGGCCGCACGGCCGCCCGGCTGATCGAAGACGTCATCCAGACGGATGCCTCCCTCAACCCCGGCAACTCCGGCGGGGCGCTCGCCGACGCGGCCGGGCGCGTCGTAGGGATCAACACCGCCGTGGCCGGTATCGGCCTCGGTCTCGCCGTTCCGATGAACGGCACGACCAACCGGATCATCTACTCCCTCCTGCGCGACGGCCGCGTACGCCGTGCCTACCTCGGGCTGGTCACGGCGCCCGCGAGCCTGACCCCGGCGTGGGTCGACCGCACGGGCCGCCGCTCGGTGCTCCAGGTCGTCGAGGTCGTCGAGGGCAGCCCCGCAGCGAGCAGCGGCCTCCGCCGTGGCGACATGGTGCTCGCGGTGGACGGCCGCCCACTCGGCGACGCCGGCTCGCTGCAGAGCCTGCTGCTCGACGATGCGATCGGGAGCAGGGTCGAGATCACCGTGCTGCGCAACGGCGCCCTGGTGGACGTCGTAGCCGAGCCCGTCGAGCTCGTCGACTGACCCCGGGCCCCCACCGGGTCGTCCGCCTGCACGGGCCCTAGAACAACCAGCCAGGCGGACGACCCCGAGGTTGTGGATGACCTCCGCGCGGCACCCCGGTGATTCGCCACGCTGGTGGCCATGCCGGTACGACGTGCCACGACGTGGCGGGAGCTTGCGGCCATCCAGTGCGGGCTGATCGCACGACGCCAGCTCGTCCAGCTCGGCTACCACGATCACTACACGGACTCGCGAGTGAGTGCCGAGCAGTGGCAACTGGTCAGCGACGTGGTCGTCTGCACCACGACAGGGGTGTTGACCCGCGAGCAGTTGATGTGGGCGGGCGTCCTCCACGCCGGTCCCGGAAGTGCGATCGGTGGTCTGACGGCTCTGGAGCGGCGTGGCTTGCGCCATTGGGGGCGGGACGAGATCACGGTCCTCCTCCCGAAGTCCCACAACCTGCAACCGCTCGAGGGCGTCCGCTTCGTGGAGACGCGTCGGCCGATCGGCCTCTTCGCCACTGGCCGGCTTCCGACCTGGCGCGCCGAGCCTGCAGCGCTGCTGTATGCCGGATACGCGGCGGGCACCAGCACGGCTCTGGGACTGCTGGCTGCGGTGGTCCAGCAACGGATGACCACACCGGCACGTCTCCTCGAGGACCTGAGGCGGCTGCATCCGCTGCGCCGCTCCAGGCTCTTCCGGGCGAGCCTGCAAGACGTGGCCGCGGGATCGCACTCGCTCGCCGAGCTCGGTGTGGCGCGCATGTGCCGTGAGCAGGGGCTCCCGCTGCCGGACCGCCAGGTGCGTCGGGCCGACGCCTCGGGACGTCTCCGCTACCTCGACTGCGTATGGCACCTCGCCGATGGCACGATCGTGATCCTCGAGGTGGACGGTGGCTTCCACATGGAGGTGGCGCAGTGGGAGAGGGACATCCGTCGTGAACGCGACCTGGTGACCACCGGCGCCGTGGTTCTGCGTTGCACGACCCGGGAGGTTCGCGACGTACCGGAAGAGGTGGCCGCCTCGCTCCGCGCCATCGGCGTCGGCCGGTCGTCCGCCTGAGCGGCCACAAGAACAACCACCCCAGCGGACGACCCGGGGAAGGGGCGAGTCAGGAGTAGAAGGCGTCGATGACGGCCGCGTAGTTCGCCTCGACGACGTTCCGCTTGACCTTCATGGACGGCGTCAGCTCACCGGACTCGACGGAGAGGTCGTGGTCGAGCAGCTTCCACTTCTTGATGGTCTCCCACCGGTTCAGCCGGCGGTTCAGCTCCTCGACGTATCCCTGCACCATCTTCTCGCAGGCGTCCGAGGCGACGATCGCCGCGTAGTCGCCGGACACGCGGTTCTCCTCGGCCCAGTCGGCCAGGGCGTCGGGGTCGAGCGTGATCAGGGCGACGCAGAAGTTGCGCTCGTTCCCGAACACCACGAACTGACTGGCGTAGGGACAGATCGCCTTGAACTTCGACTCGATGGCGGGCGGGGCGATGTACTTGCCGCCCGAGGTCTTGAACAGCTCCTTGATCCGCCCCGTGATCCGCAGGTACCCGTCGGCGTCGAGCTCACCCTTGTCGCCGGTGCGCAGCCAGCCGTCGTCGGTCAGCGACTTCGCGGTCTCCTCGGGGAGGTTGTGGTAGCCCTCCATCACCCCGGGACCCTTGATCAGGATCTCGTCGCCCTCACCCAGCTTCACCTCGGACGCCGGGAAGACGGGTCCGACCGTGCCCATCCGGTAGTCGTCGGGGTGGTTCACGAACGAGCCGGCCGATGACTCCGTCAGCCCGTAGCCCTCCAGGATCAGGATCCCCGCGGCGTGGAACCACTCGGCGATCTCCTGGTTGAGCGCGGCGGCACCCGAGATGAAGAAGCGCACCCGGCCACCGAAGCGGTCGCGGATCTTGGCGAAGACGAGCCGGTCGAAGAGCCGGTGCTGGGCCTTGAGGAGGACCCCCGGGCTCCGGCCCTCGCGGACCGCGCGGTCGTAGGCGATGCCGACCTTGAACGCCTGCTTGAAGATCGCCTCCTTGGGGCCGCCCTCGGCCGCCTGCATGGTGACGATCCGGGCATGGGCCTTCTCGAAGATCCGGGGCGCGGCGCCCATGAACGTCGGCTTCACCACGCCCAGGTTGTCCACGATCCGGTCCACCCGCCCGTCGATCGCGCACGCGAACCCGCACGCCATCTGCGTCGACATCAGCACCTTGCCGAACGAGTGGGCCATCGGCAGCCACCGGAACTCCAGGTCGGTCTCGTCCAGGATGTTCTGCGCCGCGATCGCCGACCCCTCGTACACCCACGAACGGTGCCGCAGCCGTACTCCCTTCGGCCGGCCCGTGGTGCCCGACGTGTAGATCAGGGTCGCCAGCTGGTCGGGCCGGATCTTCTCGGCCGTCTCGCGGATCACGTCGGCGTGCTCGGCCAGGTAGGTGTCGCCCAGTACGGCGAGGTCCTCCAGCCCGATCACCCAGTCACCGTCGGTGGCACCGTCGAAGGTGACGATCTTCGCCAGGTGCGGCAGCTCGGCCCGGTTGTCCTTCAGCTTGGCGACCTGCTCGTCGTCCTCGGCGAACACGATCCGGCACTCCGAGTCGCTCAGGATGTACGCCGTGTCCTCACCGTTGGTGGACGGGTACACCGTGGTGGTCGCTCCGGCCGCGCACATCACCGCGAGGTCGGCCAGGATCCACTCGTACCGGGTGCCGGACGCGATGCCCACCCGCTGCTCCGGCTCGAGGCCGAGCGACAGCAACCCGGCCGCGAGGCGCGCCACCTGTTCCCCGGCCTCGGCCCAGGTCACCGAGACCCACCGCTCCCCCTCGGGGTAGCGGAACGCCTCGTTGCGCGGGCTCCGGTCGACCCGTTCGAGGAACTGCAGAGCTGCGTTCGCGACCATGTGGTCGACGAATCCGGAGTCGATGCTGACGGGCACGGTCTCTCCTGGGGCGGGGCACGGGGTGGGGGCCACGGGGCGGCGCGGGGCGATGCGAGATCGTCAATCTAGTTGACGAGGTTACGCACGGGTAGCCAACGACCCGGAGGCCACCGAGTCACTGCGGTCCCGCTCACGGCTCGGACGCCACGTGCCGGCCCAGCACCAGCAACCGGCCCTCCTCGTCCAGCAGCCCGGCGTCGCCCGTGCGCAGCCAGCCGTGGTCGAGCACGGCCTCGGTGTCGGCGGGCCGACCGTGGTAGCCGTCCATGAGCCCGGGGCCGGAGACCTCGATCTCGCCCTCCGCCGAGATCCGCACCTCGGTACCGACCAGCGGCGCCCCGGCGGTCCGGCTGCCCGCTTCTCCGGGCCGGGCCACGCTCACCGCGCCGGTCTCGGGCCGCCCGTACGCCTCCAGGACCGGGACGTCGGCGAGCTCGAAGAAGTCGGCCAGGTCCGCGTCGGTCCCGCCCGCGCACACGACGAACCGGAGCCGGTCGCCGAACGTCTCGCGCACGTCGTCCCGCACCCTCTTCTCGACCCAGCGCTTGCGGTGGAAGAGGCTGGGCTGGCGAGCGTCCTCGATCTCGGCGCGCAATCGGTCGAGCATCGCCGGCGTGGCCGCCACGAACGTCGGGCGCACCACCGAGATCGAGGACACGACCCGGTCGTCCCGCCCCTCCAGCGCGACCGGGAAGCCGCACGCCAGCTGGATCCCCAGCAGCGCCTGGGCGTACGCCGTCGACAGCGGCAGCGCGACGTACAGCAGGTCGGCCTCGGTGAGCTCACCGAGCGCCGCGACCGCGGCCGCCTGGTAGGTGAGCGCGGCATGGCTGAGGCGTACGCCGCGGAGGTCACCGCGCTGGTCGCGGGTGTAGGGCAGTGCCGCCAGCCCCTGCCGGCGTACGGCGTACAACCGCTGCGAGAGCGCCCGCGGCTGGTGATCGAGATGGTCGTGCCCGAGTCCGAGCAGCCCCTCGAGGGTGATCACCCGGTCGTCCGGGAAGTCACCATCGATCTGGACCACCTTGGTCACGTCGCGGATGTGGGCCCGTACGCGCCACAGTGTCTGGACCAGCTCGTAGTCCTCGGCCAGCACGACCCGGGCGCCCGAGTCGGCGAGCACCCGCGCGATCGTGTCGTCGTCGGCGGTCGGGTCGACAGCCGTCACGGCGGCACCCGTCCAGAGGATCGCCAGATACCCGAGCACCCACTCGTACCGCGTCGACGCGATGATCGCCACCCGGTCCTGGGGCTCGATCCCCAGCGCCAGCAGCCCGGCGGCCAGGCCGACGACGAGGTCGTTGGTGTGCCCCCAGCTCGACTCCTGCCAGCCGCCCTCGACCGGGTAGTAGAACGCGTCGTCGTTGGGCGTGTCCTCGACCCGCTGGCGGAACATGTGCACGAGGGACCGTGGGCGCTTGTCGATCACCACGGGGTCGATCGTCACCCGCACGCTCCCTCACTCGACGCCTGGCGTCACTCTAGTGAGCGACGGGCCCTCAGTCCTGGACCGCCTTGCTGATGGCGACACAGCGGGTGATCCACTCCCGGTCCTCGGCGTCGAGGGCCCGCCCGGCGCGCTGGGCGTCCTCGATCGACCAGCTGGCGTTCAGGACCATCCGGACGACGACCCAGTCCCGGGCGCGCTCCTCCTCCAGCCCGGCGGCGTCGACCAGTGTGTGGAACCGACGCCGCAAGCCCTCGCGCACATCGCCGGCCAGCTCGTCGTACCGGTTCCACAGCATCGGCGCGACCTCGTAGTGCGGGTCCCCGGACATCGGCTTCGGGTCGATCACGAGCCACGGCTCGCGGTCGGCGGCCAGGACGTTCTGGTAGTGCAGGTCGCCGTGGATGATCCGGCCGACGCTCGCCGGGTCGGACACGAGGTCGCGGCCCAGCGACAGCGCCTGCTCGACCATCCGGTGCGGGATCGGGATGTCGCGCGGCTGGCCCGCGAGGTCGTCCAGCCACCCGTCGACGTACGTCGTGACCGGCACCAGCTGCGGCAGTGCGGGCCGATGGATGCGCGGGTAGAGCCCCGCCACCACCTGGCAGGCGTCGACGTCCCACACGTCGGTCAGGTCACGCCGGTGGAGCCGCTCGAGCAGCAGGGCCCGGCGGTGCGGGTCGGCGCGCAGCAGCCGGACGACGCCGTCGCCCTGGTAGTGCTGCAGCACGAGTCCCTCGTGGAGCGACTCGGAGTCACCGTCGAAGCTGATCTTGAGCACCGCCGGCTCGCCCTCCTCGGTGACGACCGGCGCCACCAGCGAGCAGAACCCGTGCCACAGGTCCTCGCCGTCCCGCGACAACCCCCACTCCTCCACCACCTCGGTGAAGAGGCGCGGCAGGGAGTCCAGCCAGCGGGCCCAGTCCGGCCCGAGCCCACGCTGCTCGTCGAGGCCGGGGGGCAGACGAAGGGGCACGCGCGTCATCGTGACACGCCCGGGTCACGTCGCTACGTCGCCCTACGGTGGTGCCGTGACGGCCTACGACTGGGACGAGCTGCGCGCGTTGAGCCTGGCCCGGCAGTTCCCCGGCGTGGTGGGGCTCGGGGCGGGCGCCGCGGCCGAGACGGTCCGACGGATGGGGCCGATCCAGTCCCAGACCGCACGCTCGCCGTACGTCGCGCTCGGGGCGCGCCTCCCCGGCGTCACGCACGCCGACGTGACCGATGCGTACGAGTCGCATGCCATCGTGCGCGGGAGCACGATCCGCGGCACGGTCCACACCTCCACGCCGGAGCAGCACGCCCTCCTCGACGCCGTCACGCGCGTCGGCCAGCGTGCGATCTGGGTGCGCCTCCTCCGGCTCCAGCACACCGAGGTGGAGGAGCTGTGGCGGTCGACCGAGCAGTTCGCCGTCGACGAGTGGCGCTCCCCGGACGAGCTCCTCGAGCACCTGCGCGGCTGGATGCGAGACCACGACGAGGCGACTCCCGAGGTGATCGACCGAGGCCTCGGTCGCTACCTCACCTTCGGGCACGGCGGTCTGCTGCGGCGTCCGCTGAAGGGACCCTGGTCGGGCCAAGGTGCGCCGGGGTACCGCGCGGCCACCGCGGTGCTACCCGAGCGGGCCGTTCCGGACGACCCGCTGCTCGAAGCGGTCCGGCTCCACGTCACGTCGTACGGCCCGTCGAGCCGGCGCGACGTCGCCTGGTGGTCGGGGCTGGGGCTGCGCCAGGTCGACGACCTGCTCGCCCGGCTGGACCTCGGTTGGCGCGACGGGCCGGACGGTCGGCGGTACGTCGACATCGCCGACCCACCTGCGGCGCGCGAGCTGCCCGGCGTCCGGCTGCTCCCGGAGTTCGACGCCCTCCTGTGCGGCTACGACCCCCAGGCACGCGACCGGTTCGTGGCCCCGGCGGACCACGACCGGCTCTGGCACAAGAACAACGGGTACATGCTCGCGCCGCTGCTCGTCGACGGCCGGATCGGTGGCTTCTGGCGGATCGAGGGAACCGGTCGCGAGCGAACCCTGGCGGTCTCGTCGTTCGCCGGGTCTCGGAAGCCGCGCAGGGCCGAGCTCGACGAGCCGGTCTCGGCGCTCTCGTCCGCCCTCGACGTCCCCCTCAGGTCGGTGACGGTCAACCGCCTGTGAGCCTCGGGCGTACATCGGAGGTCCTTCCGTGGTGGACGTCCCCGGTGGGCGGCCCCTCACGACGGTGCTGGTTGCGTCCCGCTGAGCCACACGTCGCGCGGCAGGTGTGGCTTGCCGGGCACGGCGAAGGTCTGCTCCGAGACGTCGACGAGCACCTCGCCCGCGAGCCGACGCCAGAACGCCGCCGCGCGTGGGTTCTCGTTCTGAAACGGGATCGCCCAGGGGCCGTGGTGCCGCGCCAGCACCTCGCCCGCGAACGCGGCCGCCGAGCCGCGGCCGCGCGTCGACCGGGTCACGAAGAACTCCCCCATCAGCCGCTCGTCCCGGCCGATGCCCTGCACGAGCGCGAAGCCGCACGGGACGTCGCCGAGGCGGGCGAGGTAGGCGACCCGGTCGTCGCGCTCGCCGTACGCCGGAAGCCGGGCGCGGGTGAAGAGTCCACTCGCGTCGGGAGCGCTGTGCCGGAACTCGGAGAGATCGTGCTGGTACAGCTGCCAGAGACGCTCGAGGAGCGGCCACTCGTCGGGTGCGGCCTCGGCCACGCGCAGGGGCCAGGCCTCCGCGGTGACCAGCTCGGCGATCCCCTCGGGGAGCAGGCCGAGCAGGGGCAGCTCGCCGGCCGTCGCCCACAGCGGCTGGTAGTGATCGTCCTCGGACTGCGCCTCGGCCTCGGCCCCACCGAGAACCGGCTCGCCCTCGGGCACGTCGACCAGGACGTACGACGCGCGCCGACCGCCGTGGTCTCCGTCGAACAGGTGGCGCACCACCGTGCCGGCCAGCGAGCACTCCTCGGCCAGCTCGCGTACCGCGGCATCGGCCGCGGACTCCCCTGCCTGGATGCCGCCACCGGGCAGCACGGCGTACTCACGCCCGTCGAGGCGGCGGGCGATCACCAGCAGCTTGGCTCCGCGGACGACCACGGCCACGGCGCGTGGCGTGGGATCTCCGAGCGGAACCCTGGCGGTCACTTCTTGGCCGGCTTCTCCCCCGTGGCGCCGGTGGAGAGCGCGGCGATGAAGGCTTCCTGGGGCACCTCGACCCGACCGACCATCTTCATCCGCTTCTTGCCCTCCTTCTGCTTCTCCAGCAGCTTGCGCTTGCGGGTGATGTCACCGCCGTAGCACTTGGCCAGGACGTCTTTGCGGAGCGCGCGGATGTTCTCGCGGGCGATCACGCGGGCCCCGATCGCGGCCTGGATCGGCACCTCGAACTGCTGCCGCGGGATCAGCTCCTTGAGCTTGCCGGCCAGCATCACGCCGTAGGAGTACGCCGCCTCGCGGTGCACGATCGCGGAGAAGGCGTCGACCGGCTCTCCCTGGAGCAGGATGTCGACCTTCACCAGGTCGGCCGCCTGTTCGCCGGAGGGCTCGTAGTCGAGCGACGCGTAGCCCTTGGTCCGCGACTTCAGCTGGTCGAAGAAGTCGAACACGATCTCGCCCATCGGCAGGGTGTAGCGCATCTCGACCCGGTCGGCGGACAGGTAGTCCATGCCGAGCAGGGAGCCGCGCTTGGTCTGGCAGAGCTCCATGATCGTGCCGATGAAGTCGCTCGGGGCCAGGATGGTGGCGCGGACGACGGGCTCGCGGACCTCGGCGATCTTGCCGTCGGGGTACTCGCTCGGATTGGTGACCGTGTGCACCGTCCCGTCCTCCATCGCCACCTCGTAGACGACGTTGGGCGCCGTCGAGATCAGGTCGAGGTCGAACTCGCGCTCGAGCCGGTCGCGGGTGATCTCCATGTGCAGCAGCCCGAGGAACCCGCACCGGAAGCCGAACCCCAGCGCGCCGGACGTCTCCGGCTCGAAGGCCAGCGACGCGTCGTTGAGCTGGAGCCGCTCGAGCGCGTCTCGCAGGGTCGGGTAGTCGTCGCCGTCGATCGGGTAGAGCCCGGCGAAGACCATCGGGTTGGGGTGCTGGTAGCCGCCCAGCGGCGTGGTCGCGCCGTGGTGCTGGCTGGTGACCGTGTCGCCGACCCGCGACTGACGGACGTCCTTCACCCCGGTGATCAGGTAGCCGACCTCGCCGACGCCGAGGTCGCCGGCCTTGACCGGCTCGGGGCTGATCACGCCGACCTCGAGCATCTCGTGGACCGCACCGGTCGACATCATCTTGATCCGGTCGCGGTGGCTGAGCTTGCCGTCCATCACCCGCACGTAGGTCACGACCCCGCGGTAGGTGTCGTAGACGGAGTCGAAGATCAGGGCGCGCGGCGGGGCGTCCGCATCACCGACCGGCGGAGGGGTCTGCTTGACGATCTCGTTGAGGATGGCGGACACGCCCTCGCCGGTCTTGGCGCTGACCCGGAACACCTCCGCGGGGTCGCAGCCGATGATGTGGGCGAGCTCCTCGGCGTACTTCTCGGGGTTGGCGCTGGGCAGGTCGATCTTGTTCAGCACCGGGATGACGTGGAGATCGGCGCCGAGTGCGAGGTACAGGTTGGCGAGGGTCTGCGCCTCGATGCCCTGCGCGGCGTCGACGAGGAGGACGGCGGCCTCGCACGCCGCCAGCGACCGGGAGACCTCGTAGGTGAAGTCGACGTGTCCTGGGGTGTCGATCATGTTGAGCACGTAGGTGCCCGGCTCGGCACCCTGCTCGTTGCCGGCCTCGATCGTCCAGGGCATCCGGACGGCCTGGCTCTTGATGGTGATGCCGCGCTCGCGCTCGATGTCCATCCGGTCGAGGTACTGGGCCCGGGCGCTGCGCTCGTCGACGACGCCGGTCAGCTGCAGCATCCGGTCGGCCAACGTCGACTTGCCGTGGTCGATGTGAGCGATGATGCAGAAGTTCCGGATGGCCGCGGGGTCGGTACGACCCGGCGCGGGCACGGACGAGATGGGCACGGCGGACCTTCGACAGGAATCGGGTGGGATCGGTCCTGCCGATTCTTCCACGCGTCACCCGTCGAGCCGGATTCGCCGACGTCGACGACCGTGGGGCGGTGATCGCCGTCGGCGGCGCGTCGACCGAGCGGTCAACGGCGCGTTGTGACGGTCCTCCCGGCGAAGGCCGCGATCCGCTGGTAGGCATCCGCGTCCTCGGGGGCGGCCTGCTCCGGCTCGAACACCGGGGCGCGGTTCTCGGACGTGAGGTTGGCCCGCATGAACGCCAGCCCCCGCTCGGCGACCTCCGCGTCGAGCTCCGACGTGGGTCTGCTCAGCGCGGTCGCGAGGTCGTAGGTGTGCACCGCGATCTCCGCGGACTGCCAGTCCGGCCCCATCGGCGACTCCCCGTCGGCGAGTGCGCGCCAGGCATCGAGCAGCTCGTCCGCCGCGGCGCGGAACGCGTCCGCGCGGTCGGCCCCCACGTGTGGTGTCGGCGCGGCCCAGTCGACGTCCTCTCCCCGCACCATCCGGGCGAACCTCGACGGCGCGGCCACCAGGTGGTCGACCAGGTCGGCCGTGGTCCAGTCGTGACAGGGCGTCGCGTTGCCCAGGTCGTCGTCACCCACCGAGTCGAGCAGCGCGGAGGCCTGCTCCAGGCCACTCGACAGCACGGCGATCTCCTCGTCGCGATTCGTCACGCGGTCACCGTACGCCGGTCCCCGGACGGCCGGGTCCTGCTGGGAAGGTGGGGGCCGACCGACCGGGACCCCGGTCTCGACGCGGTGAGGATCGGCTGAGAATCTCGGTGCCCGCCGGAACCCGGTCGCAGGTTCGTCGCGGCTGGGTGAGGATGGCGCGGTGGCCCGCACCCCGACGAGCATCCCGCACGGCCGGACCGCCCGCCGTCTCGAGTGGGTGCACCTGCCGCCCGGGTTGCGCGCGCGGATCGAGCAGCGCTGCGGGTCAGCGGTGGTCGAGGCCGTCTCGCAGGGTGGGGGGTTCACGCCCGGCTTCGCGTCCGTGCTGACCTGTGCGGACGGGTCCCGGCACTTCGTGAAGGCCGCGTCCACCGTGGCCCAGCGGATGTTCGCGGACGCCTACCGCGAGGAGGCCCGCAAGCTGACCGCGCTCCCGGAGACCGTCCCGGCGCCGCGGTTGCTGTGGCTGGTCGACGACGACTGGGTGGTGCTCGGGCTGGAGTACGTCGAGGCGCGCGCGCCGAGGCGCCCGTGGCGCGCCGACGAGCTCGACGCGTGCCTCGACGCCCTGGAGGTCGTCGCCGACGAGCTGACCCCGGCACCGGACGCCCTCGGTCTGGACCCGATGATCGAGGAGTTCGCGTCCTGGCCGGCGTTCTGGGACACCGTGCGTGAGCGCCGGGCGCTCCCGCACGCCGACGACGCCGCGGCGCTCGCAGCCGGGTTCGCAGAGGTCGTGCACGGGAGCACGGTCGTGCACCTCGACGTGCGCGACGACAACGTGCTGCTGACGCCGGACGGACGGGCCCTGTTCTGCGACTGGAACTGGCCGGTCGCCGGCGCGGTCTGGATCGACTCGCTGTTCATGCTGATCGGTCCGCGGGGAGACGGGCTCGAGGTCGAGGCCGTGATCGCGAGGCGCCGGCTCCTCCGCGACGTACCGCCCGACCACCTCGACCGGCTCCTGGCTCTGATCTGCGGGTACTTCCTCAGCTCCGCTGACGACCCGGTGCCGCCGACGTCGCCGCACATCCGCGACGCGCAGCGCTGGCAGGGCGAGGTGGTCTGGGCCTGGCTGTGCGAGCGCCGCGGCTGGCAGGACTGAGCACGTGCCCGCTGCCTGACCCCGCGGACCCGGCTGGTCCGACGGACGGGACGCGCCCTCGGTGCTCCGCGGGTCGCCTGGGGCACAGTCGATGCCCTGGCTCTCCTCGCGACCCGCGAATTTGGGCAGGTCAGCGGCCCGCTGGTAACTTTGTCCCTCGCGTGCGCGGCCGTTTCGTCCTGCGCGTCCACCGTCTGTTCCACCCCGAACCCACCGACCGAAGGCGTTATCAGTGGCGAACATCAAGTCCCAGATCAAGCGGAACAAGCAGAACGAGAAGCGTCACCAGCGCAACAAGGCTGTGAAGTCCGAGCTGAAGACCCTCGTCCGCAAGTTCCGCGAGGCCGCGGACTCCGGCGACACCGACGCCGCCCTCGAGGCGAGCCGCGTCGCCGCGCGCAAGCTGGACAAGGCAGTGTCCAAGGGCGTGATCCACAAGAACCAGGCCGCCAACCGCAAGTCGGCCATCATGAAGCGCGCCGCGTCTCTCTGACGCACCAGGGGGTCACCGAGGCGTCGCCCCACCGGGGTCGGCGCCTGTGCCGGCGTCAGGGTGGCGTCGGGTGCTCGTGTCAGGATCGGTCGCGCAGCCCGGTGACCGTCAGCACCAGCCGTTCCAAGGTGTACGACGCGTCGCTGGCCGCCCCCTTGATGTCGGCGTCGGCCTGGGCGATCGTGCGGATCGCACGCGCGATGGCCGCCTCGGACCAGCCCCGCGACTGGTCGCGAATGGTGCGCACCTTCCAAGGCGGCACCCCGACCTCACGGGCCAGGTCGGCCTCGCGCATCGCCCGCGGCGCTGACAGGTAGCGGGCGATCCCGCGGGCCGAACCGGCGAACGCCGACGTGACCAGGACCGGCGCCGTACCCCCGTCGAGTGCCCACCGGAGCTCCTCGAGCGCCGGTCGCCGCCTCCCCCAGAAGGCGGCGTCGGCCACCGCGAACGACTTCGCCTCGGCCCGGCCACCGAAGTACCGCTTCACCTTCTCCTCGGTCAGGGTCTCGCCCGGGAAGTCGTTGGCCAGCTGGTCCGTGGCCGCCGAGAGGGACCGCAGGTCCTGGCCGACCGCCTGCACGAGCGCGGTGGCGGCGTCCGGGTCGATGCCGGCGCCGTGGGCTCGCGCCTCGGCCGTGACGAACCCGGGGTACTCCGACGCGCGGAGCTCCTCCGACTTCACCTCCGTGACCCCGGTGAGCCTGCGCAGCTTGGTGAGCACGCCCGAACCCTTCTGCCCACCGCCGTGCACCAGCACCACGGCGACGTCCTCCACGGGAGCAGCGGCGTAGTCGAGCAGCCCGTCGACCGACTCGTCCGGCAGGTTCTCCAGGCCACGCACGACCACGCACCGGGTGGACGAGAACAGGGACGGCGCCGACAGCTCGCCGAGAGCGGCGGCGCTCAACCCGGCCGCCTGCGTCTCGGAGACCTCGGCCTCGCGGTCGTGGCGGCGTACGGCGTCGCGGACCCCGGCCACGGTGCGCTCGGAGAGGAACTCCTCCTTGCCGGTCACCAGGGTGACGCGGCCGAGCACGTCGGCGGGGGTCGGTCCACGCATGGTCGAAGCCTCGCACACCGGGCCGACACCGGGCCGATACCGGGCCGATACCCGTCGACACCGTCGCCTGGCGCCGCGGGAGCCGGCCCCGCCCCCCGGTAGCAGCCTGCTCACCTCGTCGTCACCGCGGAGAGCCGCCCGTCGCGCTCGACGACGGCCACACTGCCGTCGCGATCGGTGCGGAGCACCTGCGCTCCGGTGGCGGCCAGCCCCGCAACGGTCTCGGGGGCGGGATGTCCGTAGTCGTTGTCGGCCCCGACGGAGATCACGGCCAGACGGGCGCGGAGGGACTGCAGGAACGGCAGGTCCTGGTAGCGGCTCCCGTGGTGAGGCACCTTGAGCACGTCGACGTGGAGACCGGGCAGCGCCGTGGCCAGGCGCTGCTGGCCCTCGGGCTCGACGTCGCCACCGAGGAAGAGGCGGACTCCCCGGATCCGCGCCAGCATCACCACGCTCGCGTTGTTGGCGGTGCTGCCGTCACCGGGTCCTACCGTCGGTGAGTCGGGCAAGGGCCAGATCGGCTCGAGCGTCAGGTCGCCGATGCGGCGGGTCTCGGCGTACGGCGCCGGCTCGGTCTGCAGCCCGGCCCGCGTCGTCGCCCCTCGCACCAGCGAGACGCCCTCGGGTGGATCCTGCAGACGGGTCACCCAGACCTGCCCGACCTGTCGTCCGTCGAACAGCCCCGGAAGGCCGTTCACGTGGTCGGCGTGGAAGTGCGTGAGCACGACCAGGGGCACCCGCTCGATGCCGAGCCCGTCGAGGCATCGATCCATGGGTCGCGGCTCGGGCCCCGCGTCGACGACGACCGCCGTGTGCGGGATCCCGGTGTTGAGCACCAGCCCGTCGCCCTGTCCGACGTCGCAGGCGACCATCAGCCACCCGGCGGGCGGCCACCCCGGGGTCGGCACCCGGACCAGGACCGCGACCACCATCAGCCCACAGCAGGCCAGGCCCGTGGACCGGCGGCCCAGCAGCCGCGGCGTCAGCATCACGATCGCCAGGCAGAGCATGGTCAGCAGCGTCAGCGCCACCGGGCCGCTCCCCCAGGACACCGCGGCGGTGGGCAGTGCCGCCCCTCGCTCGGCGACCTCCACGATCCAGGCCACGCACCAGCCCGCTGCAACACCCACCAGCCGGCCCGCACCCGGCCACACCAGCGTCAGCAGCCCGCCGGTGAGCCCCAGCACGGTGGCCGGGCCGACCGCGGGCGCGGCGAGCAGGTTGGCCGCGACGGCGACGAGGCTGACCTGACCCGCGATGGCGGCGACCAGCGGGGTGCACGCCAGCTGGGCGGCCGCGGGCACCGCCACCGCCTCCGCGACCCAGCGCGGCAGCCAGCGCGCGAGCGCATCGCGCCAGCCCGGTGCGAGGAGCAGGATGCCCGCGGTGGCGAGCACGGAGAGTCCGAAGCCGACCGCCGTCGCCAGGCCCGGGTCGACGAGCAGCAGGGCGACGGTGGCCGCACCGAGCGCGCGCGTGCCCCGGTCTGCGCCGTTCGCACCCATCCCGAGCAGGGCCACCGACCCCATCGCCGCGGCCCGGAGCACGCTCGGCTCCGCTCGCGCCAGGAGGACGAAGCCGAGGATGCCTGCTGCTCCGACGAGGTACAGCCAGCGTCCACGCACGTGCAGCCAGCGCGCCACCACCAGGACGAAGCCCACGACCAGCGTGAGGTTGGTGCCCGACACCGCGAGCAGGTGGGTGAGCCCGGTGGTCCGGAAGTCGTCGGCCAGCGCCGGATCGAGCCCGGCGTCGTCACCGTCGACCAGGGCGGGCACCAGCACCCGACGGTCGGGAGGCAACTCCGCCACCGACGCGCGCAGCGCCGCCCGCACCCGGCCGGACGCGCGCCACCACGGATCGGGACCGGCCCGGATGTCGGGCGACTGCGACGTCGAGACCACGGCAGCGACGTCGTCCCCTGCTGCGAGGTCCAGGTGGCCGGTCACCCGGATGGTGGCCCCCAACGGCACGCCGAGCCAGGACCCCCGCCCGAAGACCAGCACCGGCTCGCGCAGCCGGATCACGCGACCCTCGGCGCCCACACGTCGGACCTGGACGCGCACCAGCACCTCGGGGGCGAACCCGCCGTGGATCGTCCGCGGGTCGTCGACCACCGTGCCGGTGAGCGTCGCCTCGGCCCTGGTCTCGGCCAGGCGGGTCAGCGGGTTGTGGGTGACGCGCTGATAGCGCACGCCCGCGGCCGTGGCGACCGCGGCGTACACCACCAGTCCGGCCACCATCGCCAGCGCGGCACCGCGGCCGCGCCACCGGGCGAGCGCCGACCCGGCGAGCGCCAGGACGCCGCCGGCCGCGACCGGCAGCAGCGGGCCGTGCCCGGCGCCGGTCAGTGCGCCGGCCCAGGCGAAGATCGCCAAGAACGCCGTGCGCAGGTCGGGCGGCTCACGTCGCACGTCGACCTCAGATCGTGACGTACGGCGTGAGCTTGGCCAAGGTGGCGTCGCCGATGCCGTCGACGTCGAGCAGCTGGTCGACCGACGTGAAGCCGCCGTGCTGGGCGCGCCAGGTGATGATCGACTGCGCGGTGACCGGGCCGACCTCCGGCAGCGACTCCAGCGCCGTCTCGTCGGCGGTGTTGATGTTCACCAGCGCTCCGACCGGCGAGCCTCCGGCCGAGGGGGACACGACCGGAGCGGCCGCCTGACCGACCACGACCTGCTCGCCGTCGGTGAGCACCCGCGCGAGGTTGATCCCGGTGAGGTCGACCCCGGGCCGTGCGCCCCCGGCCGCACGCACGGCGTCGATGACGCGGGCGCCCTGACGCAGCACCGCGATGCCGGGTCGCCGCACCTTGCCGGTCACGTCCACGACGACCTTCCGCGACCCTGCGCTCGCGGTCGCCGACCCGGGCCCGGTCGAGGAGCCCGCCGGCGTCGCCAGCGCCCCACGGGGCGTGCTGAGGGCGCTCGGTGCCGCCACCTCGTGCCCGGCGCTGCGCACCAGCCACCAGCAGGTGAGTGCGAGCCCCACGGCCGCGACGACCGCGACGACCGCGAGCTGACCCGCGCCGAGAGCAACCCGGCCACGCAGTGCGTCGGGCACGTCCAGCGCCCAGCTCGACGGGCTACGTCGTGACGCGTGGCGCCCCGGGAGCCGGGCCACGGACGGTCGCGGACCGCCGCCGAGCTGCGGCGCGGGCTCGACCGGCTCGCCCGGCGGGTCCGGGACCACCCGCACCCGGGCGTCCCGGCTCGGGCCGGGCGTGCGGACCGCGGCGAGCTCGGTCGTGAGCAGCTCGAGCCGACGGGCGACGGCGGCGTCGTGCTGAGCGGCGAGGGATCGGCTGCGCATGGCGGTGACGCTAGGAGCGCCGACCGTCGCGCCGCTCCGGTCGACGTCGACCCGGTGGACGGCACTCGCCGCGCCGGATCCTGTGGACGATGACCGGCGCGGCTAGCCGGGCGACTCGAGCAGCGGCGCCACGCAGGCGGCGACCATCCCGGGGCCGACGTGCGCGCCGAGCACGGCGCCCAGCTCGCCGCACCACACCTCGCGCCCGGCGAGGTTGGTGGCGAGCCGCTCGGCCAGTCGTCCGGCGAGCTCACCCGCTCGGTCGGGGTTGGCGAGGTGCGAGACGCACAGTTCGACCGGCCGGTCGGCCGCCGCCTCGACGATCAGGTCCTCGAGCCGGCTGAGGGCCCGCGCGGACGTACGCACCCGGTCGAGGTTCACGACCCGGCCCTCGTCGATCCGCAGCAGCGGCTTGACCGCCAGGGCACCGCCCAGCAGTGCCGCCGCGGCGCCGATCCGCCCTCCACGCCGGAGGTACTCCAGGGTGTCCACGTAGAACAACGCCGTCGCCGCCCCTGCGCGTGCGCGGGCGGCCGTGGCCGCGTCCGCCACGGTGCCGCCGGCGTCCAGGACGTCGGCCGCACTCAGCGCGGCGTACCCCGTCGCGACGCCGACCTGACGCGAGTCGACGACCGTCACCGGCACCGGCGCGTCACGCGCCGCCAGCTGGGCGGACTCGTGGGTGCCGCTCATCTCCGCGGACAGGTGGATGGAGAGGATCTCGGTCGCGCCGTCCTGCGCCGCCTTCGCGTAGACCTCCGTGAGGAGGGCCGGGGACGGGCGCGACGTGCTCACCGGGCGGAACGCCCGGAGCGCCTCGGCGACCATCTCGGGCGTCGCCCCGTCGGGGCCCTCGTCGTAGACGGTCGCGCCGATCACGACCTGGAGCGGCACCACCACGATGCCGCGGTCCTGGGCCACCTGCGACGGCAGAGAGGCCGTCGAGTCGGTGACGACCACCGCCGTGCCGGGCATGCCGGAACGTTAGCCGACCACGATGTTGACCAGCTTCGGCGCGCGCACGATGACCCGACGCACGGTCGACCCGTCGATCGCCCGCACCACGGCGGGGTCGGCCATCGCGGCCGCCTCCAGATCGGTGTCGCTGATCGTCGGCGACACGTCCAGCCGCGCCCGCACCTTGCCCTGCACCTGGACGACCGCGGTGACGGACTCCTCGACCAGCAGTACGTCGTCGACGGCCGGCCAGCCGGCCCGAGCGACCGAGGGCTCGTGGCCCAGCCGCTCCCACATCTCCTCGGCGGTGTACGGCGCCACCAGCGACAGCAGGATCGCCACCGCCTCCGCGGCCTCGCGCACGGCGGGGTCGCCCGGACCCGGGCCCGAGTCGATGGCCTTGCGGGTGGCGTTCACCAGCTCCATGGCGCGCGCGACCATCACGTTGAACCGATGGGCCTCGACCAGCTGCTCGGCCTCGTGGAGGGTCTTGTGGGTGACCTTGCGCAGCGCGGCGTCGCCGGTCGCCGGGTCCGTGCCCACGCTCGAGGTCACGTCACCGCTCAGCCGCCACGCTCGTTGCAGGAACCGCAGCGACCCGCTGGGCGACATGTCGGCCCAGTCGATGTCGTCCTCCGGCGGGCCCGCGAAGACCAGGGTCAGCCGCACCGCATCCACGCCGTACGCCGATAGTTGCTCCCCCAATCTGACGCCGTTGCCCTTGGACTTCGACATCTTGGCGCCCTGATTGATGACGATTCCCTGGTTCAGCTGTGCCGAGAACGGCTCGCGGAACTCCAGCAGACCCATGTCGGCCAGCACCTTGGTGAAGAACCGCGCGTACAGCAGGTGCAGCACGGCGTGCTCGACACCGCCGATGTAGATGTCGCACGGTCCCCACAGGTTGGCCAGCTCGGGGTCGAACGCCCGGGTGTGGTCGTGCGGCGAGCAGTAGCGCAGGAAGTACCACGACGAGTCCACGAAGGTGTCCATCGTGTCGCTGTCGCGCTTGGCCGGGCCCCCGCAGCGCGGGCACGCCACATTGACCCACTCCTCGGCGGCGGCCAGCGGCGAGACCCCCTTCGGCGTCAGGTCGCGGCCGCGCAGCTCGGGCAGGACGACGGGCAGCTGGTCCTCGGCGACCGGGACCTCGCCGTCCTTCTCGCAGTGGATGACCGGGATGGGGGCCCCCCAGTAGCGCTGTCGCGACAGCAGCCAGTCGCGCAGGCGGAAGTTCACCGCGCCGGTGCCGATGCCCTCGGACTCCAGCCAGTCGATGATGGTCCGCTTCGCCTCGTCGACGCCCATCCCGTCCAGCGACACCGAGTCGTTGTGGGAGTTCACGGCCGGGCCGTCTCCGACGTACGCCTCGCCCTCCCAGCCCTCGGCCGGCTGCACGGTGCGCACGATCGGCAGGTCGAAGACCTTGGCGAAGTCCCAGTCGCGCTGGTCCTGGCCGGGCACCGCCATGATCGCGCCGGTGCCGTAGTCGGCCAGCACGTAGTCGGCGGCGTACACCGGGATCTGCGCCCCGGTCACCGGGTTGGTGGCGTGGACGCCCAGGAAGACGCCGGTCTTGGGCCGATCGGTCGACAGCCGGTCGATGTCGCTGGCCTTGCGCACCTCCTCCAGGTAGGCCTCGTACGCCGGGCGTTGCTCGTCGTGGACCAGCTCACCGGCCAGCGCGGCGTCGGCCGCCACCACCATGAACGTCGCGCCGAACAGAGTGTCGGGTCGCGTGGTGTAGACGGTCATGTCGTCGTGCCCCTCGATCGGGAAGGTCACGTGTGCCCCCTCCGACCGTCCGATCCAGTTGCGCTGTGCGGTGATCACCCGCTCCGGCCACGTCGGCGCCAGCTCGTCCAGGCAGTCCAGCAGCTCCTGGGCGTAGTCGGTGATCTTGAAGTACCACTGGGTCAGCTCGCGCTTGGTGACCTCGGCGCCGCAGCGCTCGCAGTGGCCGTCGATGACCTGCTCGTTGGCCAGCACGGTCTGGTCGTTCGGGCACCAGTTGACCGGGCTCTTCTTCCGGTAGGCCAGACCGCGCTCGTAGAACTTCAGGAACAGCCACTGCGTCCAGCGGTAGTACTCCGGGTCGCTGGTGTTGAAGGTGCGCGTCCAGTCGAAGCTCGCCCCGAACCGCTTGCAGGAGTCCGTCTGGGTGGCGATGTTCGCGTAGGTGAACGTCGCGGGGTGCTCGTCGCGCTGGATGGCGGCGTTCTCGGCGTTCAGCCCGAACGAGTCGAACCCCATCGGGTTCAGCACCTCGTAGCCCCGCTGCCACCAGTACCGCGCCACCACATCGTGCAGCGCGAACACCTCGGCGTGACCCATGTGCAGGTCACCGGACGGGTAGGGGAACATCGTCAGCGCGTACCGCTTCTCGCGCTCGCCCGACCGCGCCACGTCGTCGCTGGCCCGGAAGGGCTGCAGCTCCTCCCAGCGGCGGTACCACTTCTCCTCGGTGGCGGCGATGTCGTACGTCGCGGCGGCGCCGGTCTCGGGCTGGTCGGCCCGGGTGTGGGCCTGCTCCTGGCTCATGGTGATCGCTCTCTCGTCTCGCCCTGCTCTCCGACCGACGGCCGGACGTCCACTCGGACATGAAAAAGCCCCTCGCAGGGAGGGGCGGCCGCGCGACGGTGTGACGTCAGCGCGGCTGTCGAAGAAGCAGGGTGCCCTGGCTGTGGCGCATGCACCCATCGTAACCGAAACGTGCTGGCCAGCGCTCCCGGGTAACTCCTAGGTTCCGGGCATGGCCGACCTGAGCAGGTACGACGACTGGCTGGCCTGGCTGCGGGAACAGGGCGAGGCCGATCCGGAGGTGCGCGTCGTGTTCGTGGGTGGTTCGGCGGTCACGGGCGGGTACGACGACCACTCCGACCTGGACGTCGAGGTGCTGGCGACTCCCGGCACGGCCGTCGCGGCGTACCAGCGGATGCTCGACGCCGCACGGCGCGACTTCGAGGTGCACCAGGTCTGGGAGCTGCCCGCGGCGACGTGGCCGGACGGACGGCAGGCCTTCCTCACCCTCACGCCCGACGCCGGCGACATGTCGCGGCCGACGCGCATCATCGACCTGCACGTCTCGGACCTCGCCGACGAGCACCGGCTGATCGACGAGCGGCGGCACGGCGTGCCCCACGTCGTGCACGACCCCGAGGGACTCGTCGAGCTGCGTCACGACGACGAGGACGCGATGACCAAGGCACGAGCGGAGGCGCTCCAGCAGGCCGCCGCCCGTCGTCCGACAGCACAGTGGCTGGTCAACCGCGCGATCGCGCGCGGCGACACCGTCGAGGCGGTCGCCTTCCACCACAGCTACGGCGTGGGCACGCTCGTGCGCCTGCTCCGGATCCGGCACTGCCCGGCCCGCCACGACTTCGCCCTGCGCTACCTGCGCACGGACCTCCCGCCCGGGTACGCCGAGCGGGTCGCGGCGCTGCTCGAGGGCGACGACCTGCAGACCCGGGCGGACGCGACGTTCGCCTGGCAGGACACCCTGCTCGACGAGCTCGGCGGATGGACGGCCGACGCATGATCCGGCCGCTGGCACCCCGCGACGAGCCGGCCGCCGAGCGCCTGCTCGACGAGGCGCTGGGCGGACGGCTCCAGGCCCGCAACGACCAGCTCGTCGACGTCCTCGACCGGACCGGGTTGGCCGCCTTCGTGGGCGACGAGCTCGCGGGTCTGGCGACCTACTCCCTCGACGGGGGCGGGGCCGAGCTCGTGGCACTCGCCGTGGGGACCGCGGCCCGCCGGCGAGGTCTCGGCGCGGCCCTGGTCGACGCGGCGTTCGAGGCCGCCGCGGCGTCCGGCGCACGCCGGATGTGGCTGATCACCACGAACGACAACCTCGACGCGCTGGCGCTCTACCAGCGCCGCGGGTTCCGGCTGGTCGCGGTCCGCGCAGGGGCCGTCGACCGCGCTCGCCTCCTCAAGCCGTCGATCCCCGAGGTGGGAGAGCACGGCATCCCGATGCACGACGAGCTCGTGCTGGAGCGCCTCGTGGAGCGGCCCTGATCAGCGGACCCCGCCGGCTCCGCCGTCGTCGACCGGACGTCCGGCGGCCTCGTCGACCGCCCGCCTGTCCGCCTCGCGCTGTGCCTGGTCGACGACGATCGGCCGGGTCACGGCCCAGCCGATCATCAGCGCGCCGAACGCCAGCAACGAGAGCCCGACCCACAGGTTGGCGTTGATGCCGTCCGCCTTGGCCTTGTCGGCGTCGGAGGTGGCGAAGGACGCCAGGAACAGGATGACGCCGTAGATGACCATCAGCGCCCCGATGATGTTCCGGACGTCGAACAGACTGACCTTCTTCATGTCGCCTCCCTCCTATCGGAAGATCACGTTGAGGATGACGACCATGCCCAGGGAGACGCCGGCCAGCTTGGTCGGCGACAGCCACCAGTGTGGTGCGTGGTCGTCGAGCAGGTCCTCCTTCGGGGTCATCGAGTAGACCAGACCGCGCAGCTTCGAGTCCTCCTTCGGTGCGGTGACCGACGTGACGAGGACGCTCACCACGATGTCGACCACGAACGCCGCGCCCGCGGCCACGAAGCTGGCGCCCTGGCCGCTCAGGTTCAGGACGCCGGTGCTGGCCGAGCCGAACGCGTCCTCCGAGAGGAAGGCGACCGCGACCGCGGCCGCCGTCCCGGCGACCAGACCGGTCCAGCCGGCCGTCGGGGTCATCCGCTTCCAGAACATGCCGAGGATGAACGTCGCGAACAGCGGCGCGTTGAAGAACCCGAACAGGGTCTGCAGGTAGGTCATCATGTTCGGGAACTGGCTCGCGAAGTACGACGTGCCGATCGCCAGCACCGCGGCCGCGACCGTCGCCCCGCGTCCGAAGCTCGTGTACCAGTGGTCCGGCTTGTCCTTCTGGATGTAGGTCTGCCAGATGTCGTAGCTCATCACGGTGTTGAACGCCGAGATGTTGGCCGCCATCCCGGCCATGAACGCCGCGAGCAGCCCAGCGATCGCGACGCCGAGCAGGCCGTTGGGCAGCAGTTGTTTCATCAGCAGCAGCAGGGAGTCGTTGTAGGTGATCCCGTCCTGCCCGGTGTCCGCGCCCTTCGCCTTCATCTGGGCCAGCGGCGTCACCAGCACCGCGGCGAGCATGCCGGGGACGATGATGATGAACGGGATGAACATCTTCGGGAACGACCCGATGATCGGCGCCCGCCGTGCGGAGTTCATGTCCTTCGAGGCCATCGCGCGCTGCACCTCGACGAAGTTGGTGGTCCAGTACCCGAACGACAGCACGAAGCCCAGGCCGAAGACGATCCCGACCACCGACCAGAACGACGAGGAGAAGGCGGTCAGGTCGGTGCCCGGCCACGACTTCGTCTGCGCTCCGGTGCCGGCCTTGTCCATCGCGTCGGCGAGACCGTTCCAGCCGCCGATCTGGTGCAGGGCCAGGTACGTCAGCGGCAACAGCGCCGCCACGATCACGAAGAACTGAAGGACCTCGTTGTAGATCGCCGCGGAGAGCCCGCCCAGCGTGATGTACGACAACACGATGAGCGCCGCGACGACGGTCGAGATCCAGATGGTCCAGCCGAGCAGCGCGTTGACGATGGTGGCGAGCAGGTAGAGGTTCACGCCCGCGATCAGCACCTGCGCCACCGCGAAGCTGATGCTGTTGACCAGGTGGGCGCCGGGGCCGAAGCGCCGGAGCATGAACTCCGGGACCGACCGCACCTTGGAGCCGTAGTAGAAGGGCATCATCACGACACCGAGGAACAGCATCGCGGGAATGGCACCGATCCAGTAGTAGTGGAACGTCGGCATCCCGAACTGCGCGCCGTTCGCGGACATGCCCATGATCTCGACCGCGCCCAGGTTGGCGCTGATGAAGGCGAGCCCGGTGACCCAGGCCGGCAGCGACCGCCCGGACAGGAAGAAGTCGATGCTGCTCGACACGGACGCCCGGGCGGACAACCCGATGCCGAGCACGAACACGAAGTAGATGGCGATCAGCAGGTAGTCGACCCAGTTCGCATCCATGCGCAGGATCGAGGACGCCAGGACGTGCATGGTGGACCTCCGAGTCATCCCGTAGCGGGCAGCACGTTGCTCCGGCCCCGACCAGGTCATCAGGACCGGGAACGACGTACCCCCTGAAGGGTGACTCGATGCGCGGACTGCGTCAGAACGCGTGTCGGCCCGCTGCACTCAGTGCCCGAGCGTGCCCAAGCGTGCCCAAGCGAGCCCGAGCGAGCCCGAGCTCGTGCAGAGCTCAGTGCACGAGCTGCAGCGTCATCGGCGGTCGCCACCACTCGCCGCGGTTCGCCTTCAGCGCGCCGAGCAGGTGCAGGACGAACGCGACGACCAGCGCGATGCCCCAGGTCACGAAGCCGACCAGGAGCAGCATCAACGGGATCGAGACCAGCAGCACGATGCCCGTGGTGATCTGGATGTTCAGCGAGTTGGCGGCGTTCTCGCGCACGAACGGGCCGCGGTCCTTGTAGATCAGGTAGAGGATCAACGAGGCGACGAAGCCCAGGGTGCCGGCACTCACCACCATCGCCACCAGCGGGATGGCGTGGGCGAGCGTGCCCATCGTGCGCTCCTCGGACGGCGACACGGTCGCGGGCCTCTCGCCGTACGGTTTCTGTGTCATCGGGGTCTCCTGAGGCCTGCTCCGGGGCCGGTCGGTCGGGTCGGTCACCTCCAGTTCACCACGCGAGTTCGGCGAGATCGGGCCGGCCGGGGTAGGACCGGGGTACGGCCAGGGCGACCCCTACCATGCGGAGATGACCTCCCTCGACCTGTTCCGACTCGACGGTCGTGTGGCGATCGTGACGGGCGCGTCGTCGGGCCTGGGCGTGGCGTTCGCGCAGGCTCTGGCCGAGGCCGGAGCCGACGTCGTGCTGGGTGCTCGGCGGGTCGACCGGCTCGCCGACACCGCCACCCTGGTGGAGGCAGCGGGGCGCCGGGCGCTCGCGGTCCAGACGGATGTGTCGGACCCGGATGCCTGTACGGCGCTCGTCCGGGCCGCGACCGAGGCCTTCGGCACGGTCGAGGTGCTCGTCAACAACGCCGGCGTCGGCACCGCGGTCCCGGCCACCCACGAGACCCCGGAGCAGTTCCGGTCCGTGATCGACGTGAACCTCAACGGCTGCTACTGGATGGCCCAGGCCTGCGGGCGGGTGATGAGGCCGGGGTCGTCGATCATCAACATCTCCTCGGTGCTCGGGCTCACCACTGCGGCCCTGCCCCAGGCGGCGTACGCCTCGTCGAAGGCCGGCCTGATCGGGATGACCCGCGACCTCGCCCAGCAGTGGACGGGGCGCAAGGGCATCCGCGTCAACGCGCTCGCGCCGGGGTTCTTCGAGTCGGAGATGACCGATCAGTACCCCGACGGCTACCTCGACTCGATGCGGGCCCGCCTCCCCGCCGGCCGGGCCGGCGACCCGGCCGAGCTCGCCGCGACGGTGGTGTTCCTGGCCTCGGACGCCGCCGGCTACATCACCGGCCAGACCCTCGCCGTCGACGGCGGGATGACCATCACGTAGGGGCGTCCCGTCACAGACCATGTCGCTGCCAGTACGCCGCCAGCGCGGCGTCCGCGTCGTACGGCCAGGTGCCGCCCACCGACTCGAGGGCCGCGCGGCCGTGCTCCCGGAGCGCGTCGCGCACGGCTGTCATCGCCCCGACCACCGAGTCCCGGTCCGCGGTCGGCGCCGGCAGGCCGGCGAGCAGCTCACTCTGCTGGGGGGTCAGCCGGCTGCTCCACTGCTTGATGCCCATCGTCGGGAGCGGCTGGTTCGACTCGCTGAGGAGGTCGTAGAGCATCCGCCGGTAGTGGTGCACCGCTTCCTGACCGAGCAGCCAGTCCCCGCGCTCGACGACGGCCGCCGGGAAGATGGCCGACTGGCGGAGGAACTCGGTGACGATCGCCTGCATCCGCTCCACGTCCGGGCCGGTCGCGGGCTCCAGCGGCGCGGGTGGCTCGAACCCGTCGCGGTCGAGCACCCGGACCCGGTGCGTGTACGCCGACGACGCGACGTCGTCGGGACCCTCCAGCACCACGTCGACCCGCAGTCCCTCCCTGGTCGTGAACGCGAAGCAGCCGGCCAGGCCCGGGATCGGGATCGTGATCACCGGGTCGAGCACGTCCCAGGCACTCGCAGCGGCGAAGGCGGAGGCGTCCGTGACCGTCACCAGCAGGTCGAGGTCGCTGCCGACGTCGGCCGTGCCCCGCCCGACCGATCCTCCGAGCCAGAGGGCCCGCACCCGCTGGTCGTCCGTCACCTCCTCGACGAGGCGCGCGAGCACATCGACGTACCCCTCCTCGAGCGGGGCGATCGCGGCGAGCACGCCCTCGTCCAGGCCGGTCACGATGCACGCAGGAGGTCACGGAGCCCCTGCGGGTGATGCTCGTCGAGCCGGGTCGCCGACTCCGCGGCCGACACCATCAGCAGCGTCCCGACGTCGGCGAGGGCGCGCGGCACGTCCTCCCGACCACATCGGTCGGTCCGGAGACCGC
This sequence comes from Nocardioides sp., assembly GCA_036265495.1. Classification (GTDB taxonomy): domain Bacteria; phylum Actinomycetota; class Actinomycetes; order Propionibacteriales; family Nocardioidaceae; genus Nocardioides. Next base: position 17,894 of record DATAOY010000065.1, on the reverse strand, counting down.
CAGCGCCGGGAGACTCACCGGCTCAGGACTCGTCGGGACCGAACAGCAGGTAGCCGGTCCACGCCATGAACAGGACCAGCCCGCCCACGAACAGCCAGGTCCACTCGAACTCGAAACCGGCGGCGACGGCGATCAGCAGCACGCCCCCGATCACCCCGCGAAGAGAAGGAAGCTCCACGGCACCAGGCTACCGACGCGCGGGACGGGCTCGTTCCCGGCGTGGTCAGTCGCGCCACCTCGGGGACGTCGTGAGCGGCGGGGTGAGCGCGAGCGGCAGCACGACCATCCGCGGCTCGCGCGAGCCGAGGGCGTCGGTGAGCGCCTGCGCCAGCTCCGAGACGTCGCCGAGCACCGCGGCCGGGATGTCGAACGACGCGGCCAGCGCCGCGAAGTCCGGCCGGAAGAGGTCGACCCCGCGATGCGCGTCTCCGGCGCGGTCCTGGTCGTAGCGGAGCATCCCGTAGCCACCGTCGTCCACGACGAGCACCGTCACCGGCAGGCTCTGCTGGCGGAGGACGGCGAGCTCGCCGACGGCGTACATGAACCCGCCGTCGCCGCAGAGGGCGAGGACCGGCCGCCGCCCCACCGCGGCCGCGCCGACCGAGGCCGGGAGCGCGTAGCCGAGGGTCCCCCAGCCGATCGGGTACTGGAGGCGCCGCGGACCGGGGACCCGGCCGTAGCCGCCGTACCAGTAGCCGGGGATGGTCATGTCGACCACCACGGTCGCGTCGACGGCGTCGACGGCGGAGTCCACGGCGTCGAGGAAGGCCAGGGCCGGTGCTCCTGCCGGATCGGCCCGCAGCCGCGCCCAGGTGCGTTCCCGGCGGGCACGTAGCCCTGCCGGGTCGGAGTCGCGGCGCTCGAGCCGGTGGGTCAGCTCGGCGAGCACGAGCCCGGCGTCACCGAGCACGCCGACGTCCGGCTCGTAGTTCGCGGACAGGTCCGCCTCGCGCGCGTTGACCGCGACCAGCACCGGCGGCCGCGGCATCGACCAGTTGCGCGTCATCGGGCCGTCGAACGTGGTGCCGACGGCGAGCAGCAGGTCGGCCCCACCGAGGTACGCGGCGACCTCCGGCTCATGGGGCGGCAGGTCGATCAGCCACGGGTGGCCGGGCGGGAGGACGCCGCGCCCCGCGAACGTGGTGACCACCGGGGCGCCGAGGTGCTCGGCGAGGGCGGCCAGCTCCGCGGACGCCTCGGCCTGCACGACGCCGCCGCCGGCCCAGATGACGACCCGGGACGCCGCCTCGAGGGCGGCGACCGCGCGCCCGACGTCCGCGGGGTCGGGCGTGATCCGTCGGGGTGCCGCCGGGAACGGGGCCAGGGAGACGTCGAGGTCCAGGACGTCCGTCGGGATGTCGACGTACACCGGCCCCCTCGGCCAGGCCATCGCGAGCCCGGCCGCCTCGGTGACGGCGTGCACCGCCTCCTCCGCGGTGCGGGGCCGGAGCACCGCCTTGCCGAGCGGCTCGAAGAGGGCGGCCTGGTCGCGCGACTCGTGGAGCACGCCGCGCATCACCCCGGGACGGGCCAGCTCCGTGGAGATCTCGCTGGCCACGAGGACCAGCGGCGTGCCGGAGGCCGCCGCCTCGCCGAAGGCGGCGACGGCGTTGGCCGCGCCGGGTCCGGTGGTGGTCAGCGCGACGCCCAACCCGCCGGACGCCCGCGCGAGACCGTCGGCGGCGTACACCGCGGTCTGCTCGTGCCGCACGACCACGAGCTCGGGCGTTCCGGGACCGGCGTCGCGCCAGAGCGGGAGGTTGTGCACACCGGGCAGCCCGAAGGCGCTCGTGACGCCGGCGCGATGGAACACCTCGAGCACCGCCCGAGCGACGGTCGTCATCGGCAGGGGTCGTACGTCGCGCCCGCGGGCAGCCGCTCGAGCTCGGCGGCCACCGGTTCGGACATGGCCGTACCTTGTCACAGCGGTGCCGGAGCCCGGTTGGTGGACTTCGCCGTTTCCGCCCCCGATGCGCGCTGCCGGGTGCAGACTGGATCCCGGACCGGGCCGACACGGTGACCGGGCAACAGTCGGGACTCGGCCCGCAGGCCGAGCATCTCCGTCGTCCGGATCCTCCCTCCCGCACTCTCCCCCCCGGAGGACCACCGATGAGTCAGCCACGCCACAAAGCGTCCCGCCGTCCCGAGGCCCGCCATCAAGCGGCCCGCCACCGAGCCGCCCGACATCGGTCGGCTCCGGAGCCGGCAGCCCCCGAGTCGAGCAGCTCGCTCCTGTCCCGGCGTGGCCTGCTGGGCGCCGGCGCTCTGGCCACCGCCGCGATCGGGGCGCCGCCGCTGGTCGGCACGGCCGCTGCGGCCGGCGCGACCACCGCGCCGTTCCTCCCGTACACCGCGGACTCCTACTTCCGCACGCCGGTCGCCGGTCTCGCCTCCGACCCGGTCCGTACGGCGGCCTTCCGGGCCTTCATGCGGACGCACCCCGAGCAGCAGTCCTACGCCTACCCGCGGATCTGCGGGATCGGACCCAACCGCTGGGGTACGACGTACGCGATGAGCACGGCTGCCGACCCCATCTGGAAGCTGTGCGGGTCGATCACGCCTTTCTGCTCGAACCTCGCCAGCACCGGGTTCCACGCCCCCGACTGGCTCGGCTCGATCCTCACCGGCACGAGTGACAGCCCGTTCTGCGTGGTCGACCTCGGCTCCGGCTTCACCATCTTCGGCACGAAGGCGCGCCTCGTCGCGCCCCGTACGATCTCCGTCCAGTCGGCCGCGATCACCTACCACTCCAGCAACGGACTGCACCGCAAGGACCCGCTCAGCAACGACACGCGGAACTTCACCAGCCGGGGCCGGATCTCCGACGCGATGGTGATCCGGTCAGACCTGGTCAACCACGGCATCGCGAACAACACCGATCTCGGCCACGTGCTCCACATGTTCCTGGTCGAGACCCGGTCCAGCGACGGGTACCGCCACCCGATGGTCGGGTGCGAGAGCGGCAAGTACGGCTTCGGCGCCGAGGGCGAACGGATCGCCATCGACCCGGCCGTGAACCTGACCACTCGGGGTCTCTCACCCGCAGGGCTGGTCATCGCCCGCACCCTGCAGCGCTACGGCTGCTACATCGGTGACAACGCCGGCAAGGAGTCCACCCTCAAGGCCGAGCAGGAGACGCCGACCCACCCGGTGTGGAACGGGCGCCTCACCCAGGACAGCCTGGCCGGCCTGCGGTGGGACGACTTCATCGTCCTGCGTTCCACCTGAGACCTCGGCGGCGCGCACGCACGGCTGGCCGCTCGGGCCGGCGGCGTGCGCGATCTCGGGGTGCTGTGGCGCGCCCGACGATGACCGGAGCCGTCCGGGCGCCGCGGACTCCCACCCGGTCATCAGCCCGGTCTGCCCGTCACCCCGGTCGCCCTGATGGTCACAGGTCTGCCGGGCTCGTGTTCGCGCCGGAGAGGACGACGGCGACCCGCTCATCGTGCTCGGGAACGTACGCGCGCGAGGTGAGAGCGGCCAGCGCGGTGGCGGCACCGTGCTCGACCAGGATGCGCCAGCGGTTCCACAGCAGAGCCCTCGCGGCGGTGATCGCGGCGTCGCTGACCAGCACGCTGTGAACCCCGGTGCGCCGTGCCACGTCGAAGGCGATCTCGCCGACTCGACGAGCACCCAGCGAGTCGGCCGCGACACCCCCGACCGAGACGTCGGTCGGGTGGCCGAGCTCGAGTGCGGTTCGAAGGGTCGGTGCGGCCTCGGGCTCGGCGGCGACGACCCGCACCGGAAGGTCCTCGACGGCCGCGGCGACCCCTGCCATCAGGCCACCGCCACCGACGGCCACGACGACCGTGTCGACACGCGTCGCGGTCTGCTCGAGCAGCTCGAGGGCCAGGGTGCCCGCCCCGGCCGCGATCTCGGGCTGGTCGTAGGCATGGCAGTAGAGGGCGCCGCTGCGCTTCACGTGCTCCTCGGCCGCCGCCAACGCCGCGGCGTACTCGGCCCCAGAGATGCTGACGGTGGCTCCGAGAGCCTCGAGGCGCGCCACCTTCACCGGCGGTGCGATCTCGGGCACGAAGACGACCGCGGGAACGCCCAGCCGGGCGGCGGCATAGGCATTGCCCAGCCCGGCGTTGCCACCGGACGCGACGACCAGCCCGAGCTCCGGATCGAGCTCCCCGCGCTCCTGGGCCGACAGGACCCGGTTCAGGGCGCCCCGCGTCTTGAACGAGCTCGTGTGCTGCAGGAACTCCAGCTTGAAGAGCAGCTCACCGTCGACCTCGCCGTCGAGCTCCCCGCGCTCGAGCTCGAGTATCGGCGTACGCCGGACCAGCTGACGAACGCGGTCCCAGCCGGCCTCGACGTCCGCCCGATGGATCACGGCCTCGACCCTAGCTCCGTCTCGGACGACGCCGCCTGGTGCCCGCGCGGACCGCTCCCGGCCGTCGCCCGCGTGCGGGCATGGATCAGCGGATCGGGCTGAGCAGTGCCCTCGAGGTCATGCCGACGGTGTGGCTGAGGCTGTCGAGGAAGCGGTCGCGCAGGAGGCTCGTCCGGCGCAGCACCCACAGGGTCTCCGCGGTCACCCAGGAGAGCTCGCGCGCGCTGTCGATGTTCCAGGTGCTGATCAGGTGGGCGATCGGGCCGAGCTCGTCGTCGACCTCGCGTCCCAGCGCATCGAGGAAGGATCGCCGGATCGGACGTTCGACCTGGGCCAGGACGTCGTTGACGGCCTCGTAGTCGGGATGCAGGGCCTCCGGTTCCAGACGGTGTGCCTGGCAGGTCGCGACCACGGCGACCGGGAGGTCGTGCTCGATGTGGCTGTTCATCCCGGCGAGGGCGTACTGCACCGGCAACCGCCCGCCCGCGCGCGCCTCGAACAAGGGTCGCCACGCGGCCGGAACGGCACGCCGTGCCACGTCCGCGTCGTACGCCGCCAGCCAGAGGTTGGCGAAACGGACATCGAGGTCGGCCATGACCCGCATGTCCCGGAACACCGGCGCCTCGCCGGGCTGCGCGATGACCTCGACGATGCGCTCGGTCACCGCGAGGTACATCCGGTTGAACACGCCGACCCCGTCGTCGACCGGAAGCGCGGCGTCGATGTCCCGCAACCGAGCGACGACGCCTTCGAGGGTGGACGGCAGGGTCACGATCGGAGTATCCACCGTCGGCGCCCGCCACCGCGCGCCCCGGGCTCCCTCGGGTGCTCAGCATCCGACCCGGCCGACGGTCCTCGGTGGAGCTGAGGGGACTCGAACCCCTGACCCTCTGCATGCCATGCAGATGCGCTACCAGCTGCGCCACAGCCCCAGGACGTCCTGCCCCCGGTGATCATGCGGGCGCAGGCAACTCGGAGATGTTAGCCAACCGGTCCGTCCGAGACGAAATCGGGCCCGTGCCCGGACCCGGCAGCCTTCTCGTTGTACGACGCGAGCCGCAGGCCGCGCTCCTCGGACTCGGTCAGGACGCAGTACCCGCAGTTCTCCACGACCTGGAGCGACCGCGAGAGCTCCCACGGCCAGCCCAGCAGTCCCATCAGGCCGACCCGCAGGCTGGCCCCGTGGAGGACCGCGACCCCGGTCTCACCGGTCGCCAGCGAGACCAGGCACTCGCGCAGCGCCGGGACGATCCGGTGTCGGACCTGCCGGGTGGTCTCCTCCCCCGGCAGCAGCCGGCTCTCGGAGTCGTGGAGCCAGTTCGCGTGCCGCTCGGGGAACTCGGCCGCGAACTCGCCCATGGTCAGGCCCGACCGCTCCCCCACGTCGTACTCGCGCAGCCTCGCGTCCTTCTCGACGGCCAGTCCGGTGGCGACGGCGACGTACTCCGCCGTCTGCACGGCCCGCATCAGGTCGCTCGACCAGAGGCGGACCGGCCCGAGCCCGGCGAGCACCCGAGCGACGGTTCGTGCCTGCGCGTGACCGGTGGCGTTCAACGGGACGTCCGCATGACCCTGGGCACGCCCGGTGAGGTTCCAGTCGGTCTCGCCGTGCCGGAGCAGGACCAGCCTGCGGGCCTCAGGCACCGGCCGGACCGGCCGACCCGGCGGTCACCTCGGCCGGCAGGTCGATCAGCGGGCAGTCGCGCCAGAGCCGCTCGAGCGCATAGAACTGCCGTTCCTCCTCGTGCTGCACGTGCACGACGACATCGCCGTAGTCGATCAGCACCCAGCGGCCGTCGCGCTCACCCTCGCGCCGGATCGGTTTCTCGCCGAGGTCGCGGAGCTTGTCCTCGATCTCGTCGACGATCGCCTTGACCTGACGGTCGTTGGTCGCCGAGGCCAGCACGAACGCATCGGTGATGGCGAGCTGGTCGCTGACGTCGAAGGCCATGATGTGCTGCGCCAGCTTGTCGGACGCCGCGCGTGCGGCGGTGTGGACGAGGGTGACGGCGTGGTCAGTGGCGGTCATGCAGAGCTTTCGGTGGAGAGGGCGGTCTGACGTGGGTACAGCTGGTGCTTGCCGATGTACTGGACGACACCGTCGGGCACGAGGTACCACACCGGCTCGCCCCGCATCGTACGTCGGCGTACATCGGTCGAGCTGATCGCCAGGGCCGGCACCTCCACCATCGTGACCCGGTCGCTGGGGATCTTGCTGAGCGTCTCGGGGTCCATCACGAACCCGGGGCGGGTACAGCCCACGAACTGCGCCATCGCGAACAGCTCGTCCGCGTCGCGCCAGGTGAAGATGTCGGCGAGGGCGTCCGCACCGGTGATGAAGTACAGCTCGGCGCCGGGTAGCGCATCGCGGAGGTCGCGCAACGTGTCGATGGTGTACGTCGGTCCGCCGCGGTCGATGTCGACCCGCGACACCCAGAACCTCGGGTTGGACGCGGTAGCGATCACGGTCATCAGATACCGGTCCTCGGCGGCGGTGACCTGCCGGTCGGACTTCTGCCAGGGCGAACCGGTCGGGACGAACACGACCTCGTCGAGACCGAACCACGACTGCACCTCGGAGGCCGCGACCAGGTGACCGTGGTGGATCGGGTCGAAGGTGCCGCCCATCACCCCGACCCTGCGGGCGCGGGCGGTCATGGCATGGCGCTCAGCTGTGCTCGCGGCCCGCGCCGAAGACCAGCAGCGCGAGCAGGAGCAGCAGCAGGATGGCCAGGACGGCTCCGCCGGCCACCCAGTGGTTGACGATGAGCGGGGTCACGAAGGGAACGGTACCGGACGGGTCCGCCGTCACCGGACGTGGCCGTCGCCGGTCACGACGTACTTGGTGGAGGTCATCTCGGGGAGACCCATCGGGCCGCGCGCGTGGAGCTTCTGGGTGCTGATCCCGATCTCCGCCCCGAAGCCGAACTCGCCGCCGTCGGTGAACCGCGTCGAGGCGTTGACCAGCACCGCCGCGGCGTCCACCTCGGCCACGAAGCGCCGGGCGGACACCTGGTCACCGGTGACGATCGCTTCGGTGTGGCCGGTCGAGTACCGCCGGATGTGGTCCAGCGCCGCGTCGAGGTCGGCCACGACGGCGGCCGAGATGTCGAGGCTGAGGTACTCGCGCCCGTAGTCGTCCTCGGTGGCCGGCGCCACGCCGTCGTACGCGGTGAAGGCCGCGTCGCCGTGGATCTTCACCCCGGCGTCCTGCAGCGCAGCGACGACGATCGGGAGGAAGCTCTCGGCCACGTCGGCATGGACCAGCAGGGACTCGGCGGCGTTGCACACGCTGGTGCGGTCGGCCTTGGCGTTCAGCACGATCGCCAGGGCCATGTCGAGGTCGGCGGCGGCGTCGACGTACACGTGGCAGTTGCCGACGCCGGTCTCGATGACGGGCACCGTCGACTCCTCCACGACCGACCGGATGAGCCCCGCGCCACCACGCGGCACCAGTACGTCGACGAGCCCGCGGGCGCGCATCAGCTGCTTGACGGTCTCGCGCGAGTCGGCCGGCACCAGCTGGACGCAGTCGGCCGGGAGACCTCCGCCCTCGACGGCGTCCCTGAGGACCTCCACCAGGGCGGCGTTGCTGCCGCTCGCGCTGCTGCTGCCGCGGAGCAGGGCGGCGTTGCCCGACTTGAGGCAGATGCCCGCAGCGTCGACGGTGACGTTGGGTCGTCCTTCGTAGATCATCCCGACCACGCCGAACGGCACCCGCACCTGACGCAGCTCGAGCCCGTTCGCGAGCGTGCTGCCGCGCACCACCTCTCCCACCGGATCGGGCAGGCGGGCCAGGTCGCGCAGCCCCTCGGCCATCGCCGCCACGCGTTCCGGGGTCAGTCGCAGCCGGTCGATCATGTGGTCGTCGGTGCCAGCCTCCTGCGCGCGTCGTACGTCGTCGTCGTTGGCCGCGAGGACGGCATCGGTCGCAGCCTCGAGCGCATCTGCCATCGCGTGCAACGCGACGTCCTTGGTGGCCCGGGTCGCCAGCGCCAGGTCTCGGCTCGCCGCCCGTGCCCGCCGGGCCAGCTCCGTGACGTCAGTGGGCATGTCCGCAAATCTAGTAGGAGCAGCCCGTAGTAACGCGGGGTTATGGCCGCAGAACCCCATCGCGTCGACCGGTGCGGTGTTGTGGCTGCTGGTGCGGTGTTGTGCGGGCACCTGTGCGGTGATAACCCCGCGTTACAACGAGCTGGGCGCCGCTCAGGCCTTGCGCTGCTTGACCTCCTCGGTCACCGCGGGCAGCACCGTGTGCAGGTCGCCCACCACGCCGAAGTCGACGAGCTCGAAGATCGGGGCCTCCTCGTCCTTGTTCACGGCCACGATCGTCTTCGACGTCTGCATGCCGGCGCGGTGCTGGATGGCGCCGGAGATCCCCGCGGCGATGTAGAGCTGCGGCGACACGGTCTTGCCGGTCTGGCCGATCTGGTAGCTGTGCGGCTTCCAGCCGGAGTCGACCGCGGCTCGCGAGGCACCGACCGCGGCACCGAGGGCGTCCGCGAGCTCCTCGACCGGCTCGAACGAGCCGCCGGTCCCGCGACCACCCGAGACCACGATCGCCGCCTCGGTGAGCTCCGGGCGACCGGTCGCCTTGCGCGGCTGCGAGGCCACGATCTGCGCGCCCTTGGCGGCGTCGGAGACGGTCACCGAGACCTCCTCCACCGTGCCGGCGCCGTCGGCCTCCTGGGGGGCGGCGGAGTTCGGCTTGACGGTGATGATCGGGGTGCCCCTGGTGACCTTCGCCTTGACCGTGTAGTTGCCCGCGAACACCGACTGGGTCGTGACCGCGGTGTCGTGGTCGGACTCGACGTCCACGGCGTCGGTGATCAGTCCGGACCCGGTCTTGATCGCGAGTCGGCCGGCGATCTCCTTGCCCTCGGCGGACGACGCGATCAGCACAGCTCCGGGCGACGACTTCTCCATCACCTGCTGGAGCGCCTCGGCCTTCGGCGCGACCAGGTAGCCCTTCAGCGCCTCGTCGTCGACGACGTACACCGTGCCCGCGCCGTACCTCTTGACCGCCTCGGCGACCTCTGAACCCTTGTCCTTCGGCCCGATGAAGACCGCGGCCGGCTCGCCGAGGCGGGCAGCGAGGGTGAGCATCTCGTACGTCGGCTTCTTGACCGCGCCCTCGGCGTGGTCGACCAGCACCAGGATCTCGCTCATGTCGTCGCAGCTCCCTGCCTCAGATGAACTTCTTGGCGGCGAGGAAGTCGGCCAGCGCCTTCGCGCCCGAGCCCTCCTCGTCCTTGACGATCTCGCCGGCTTCTCGCGGCGGCCGGGCGGTGGTCTCCGCCACCTCGGTCCACGCCACGGAGAGGCCCACGTCGCCGGCATCGACTCCGAGGTCGGACAGCGACAGCGTCTCGAGGGGCTTCTTCTTGGCCGCCATGATCCCCTTGAACGACGGGTACCGCGCCTCGCCGGACTGGTCGGTCACCGAGATGACCATCGGCATCGTGCCGCCCACGACCTCCGTTGCCGTGTCTCCGTCGCGCTGGATGCGCACCTGCGCTCCTTGCGTCTCGACCTTCGAGGCCAGCGTGAGCTGAGGCAGTGAGAGGCGCTCGGCCAGCATCGCCGGGACCACGCTCATCGAGCCGTCGGTGGAGGCCATCCCGCACATCACCAGGTCGTACGGCGCGCCGTCGGCACCCCGCTCGATCACCTTGGCCAGCACCAGCGACGTGGCGATCGCGTCCGAGCCCGCGATCGCGTCGTCGACGACGTGCACCCCCTGGTCGGCGCCCATCTGCAGGGCCTTGCGCACGGCGTCGACGGCCGCCTCGGGCCCGACGCAGAGCGCGGTCACCACGACGTCCTCGGGGTTCTCGGCCTTCTCCTTGAGCTGGAGCGCCTGCTCGACGGCGTACTCGTCCAGCTCGGACAGCAGCCCGTCCACGCCCACGCGGTCGACGGTCTTGTCGTCCTCGAAGTGCCGGTCGCCGGTGGCGTCGGGCACGTACTTCACACAGACAGCGATCTTCATGGCCGCGACGGCCCTCCTGTGTCCTCGGGTGTGTTTGCGAGGCTACCGGCAGCTCCGACGAGCGAGGAACTCAGGCCGCGGTGGCATCCCTCACAGTGACACTGTCACGGTCGCGGGGCCGCACCGGGACGCGGAACGGCCCCGACGCGTCAGGCGCCGGGGCCGTTCCCAGGTGATGCTCAGCCGGTCACCTGACGGTGAACGACGCCTTCCCGGAGGAGCGCTTCAGCGTCGCGCTGCCGGTGTACTTCCCGACGATGGTGTACTTGCCCTTGGCGGTCACGCCCTTGAAGGACACCTTGGCGATGCCCCTCCTGTTCAGGGTGTCCGTCGCCCTCTTGATCGTCGTGGAGCCCTTCTTGAGGAGGAATTTCACCTTGCCGGTGGCGGGCGTGCCGTAGCGCGCCTTCACCTTCGCGGTGCCGTGGGCCTTGTCCTTCTTCGACGAGTACGCCGCGGACTCCTTGGTCGTCGAGGTGTCCTTGACGATCTTCGTGGTGACGGCGGTGGGGCCGGTCATCAGCGTGGTGGTGCCGGCGTCGTTCTTGCACCTGCCGGTGCTGCCCTTGGTCGGGAACACGACGGACCCGAGCTTCTTGCCGCTCGAGTCGTAACCGGTGAGCTTCACCTTGCCCAGGTCGCCCAGCTTGAAGGTGAAGCCGCCGGTCTTCGTCCCGGCCAGGGTCGAGCCCGCCGCCTTGGCGACCGTCGAGCCGCCCGGGCCGTTGCCCAGCGTGGTCTTCGGGAACGTCAGGTGGAGACCCGCCCGCGAGGCGGAGGGCTTCGTCGAGATGGTCCCGTTGAACTTGCTCCAGCCGAGGCCGGTCGTGGCCAGCGCGGTCGTGGCCGCGTCCAGCGTGAACTTGGACGTCGTGCCCACCGGCTGCCCCACCGCCATCTTCGGGGGAACGGACTTCACGGTGTAGTCGGCCGTCGGATGTGCGGGGCCGAACTGGGTGGAGCAGGTGTAGGCGGCCGACGCCTTGGATACAGCGGCCAGCGCGGGCGAAGCGATGGCGCCGATCGCCAGCGCCGCGGCACCCGCGGCGCCGATCAGCGTGCGGTGGGTCTGACTGCGAAGTGACATGTGCGGAAGCCCTCCCAGGGGGTTGGAGATCGAGCGGGACGGCTACCCGACCCGCGCGAAGCACCCCATCACACCGCCCTCGCAAATGCCAGGGTCCCACGACAGGTCGCGGGGTGATTTGGGCGGAATCTCAGGAAATGCGGCCCGAGCGCGGGCGGATGATGCTGGCCAGGACCTGGCCGATGATCAGCCACACCACCGCGGCGAGGCCCCAGTTCACGACGGCGTTCTTGGTCAGCGCGGAGTGGCTGTGACCCTTCCAGTGGGCGACTCCGTCGGTCCGCGAGAACACGCCGAAGTCGAGCTTGTCCGCGGTGTCGATGCAGAACTTCACCAGGCCGTTGTCCGGGTTCGCCTTGAGCGCGATGCACAGGGCGCCCGCGGCGAGCACCAGCGCGGCCACGCAGCACACGACCCAGACCAGCTGGGCGATCCGCGCGCGCACCCTGTTGGCAGCGGCCTTCGCCTGTGCCGTCCGATCGACCTTGGTCTCCTCGACCTCGGCGTCGTCGGGCTTCTCGGCTCGACGGGTGCTTCGAGTCATGCCCCGAGGATGACACAGCCGTGTCTCACCTCGCAGGAGGTTGGCCGAGGTTCAGCGACCCTGGAACTCCGCCTTGCCGGGCCCGTTCTCCACGAACGACGTCATCCCGATCCGGCGGTCCTCGGTGGCGAACAGGGCCGCGAACTGCTGCCGCTCGATGGCCAGACCGGTGTCCAGGTCGACCTCCAGCCCCTGGTCGATCGACTCCTTCGCGGCACGGACGGCGTACGGCGCGGCGTCGCGGAACTGCCGCGCCCACGCCAGTGCCTCCTCGTACACCCGGTCGGCCGGGACGACGCGGTCGACGAGCCCGATCGCCAGCGCCTCGTCGGCCTTCACGAATCGGCCGGTGAAGATGATGTCCTTGGCCCGGCTCGGGCCGACCAGGCGCGTCAGCCGCTGGGTTCCGCCCGCGCCCGGGATGACCCCGAGCAGGATCTCGGGCTGACCGATGACGGAGTCCTCGGCGGCGAAGCGCACGTCGGCGCAGAGCGCGAGCTCGCAGCCGCCACCGAGCGCGTAGCCCGTGATCGCGGCGACGACCGGCTTGGGTATCCGGGCGACCGCCGTGAACGAGGACTGGAGGGCCCCGGAGCGCTGGACCATGTCGACGTAGGACATGTCGGCCATCTCCTTGATGTCGGCGCCGGCGGCGAAGACCCTCTCGCCGCCGTAGACGACCACGGCCCTGATGTCGTCGCGCTGGCTCGCCTCGGCGGCGGCCGCGCGGATCTCCTCCTGGACCTGCACGTTGAGCGCGTTCATCTTCGGCCGGTCGAGCCGGATGGTCCCGACGCCGTCCTCGACCTCGAGCCGTACGAACTCCGCCATCGGTGCCGTCTCCTTCGTCTGGTGGGTCTCCCGGGCATTGTGCCGACCGTCGGACACAATGTCGCGGGTGACCCCCGGAACCTGGCGCCGCCCGGGCGAGAGCGCGCCGGTGTGGCCCGGACGCACCTGGCCGCTCGGCGCGTCGTACGACGCTGAGGCCACGAACTTCGCGGTGCGGGCGCCCGCGGCCACCCGGATGTGGGTCTGCCTCCTCGACGATGAGGGCCACGAGACGCGGCATGCGCTGACCGAGGTGTCGTTGGGCATCTGGCACGGGGCGATCCCCGGCGTCGTGCCCGGGACGCGGTACGGCTATCGCGCCGACGGACCGTGGGCGCTCGAGATGGGACTGCGGTTCAACCCCGAGAAGCTCCTCATCGACCCGTACGCGCGGGCGGTCAGCGGCGGGCTGGTCGACGACCCGGCGATCTACGGCTACGACGTCGACGCGCCCGCCCGGCGCAGCCGCCTGGACTCCGCGGCGTACGTCCCGAAGGGGGTGGTCGTGCACGACCCCGACTTCGACTGGGGCGACGACCGCCGGCCGTACACCCGGTGGCGCGACACCGTGATCTACGAGCTGCATGTCAAGGGGATGACGGCACTCCACGACCGGGTGCCCGAGCACCTGCGTGGCACCTACGCCGGGCTGGCCGCGCCCGCGGTGATCGACTACCTGCGCGACCTCGGGGTGACCGCCGTCGAGCTGCTGCCGGTGCAGCAGTTCGCCAGCGAGCCGCGGGTGATGCGGCGCGGGATGGCCAACTACTGGGGCTACAACACCATCGGGTTCTTCGCCCCCCACCACGGCTACTCGTCGTCCGGCGACCGCGGCGGGCAGGTGCGCGAGTTCAAGGAGCTGGTGAAGGCGTTCCACGCCGCGGGCCTCGAGGTGATCCTCGACGTCGTCTACAACCACACCGCCGAGGGCGAGTCGGCCGGGCCGACGCTGTCGTTCCGTGGCCTCGACGACCGCGGCTTCTACCAGCGGGTGGACCACCGGCAGCCGGGCGAGCGTTTCGACGACACCTACTGGGACGTCACCGGCTGCGGCAACACGGTGAACACGTCGGATCCGTTCGCGCTGCGGATGGTGCTCGACTCGCTGCGCTACTGGACCTCCCAGATGCACGTCGACGGCTTCCGGTTCGACCTCGCCTCGGCGCTGGCGCGGTCCGGTGAGGACGTCGACATGGCGTCCCCGCTGCTGACCGCGATCGGGCAGGACCCCACGCTGCGGCACGTGAAGCTGATCGCCGAGCCGTGGGACGTGTCGCCCGACGGCTACCGCGTGGGCGAGTTCCCACCGCTGTGGGTGGAGTGGAACGACCAGTACCGCGACACGGTCCGCGACTTCTGGAGGGGGCGCTCCAGCGGCATCCGTACGGTCGCGACCCGGCTGGCCGGCTCGTCCGACCTGTACGCCGACGACGGACGCTCGCCGTATGCGTCGGTGAACTTCGTGACGGCCCACGACGGCTTCACGCTGCGCGACCTGGTCTCCTACGAGCGGAAGCACAACGAGGCGAACGGCGAGCGCAACCGCGACGGGTCGGACGACAACCGGTCGCAGAACTTCGGAGTGGAGGGCGAGACCGACGATCCCGAGGTCATCGCGCTGCGGCGGCGTACGGCGGCGAACCTGCTGGTCACGCTGTGCCTGTCGACGGGCGTCCCGATGATCACGGCGGGCGACGAGCGCGGGCGCACGCAGGGCGGCAACAACAACCCGTACGTGCAGGACAACGAGGTGTCGTGGGTCGACTGGCGGCCGGACGACGCGTGGCTCGACGTCTACGAGATCACCAAGGCGGCGCTGCGGCTGCGCCGTGAGCACCCGGCACTGCGGCAACGGCACTGGTTCGAGGGCCGGCCGACGATCGAGGGCGGCCGCAAGGACCTGATCTGGGTGCACGCGGAGGGCCGCGAGATGACCGGCGACGACTGGGCCGACAACGAGCTCTCGGTCGTGGGGATGCTGGTGACCGGCGACCCCCTCCGCTCCCCCGGTCCGCGCGGTGAGCAGCAGTGGGACAGCTCGTTCCTGATCTGGCTCAACGCCGAGACCGAAGCGGTGAAGGTGACGATGCCGTCGGAGAGCTGGATCCGCGACGGCGAGATCGTGGTGTCGACGTGTCCCGAGCACCCGGTGGGAACCGAGGTCGCCCGCGGCGAGTCCATGACCGTGGACGGCCGCACCGTGGTGGTCGTCCGCGAGGTCTGAGCGACCCCGATGCAGCGTTCTGGGCATCGAGGGCGTTCCAAGAGGGGTGACCGTGTCCGAGACCCAGGGGTACGCCGCACTCGTGGCGGCCCGCGCACCCGCGCTGCTGCGCCTCGCGGTGATGCTCACCGGTGACCGGACCGAGGCCGAGGACCTGCTCCAGGCCACGCTGCTGCGGACCCTGCGGCACGCGGACCGGATCGCGGCGATGGCCGCCCCCGCGGCGTACCTCCGTCGGGCGCTGGTCCACGAGCACGTGTCCGGCGTACGACGGCTGGGCCGGCGGGTGCGCACCACGCCGCTCGAGGGGCAGGACGTGGCCGACGACCAGACGCCGAAGGCCGACCAGCGCGACGCGACCTGGCGACTGCTCAGCACGCTGCCGCGCCAGCAGCGGGCGGTGCTGGTGCTGCGCTTCTACGAGGACCTGCCGGACCGCGACATCGCAGCGGCGCTGGGGTGCAGCGAGCCGACCGTCCGCAGCAACGCGTCGCGTGCTCTGGCCACGCTCCGCACCCGACTGACCCAGACCGAGGAGGTCCGGCCATGACCCAGCTCACCGACGAGGACCTCGGGGACCTGCTGACGGAGGCGTTCGCGGCCCACGAGCACCTCGCGGACCCCGACCTGGCGGTGGCGATCGCGTCCGCGCCCGGGCGGCCGCGGCACCGCGGACGAGTGCTGCTCGCAGCCGCGGCCGCGGTCGCGCTGGTCGCCGTCGGCACGTCGTACGTCGTCACGCGAGGGTCCGAGCAGGCGCTGCTGTCGGACCCCGACCGCCCCGGCCCCACGACCGTCGGCGACCACGAGCCGCCGCTGCCGCCCCTGGAGACGGACGCCGAGAACCGGGCCGCGGCCGTCCGGGAGGCAGACCGGGTCGCTGCCGTGCTGGCGGCGTATCCCGGAGCCCACGAGACGGACGCCGCAGGCGTCCCCGAGCTCGATGACACGACGCTGTCGTCGGTGCATCCGCAGGGCCACACGGTCGTTCGCTCGCGGTTCTGGACGGTCTCGGGAGCGACGGCGAGCGGCGTCGCGCACTGGTACGCCGCACATCCTCCGGCCGGCTTCCGCAGCGGCGGCCGCAATGCCGTCGGCGGTCAGGGAGACGGCCGGACCTGGATCTACGAGGTCGACGACACCCAGCCCGGGGTCGACCAGCTGACCGGGTCCGGGACCTCGGTGGAGCTGCAGACCACGAACAGGTCCGCCGGCGTCGGAGTCCGGGCAACCGTCAGCACGGTCTGGCTTCCGGCTCGGCCGGTTGCGTCGTTCGTCCAGGACGTCTCCTCGATCGACGTCCGCTCCACCCACGTGCGGTACGGGCGACAGGTGGGCAGGACGCACCGGTCGTTCACCGTGTCGGCGGCCGCCGACATGCTCCGCGCGGCCGTCGCGTTCAACGACCTGCCGGGGATGACGCCGATCCCGCTCCCCTGTCCGATGATGCGGGACCTGTACACCGACCGGATCGTCTTCCACACCGCCACCGGCGACGTGTCGGCGGTCGGCACCAGCAGTGCCTGCGGCTCCGGGATGGTCGTCCGCCGCGACGGACACCTCGTGAGCCCCCAGCTCGGCGCCGCGTCCACCCTGCGGGACGTCCTCGGCCTGCACCACTGACTCCGACCACGGAGGTCGTTCCCGCGCGGAGTCGCGCTACGGGAGGGCGACCAGGCCCATCTCCGAGGCCGAGGCGAGCACGCTGTGGCGGGGTACGACACGGACCGTGTAGCCGAAGGCGCCACCTCGCTTGAGCTGCACCTCGCCGTCGAAGCGGTAGCGACCCCCGTCGTAGCTGTCGGCCAGCTCGAGCTCGGTGACCGCCGACTGCACGAGGTCGTCGTCGCCGTCGATCACGCCGTGCACCACCTCGACCGCGACATCGTCGGGCGTCAGCGCGCCGAGCGCGACGAACGCGCGGACGGTCAGCACCGAACCGACCTCGGGGTTGTCGCCGACCCCGTGGCTCTCGACGTGCTCGACGCGGACGTCGGCCCAGCCGGCACGCACCTGCTTCTTCCAGGAGGCGAGCTCGGTGGCGCCCTTGTAGTCGGAGTTCAGCACTCGACCGGTGACCGCGGCGGGCGTGTAGAGCTGGCGCACGTAGTCGCGGACCATCCGGGTGGCGAGCACCTTCGGGCCGAGGGACTTCAGCGTGTGCCGGACCATCTCGATCCAGCGGCCGGGAACGTCGTCGTGGTCGACGTCGTAGAACCGCGGCGCGACGTCCTTCTCGATCAGGTCGTAGAGCGCGGCGGCCTCCAGGTCGTCACGCCGGTCGGGGTCGTCCACGCCGTCGGCCGAGGGGATCGCCCAGCCGTTGGAGCGGTCGTACCACTCGTCCCACCAGCCGTCGAGGATCGACAGGTTGAGGCCGCCGTTCAGCGCCGCCTTCATGCCCGACGTGCCGCACGCCTCGTAGGGGCGCAGCGGGTTGTTGAGCCAGACGTCGCAGCCGGGGTAGAGCGGCTGCGCCATCGCGATGTCGTAGTTGGGCAGGAAGACGATGCGGTGCCGGATCTCCGGGTCGTCGGAGAGCTTGACGATGTCCTGGATCAGCTTCTTGCCACCGTCGTCGGCCGGGTGTGCCTTGCCGGCGATCACCAGCTGGATCGGCCGCTCGGGGTCGAGCAGCAGCTTCTTGAGCCGCTCCGGGTCCCGCATCATCAGCGTCAGCCGCTTGTACGACGCAGCGCGGCGCGCGAACCCGATCGTGAGCACGTCGGGGTCGAGGGCCGAGCCGATCCACTTCAGCTCGGCCGAGGCCGCGCCGCGCTGCTGCCAGGACTTGGTGAGCCGGCGGCGGGCGTCGAGGACCAGCCGCTCGCGCAGCTGCCGCTTGACCGCCCACACGTCCTGGCCGGGCACCTTGTC
>DATAOY010000064.1:0-96388 GCA_036265495.1 Nocardioides sp. | reverse complement strand
GGTCTCGGTGAGCGGCTTCTCGGCCGGGTAGAGGACGTAGGCGTAGGCACGCTCGCGCGAGCGGCCGACCCGGCCGCGGAGCTGGTGGAGCTGGGAGAGGCCGAGGGTGTCGGACCGCTCGATGATCATGGTGTTGGCGTTGGACACGTCGAGGCCCGACTCGACCAGGGTCGTGCAGACCAGGACGTCGAAGCGCTTCTCCCAGAAGTCGAGCATCACCTGCTCGAGCTGGTGCTCCCCCATCTGGCCGTGCGCCGTGGCCACCCGCGCCTCGGGCACCAGCTCGCGGATCCGGGCCGCGGCCTTCTCGATCGACTGCACCCGGTTGTGGATGAAGAACACCTGGCCCTCGCGGAGCAGCTCGCGCCGGATCGCGGCGGTGACGGTCCGGTCCTCGTAGGCGCCGACGTAGGTCAGCACGGGATGGCGCTCCTCGGGCGGGGTCGTGATCGTCGACATCTCACGGATGCCGGTGATCGCCATCTCCAGCGTGCGCGGGATCGGGGTCGCGCTCATCGACAGCACGTCGACGCTGGTGCGGAGCCGCTTCATCTGCTCCTTGTGCTCGACGCCGAAGCGCTGCTCCTCGTCGACGACGATCAGGCCGAGGTCCTTGACCCGGATGTCCGGGTTGAGCAGCCGGTGGGTCCCGATCACGATGTCGACCGAACCCTCCCGCAGCCCGTCGGCGACCTCGCGCGCCTCCTTCTCGGTCTGGAACCGGCTCAGTGCCCGGACGGTCACCGGGAACGCCCCCATCCGCTCGGCGAACGTCGTGTAGTGCTGCTGCACCAGCAGCGTCGTCGGCACCAGGACGGCGACCTGCTTGCCGTCCTGGACGGCCTTGAACGCCGCCCGCACCGCGATCTCGGTCTTGCCGTAGCCGACGTCGCCGCAGACGAGCCGGTCCATCGGCACGGTCTGCCGCATGTCGGCCTTGACCTCGTCGACGGTCGTGAGCTGGTCGGGCGTCTCATGGAAGGGGAAGGCGTCCTCGAGCTCGCGCTGCCAGGGTGTGTCGGGGCCGAACGCGAAGCCCTGCGTGGCCTGGCGCGCGGCGTACAGCTTGATCAGCTCGGCGGCGATCTCGCGTACGGCGCGGCGGGCGCGGTTCTTCCGCTTGCCCCAGTCGGAGCCGCCGAGCCGGTCGAGATGGGGTTGCTCACCTCCGACGTAGCGGGTGACCTGGTCCAGGGTGTCGGCCGGGACGAAGAGCATGTCCGCGGGACCCCCACGCTTGGAGGCGCCGTACTCGAGGACCAGGTACTCGCGGGTGGCACCCTGCACCTCGCGCCGGCGCATCTCGACGAAGCGCCCCACGCCGTGCTGCTCGTGCACGACGTAGTCACCCTTCTTCAGCTCGAGCGGGTCGATCTGCCGCTTGCGACGCGTGGGCATCCGGCTGTGGTCGCGGGTCGCGCCGCGCTGTCCGGACAGGTCGTCGCCGGTGAGCAGCACCAGACCGAGGTGGTCGGCGACGAACCCGTGCGCGAGCGTGCCTGTGGTGACGGTGACGACGCCGGCCTCCGGCATCGCCTCCTCGGGCTCGACCAGGCGCGCCGCGACGTCGTGCTCACCGAGCACCTCGACCATGCGTTCGGCCGGGCCGTGCCCCGGGTGGAGCACCAGGATCCGGTGGCCGTCGGCGAGCCAGCCGCGCACGTCGGTGACGACACGCTCGACGTCGCCGCGGTAGCCGTCGAGCGGGGACGCCGCGACCGTGCCGCCCGGCCGGCCGCCCTCGGCCAGGAGCTCGTCGTCGAGGCCGAACGGGCTGACCGTCCACCAGGGCCGGCCGAGGTCACGTGTGTGGGCGAGCACGTCGTCGAGCTCGCGGTACGACGCGGGGCCGAGGTCGATCGGGGCCTTGCCGCCGCCTGCGGCGGCGGCCCACGAGGCACCCAGGAACTCCTCGCTGGTGGCCACCAGGTCGTGGGCGCGGCTACGCACCCGCTCCGGGTCGACGACGACCACCTGGGTGTCGTCGGGCATCGCGTCGATCAGCAGCTCGAGCTCGTCGACGAGGACCGGCGCCAGCGACTCCATCCCCTCGACCGCGATGCCGGCCGCGATCTTGTCGGTCATCTCGGCCAGCTGTGGGTGGGCCTCCCCCAGAGCCGCCGCGCGACGGCGTACGTCGTCAGTGAGTAGCAGCTCTCGGCACGGCGGAGCCCACAACCGGGCGACCTTCTCGATGGTGCGCTGGTCCGCGACCGCGAACGAGCGGATCTCCTCGACCTCGTCGCCCCAGAACTCCACCCGGATCGGGTGCTGCTCGGTCGGCGGGAAGACGTCGACCAGGCCGCCGCGGACCGCGAACTCGCCGCGCTTCTCCACCAGGTCGACCCGGGTGTACGCCGCGTCCGCGAGTCGGCCCACGACGACGTCGAGCTCGGCGGTGTCGCCGGGCTCGAGCTCCACCGGCTCGAGGTCGCCCAGGCCACGCACCTGGGGCTGCAGGATCGAGCGGACGGGTGCGACCACGACGCGCAGCGCACCGGTGGCCGCGTCGGCGCCGGGGTGACGCAGCCGCCGCAGGACGGCCAGGCGCCGGCCCACCGTGTCGCTGCGCGGGCTGAGCCGCTCGTGCGGCAGGGTCTCCCAGCTCGGGAAGTGGGCCACCGCCGCGGGATCGATGAGCGACGAAAGCTCGTCGGTCAGCTCCTCGGCCTCGCGTCCCGTGGCCGTGACCACCAGGACCGTGCGCGACTCGCGCACCAGGCCGTCGACCAGGAACGGTCGCAGGCCGGCCGGAGCCGTCAGGTCGAGCCGGCCCAGCCGGGGTGCGTCGGCCAGCGCGGTGGCCAGGGCGGGCTCGGCCAGCACCGCGTCGGAGAGCACGGAAGGGAGCACGTGGAGCCTTTCGGGAGAGCTGCCGGACAGCACGGAAGCCCCCAACCGGTGCAGGGTGGGGGTGACGGTGTCGAGGATAGTCGGCGTCGCCGACAGCGCTGCCGAGAAGGCGGCGTGCGGCGCGGGCTCAGCCGCCGCCGATCCCCACCTCTTCGCGGAGCCGCTGCATGGTCGCGTTGGCCCGGAACGGCACGCGACCCTGGGCGGCCACGGTCTGCACGAGCGTCACCAGGGCGGCGGAGTACGCGGCGGATGCACTCTGCCGCTCGACCAACGAGAAGTGCCAGGGCCGGACGCTGACCCCCCGGCAGAACCGGTCGGCCTCCTGGATCCGGGGCAGGACCTTGCCGGCGCGCGCGGACATCAGGTCGGCCAGATGCAGCTGCTGGACCCGGCCGTTCGTGGCGATCGTGGGCTCGAGGTAGTTCGAGACCAGGCCGAGCCGGCCCTCGGCGAGCCCGGTGGCGACCCGGAGCCGTTGCTCGCACCCGGCGACGGCGGCACCCTCGCGGTCGCGTGCGCGGCCGTCCACGACGACCACCGCGGAACCGGCCACGAGCAGGACCACGAGCCCCGCCCACCACCGTCGGCGACGAGGCGGCGTACGACGCGGCTCGGTCGGTCGGGAGTCCCGCTCCCGGGGCAGTCGTACCGGCTCGTCACCGAGGATCTCGGGTGCGATCTCGGACTCGGGTTCCACCGCACCAGTGTGCGCTCACGGGGACCGTTCTGCGTAGGCCTGAGCCGCGGTGCACGGACGGAGTCGCCCGCAGCCGGTGGTCAGTAGCGCCCGCCGAAGACTCCGAGGTCGGCCGCGCGGCGCAACCGGCGCAACGAGGGGTCGTCGTCGTAGTAGGCGCGGCCGTCCGCCGCGACCTCCCGGAGCTTCGCGGTGAGCGCGGCCGAGTAGGCGGTTGCCGCGTCACGCCGCGCCCTCAGCGAACGGTGCCAGGGACGGACCGACACCGCCCGGCACAGCCGATCGGCGCTCACGACATCGGGGAGCAGCCGGCGTGCGGGCCTGGACATCAGGTCGACCACGGCCGCACGCCGGCTGCCCGTGGTCGCGTCCATGGACGGCCGGATCGAGGACGCCACCGCCACCATCAGCAGGTCGGACGAGATGGCCGCGTTGTGCAGCTCGCGTCGGCACGCCCCGAGCGCCTCCGACTCGTGCACCCGGGCCCGCTCGTCGGCGTACCACGCCACCGCACCCACCACGAGGGCGAGCACCACCACGGTCGTCACCCAACCGGGTGGTCGCCAGCTCTCAGCAGGGCGAGCATCGAGGACCTCGGGATCGGCGTCGCCGCGGGACGCGAGGCGCGCGGGCTCGTCGCCGAGCAGCTCGAACTCGGGATCCACGGCTCCAGTGTGGCGCGCTCAGCCTCCGGTGCCCTTGAGGAGGGCACTCGCCGTGCGCACCATGATCTTGACGTCGAGCCACAGCGACCAGTGCTCGATGTACCAGTTGTCGAAGTACGCCCGGTCCGCGATGGACGTGTCACCGCGCAGTCCCTCGACTGCGGCGAGCCCGGTCAGCCCCACCATGGCCCGGTGCCGGTAGCTGTACGACGGGAACTCGGTGCCGAACTGGTCCACGAACTCCGGCCGCTCGGGCCGCGGACCGACCAGGCTCATGTCCCCACGGATCACGTTCACCAGCTGGGGCAGCTCGTCGATGGAGTAGCGACGGATGAACGCCCCCACCCGACCGGTCCGGTCGGCGTTGGGCGCCCACTCCGTCGAGCTGCCGGGTGGCAGCGGTCGCATCGACCGCAGCTTGAGCAGCTGGAACCGCCGGCCGTTGAGGCCGACCCGCTCCTGTCGGTAGATGACACCCGGGCCCATCTCCAGGCGCACCGCCAGGGCAGCGATGGCGAGCAGCGGGGACAGCACCAGCACGGCTGCCGACGCCAGGGCCACGTCGCCAGCGCGCTTGACCCCCATCCGCACCCGTGCGCGGCGCTGCCGGAGCTTCAGCAGCGGGACACCCCACACCTCGTCGTCGCACCTGGTGGAGAACTCCGCGAGTCGTGGGAGCACGTAGATCTCCGTCGAGCCGCTGCCGCAGCTGCGCAACGCGTCGATGAACCGGCGCTCGTCGTCGGAGGACGCATCGCCCACGATCACGGTGTCGACGAAGCCGGCAGCGATCAGGTCGGGCAGGTCGGTGACGTCGCCGTACAGGGCGGCGCCGGGAAGCCGGGGACCCTGGGAGCCCAGGACGCCGCGCACGCGGAGCCCGGTCTCCGGGTGCTGGGCGATCCTCGAGACGAGGTCGACGGCCCGCGAGCCACCACCGACGAGCACGGCGTTGCGGCGGAGGAGTCCGCGTGACCGCCAGGTGCGCAGACTGGTGTAGGCAGCGACGCGGCCCAGGACCACGAACGAGGTCCCGGCCATGCCGGCGATCAGCAGGTGTCGGATGTGCAGGTGGGGAGAACCCACCACAGCCATCGCAGCCGCACCCACGGCGGCCCCGACGACGAGCGAGGGGATGTCGTTGAGGGCCGAGAGGCGCAGCCGGTGCGAGTACAGCCCGAGGACGGCGAAGCTCGTGAGCGCGGCGATGACCCAGGCGATCGAGGGCTTCAGGGCCGGGTGGACGGCGGCGACGCTCAGCGCGAGGGCGAGCGAGTCCGCCAGCAGCGGGACCGCCACCTCGATGGTCCTCGGCCGCAGCCCGTACGGCGTTGCCGGCCGGCTACGCGTGTCCGGGCTCGTTGCAGCAGTGGCCGTGCCCAGGTCGAGCGACGTCGGTCCGCCGATCAGGCCGAGATCCTTGACGTCGATCTCGACTCTGGGTAGGCGAAGCTCTACATGTGTGCTCATACCGACGTCCCCCCCAGAACGCTTGCATGGCGCCGCGTCCGTTGCGCCTGCGCCGGGTCCCCGTCACGCCCCCCACCGAGCGGCGACTTCCCCTGTCGTGAATCCTTGTGCATGGCCTGGGGTGTCGGCGTACCCAATTCTCGCTAAATCCAGCGCCGGCCGACTCGGTCTGCTAGGGCACACCTCGGCTCGGGAGGGGTCCGCCACCCGCCCTGGGGGAGGAAACGGGCGACGAACCTCTTCTCCCTCGGGAGAATCGGTGGCCCGGCTACGCCGTCGCGCGTGACCGAGGAAGGTCTGGGGCCTGGAGCGTCCAGTCCTCGGAGCCGTCGGAGCCCGGCGCGCGCCAGTGCGCACGGTAGGCCAGTCCGACCGCTGTGAGCTGGGAGTTGACCTGGAGCTTGCTGAGCACGGACTTCACCTGCGTGCGGACGGTCGACTCCGAGACGAAGCTGCGGCGAGCGATCTCGCTGACCTGCCGGCCGGCCATGAGCTCCCCGAGCACCTCGCCCTCTCGGGTCGTCAGCAGGGCGAACCGCGCCTTGATCTCCCGGTCGAACTGCCGCTGCTGGCGCCAGTGCCCGACCAGGCGTTCGCGCTCTTCCTTCGCCATCGCCGGCAGCCCGTCGCGCAGTCGCGTCAAGGTGTCGAGGATCTGCTCGAGCGGATAGGACTTCGAGATGACGGTCGCGGCTCCGGCCGCCAGAGCGGCCCCGATGCGCACCGGGTCGGAGTTGCCGGTCACGACCACCACGAAGGCGCGCGACGACAGGCGCACGATCAGGTCGAGCCCGTCACCGGCCTGACCGAGGTCGAGGTCGAGCAGGACGACGTCCGGGTTGCCCGAGAGCACCTGCGAGATGAGCGAGCCACCGGTGGGCGCGTCCGCGCTGGGAACCACACAGCGAGCGTCGTAGCCCCGATGGACCAGCGCGACGACCATGGCCTCCGCGAACAGGATGTGGTCGTCGACGACGGCGACGCGCTTGATGCTCACGCGTGCCCACCCGCCAGTCGGTCCCAGGGCAGCTTCATCTCGAACACCGCGCCACGATCCGGCTCGTCGTCCCTGAGGTCGAGGCTTCCCCCGAGCTCACCGGCGAGCACCTTCGCCACCGACAGCCCGATCCCGTCGCCGCCCGTGGGCCCCTTCGTCCCGCGTTCGAAGATCGCCGGGCGCAGCTCCGTCGGCACCCCGGGACCCTCGTCGCTGACGATGACCCGCACCTGGTCCTGCTCCTGACGCACGTCGATGTACGTCGGAGACCCGGACGCGTGGCGGGCGGCGTTGGTCAGCAGGATGTTCAGGATCTCCACGATCTCGTCGCGTCGGGCCAGCACGCGCTGACCCGTCCGTGTCCAGGAGACCTCGTGTCCGGCCATCCGCCGCGCGAGGACCACCGACTCGACCACTTCATCCAGGTCGAGCTCCTCGGAGAGGCCCACCACCTGGCAGTCGACGGGCGCGACCAGCCGTTGCAGCCTGGAGACCTCGGCCTGGAGCATCCGCTCGATCCGAAGACGGCGTTCGCTGCCGAACGGCAACGCATCGCCCTCCAGCGCACGGATCGCCCCGGCCACGCCGGCCAGGCTCGCGCGAAGCTCATGCAGCTTGTTCTCGTAGTCCGACACGGGCTCGACCGCGGAGAGGGCGCCCATCGTCGGGTCGTCACCCAACCGGACCTCGTCCCCCTCGCGGAAACCCGCGCGTGTGCTCAGCACGCTCATGCTCTACCCCGACGCATTCCCCCAGTCGGCGGCCAATGAAGACCGAATGCGCCACCCCCCTGATGACGCACCTCGCGCGTGGTTCCCCAACCTTGCGGACCCGACGTATACATCATAGGCACTCAGGCACCGGAAGATCGAGACGGTCCCCTCCAGGCGATCATGGAAAATCATCCGACCGGACTAGGGTGCCTGGGGTCGTCTGGGGTTGGGTACTTCCGGTGGGGCTGCAGGGACGGGAGTTCGACGTCCCACCGGGCCTCAGGAGGGGTCCGCCACCCGACCCACGAACAGCGGCGTCCCGTGCGCGGTGTCGTGCACCACGTACAGGAAGGGGCGGTCGAGCACCACCTCGTGCCGGGTCACCGGCAGGCTGGTCTCCCCCACCACGACCGCGGTCGCTGCGGCCGCCTCGGTGCCCGCCTCGTCGACCGCGACGTAGGTCTGGTGCAGGACATCGGTGATCGCCAGCCGGGTGTCGGTCGTCATGCCGCTGAAGTCCGCGTGGTCACCGAACGCCACCGCCATCCCCAGGCTCTTCAAGGGGTCCTTCAGGTCCGTGGCGACCCGGTAGGTCCAGCGCGGCATCGTCAGGTGGAGCCCCGGTTCGCCGTCGCCGGTGAGGCCACCGAGGAGCTCGCGAAGAGCGGCCGCCTCGGAGCCGGTCGGCAGGGCCACGGTCATCGCGAGGGTGCCGCCGGCATAGGGCAGACGGGCTCCCTGGAAGTGCACGCCGGAGATGTACGTCGACCCCTCGTCGGCGGACATCAGCTGGGCCTCGACGGTCGAGCCGTCGGCACGGTGGAACCGACCGGGCGTCGTGGCGGCCTTCTCGAACGGCGAGGCCCACGGCGCCTTGAAGTACAGGGCGTTGACCAGCACCAGCCGGGTGGCCGCGTCGACGCTGCCCCGGGGAAGGATCTCGGGGATCCGGTCATGGGTCTGCTGGGCGGTCCAGCTGTTCACCAGGGCCCGGGCGGCCTCGACGGCACGGAAGTCCACGGTCCGCATGCCGGCGCCGTACTGCTTGGCCAGCACGGTCAGGAATGCCTCCTGCCAGTGGATCGACGCGTCACCGAACAGCTGGTTGGCCGGGGAGAGGTCGATCTCCGACTTCTTGCCGTTCACCTCGACCGGGCCGGCCAGACCGGCCAGCTCCTGGGTGAGCGCGGCCATCCCGGCGTTGTACCTCGCCAGCGAATCGACGTGCAGCACGCTGCTCATCGCGCGTGCGGTCCGGCCGCGGGCACCGTTGTCCGTCATCGCCAGCGCCACGGCGATCGAGTACGGCGACATCGCGAGGTTGTCGCTCGGCGGACCGAGCTGCGGCCACAGGTCGACGGCGAAGGCGCTCATCGCGTCGACGACCCCCGGCACCGCGGCCGGGTCGCCGGCGCTCTGCGCGACATCCGCCTTGACCAGTCGCAGGTCGGAGTCGGCCGGGTGGTCCTGGACGGAGTCCGTGCTCGTGCACGCGCTCAGCACGGGAGCGGCGACCCCCAGTGCGCCGAGGGTCCGTAGGGTCTGGCGACGGGTCAGCATGACCCTCTGACGCTAGCGGGCGCGCACCGGTTCCGGTCGGGCTTCGTACGACGGCCCGCTGGCGCCCGCGCAGGCGCACTGGTCGCACGGCAGGAACCGATGTCCGGTGTGGCCGCAGCGCGGGCAGGGCAGGTCGTGGGTGACGTGCGTCGAGATCTCCACGACGGTGTCCCACATGGCCGGGCCCTCCTGCTCTGGTGCTCGGGATGAGGAGGCCGCCACACCGGCGCTGATACCGGCTGCGGGGTTCGTGGGTGGCTCAGTCGGTGCCGTGGCGCCGTACGAAGTCGAGGATCTGCCCGGACAGCTCGGGCCGGCACACGATCAGGTCGGGGAGGGAGACGTCGTCCTGGTTGTACCGCAGCTCCGACCCGTCCACGCGCGAGCAGAACAGACCAGCCGCCCGGGCCACCGCGACCGGTGCGGCGTTGTCCCACTCGTACTGCCCCCCGGCGTGCACGTAGGCGTCGCTGACGTCGCGCACCACCGAGATCACCTTGACCCCTGCGGATCCCATCGGGACCAG
Source organism: Nocardioides sp. (assembly GCA_036265495.1). GTDB lineage: Bacteria > Actinomycetota > Actinomycetes > Propionibacteriales > Nocardioidaceae > Nocardioides. The sequence continues at coordinate 86,904 of DATAOY010000064.1, read as the reverse complement.
CTCGGCGTCCATCTCCTCGGCGAGGGCCTCCACGAAGGCCGGTGGCCGCGTGCGCGACACCGCGATCCGCGGACGGGTGCCGGTGCGCGGCGGTACGACGGGGGGTCGCCCGGTGTGGAACGTCTCGTGCAGCGCGGGCTGGGCGACCGCACCCGCCGTCAGCTCGCCGTTCTCCCAGAGCGCGACATGGACCGCCCAGTCGTCGCGCGGGGGCTCGGAGAACTCACGCGTGCCGTCCAGCGGGTCCACGATCCAGACGCGGGACGCGTGCAGGCGGCGCTTGTCGTCCTTGCCCTCCTCGGAGAGCACGGAGTCGCCGGGCCGGTGCTCGGCCAGGAGCTCCATGAGCAGCTCGTGGGCGGCCCGGTCGCCGGCGTCCTTGAGCTCGCGCCCGGTCGGCCCCGACTCGCGCACGGCCAGGAGCCGCTCGCCCGCGGTGGTGGCCAGCCAGGCGGACAGCGCGTGGTCGTCGAGCTGGGCAGGGTCCTCCGAGGCACTCACGGTCGCCACCCTAGCGGCGGGTCGCCGCATACCGCCGAGCCGGCCGCGGCCCCTGCTCAGGCCTGGTGCCCGCCCGCCTGCAACGCGGCGCGCGAGGCCAGGAACGCGTCCATCGCCGCGTCCGTGACCGTCGGCAGCTTCGAGCCGCCCCGCCGATCGTCGCCTGCCGTGGGCACTGCCGCCTTCGGCGTCGCCCACACCCCGGTGCGCACCACGGCGCGCCTGCTCGGTCTGGTCATGAGATCCCCCCCGATCTCGGATGCACCGGGTCCCCCGACCCGGGTGCTGCGGGGAGGCTGCGACGTGTGTCCTCGGCTCGACTCGACCCATGCAGCCGCCGCGCCCGGCTGGCATGCCGGATGAGCCCACGACGAACACCTGGAGCTGAGCCCCACGACACATTCCCCCCTCGGGCCCGAAGACCCTGGCCGCACCTGTGACCGACTCCCCCGAGTCGAACGCGACCGGGGTCCATTGTGACGGCCGACCGTGCGCCCGGGGAAGAGCGCGAGAGGCGTTCCACGGCAAAATTCCCGGGGCGACACCGGGACCCGGTCGGCTCAGGAGTTGTAGCGGGCCTGGGTGCGCTCCAGACCCTCGGTCAGCAGCGACTCGACGGCATCCGCCGCGGCGCTGACCTGGAGCGGCAGCAGCTTGCGCTCGGCCGCGGAGTAGCTCGACAGCACGAAGTCCGAGACGTCCTGGCGACCCGGTGGCCGGCCGATGCCGATCCGCACCCGGTAGAAGTCGCCCGTGCCGAGCGACCCCCGGAGCGACCGGAGCCCGTTGTGGCCGTTGTCGCCCCCGCCGAGCTTGACCCGCATCGTGTCGAACGGCAGGTCCAGCTCGTCGTGGACGGCCACGATCCGCTCGGGCGGCACCTTGTAGAACGTCGCGAGCTGCTTGACCGGCCCGCCGCTCTCGTTCATGTACGAGCGCGTGCGCACCAGCACGACCCGCGGACCCTCGGTGCCCGGAGGAGTGAGCCGACCCTCGACGACGTCGGCACGGCCGGACTTGTGGGCGCGGAAGGACGAGCCCATCCGGTCGGCCAGCTCGGCCGCGACGAGATATCCGACGTTGTGACGGTGGCCGGCGTACGACGGACCGGGGTTGCCCAGCCCGACCACGAGCCAGACGTCACCGGGCTCGCTCGCCATCTCACCCACCTCTTCAGGGTCGGAGGACGCACGCGCCCGGGCCGGACCGCGGTGCAGCCAACCCGGGCGGTGCAGAAGCCTCACTCGGCGGAGTCGCCCTCGGCCGGAGCCTCGCCCTCCGCCGTCTCGCCCTGGTCGGCGGCGGCCTCCGCGGCCTCGGACACGGCCTCCTCGCTCTCCTCGTGGACGATGCCCGCGTCGGCCTCGGCCTCGGCCAGCTCGGACTCGAGCTGCTCGGCCGTCTGCTGCTGCGTGACGTTCACGATCAGGGACTGCGGGTCCGTCAGCAGGGTGGTGCCCTCAGGCAGCACCAGGTCGGACGCATGGATCTGGGTCCCGATCTCGGCGCCGGCGACCGACACCTCGATGCGGTCGGGAATGTTGGTCGCCTCGGCCTCGACCTGGACCGTCGAGTTCTCGGTGACGACCAGCGTCTCGGGGGCTGCGTCGCCGGAGACGTGGATCGGGACGTCGACGGTGACCTTCTCACCGCGACGTACGGCGACGAAGTCGACGTGCTCGAGGACCCGGCGGATCGGGTCGACCTGCACCTGCTTGGTCAGGGCCAGCTGGGTGTCGCCGTCGATGTCGAGCTCGAGCAGGGCGTTCGCGCCGCCGTGCTTGAGCGCCATCATCGTGTCGTGACCGGGGAGGGTCAGGTGGATCGGGTCGTTCCCGTGGCCGTACACCACGGCGGGGATCTTGTCCTCGCGGCGGATGCGGCGCGCGGCGCCCTTGCCGAACTCGGTGCGCTTCTCTGCGGTGATCTTCTCGGCCATGCCGTCCACTCCTCGTGGGTCTCGTCTGCGTCTGCGGGCCACGGGACGAGGAACGCCGCGCGATCGGGTCGGCGCGGCGTGAAGGCGGCCGCCCTGTCGATCACGGACACCGTGCCGGCACCGTCGCGGTGCAGGTCCGGCTCCCTCGCCGAGGCAACTGTCCGAGTCTAGACAGGGGCGGGCGCCGACGACCAATCACCGGACCCATCACCAGACTCATCGCCAGACTCATCACCGCCGAACCCGATGGCAGCCGGGCTCGCGGCTCGCCTAGGGTCGAGAGCGTGTCCCTCACCTACGACGAGGCCCGCACCCGCGCCGAGCAGGTCTCCGACGTCACCTACCGCATCGACCTCGACCTCAGCTCACGCGAGACGTTCGGGTGCCGGACGACCGTGACGTTCGCGCTCGCCGACCCGCGGGCCACGACGTTCCTCGAGCTCAAGGACGCGCAGGAGCTCCGGCTGACAGTCAACGACACGCCCGTGCAGTCCCCGGCCTACGACGGTCGCCGGATCACGCTGCACGATCTCCGGCCGCACAACGAGGTGGTCGTCGAGGCGCGAGTGCCCTACGTGAACGACGGCGACGGCATGCACACGTTCACCGACCCGGCCGACGACGAGACCTACGTCTCGGCGCTGCTGGGGATGGACATCGCGCAGAAGGTCTTCGCGTGCTTCGACCAGCCCGACCTCAAGGCGCCGATCTCCCTGACCGTCGAGGCACCGTCGGCGTGGACCGTGGTCGCGAACGGCCGGGCCGCGGGGCGCGAGGGTGACGTCAGGTCCTTCACGACGACGCCGCCGATCTCGACGTACCTGTTCGTGGTGTGCGCCGGCCCGTGGCACTCCCGCACCTGGGAGCACGCCGGGCTGCCGTTCGGCTGGCACATCCGCCGGTCGCTGGGACGCGAGCTCGACCGCGACTTCGAGGACATGAAGCGGGTCACCGAGGCGTGCTTCGACTTCTACACCTCCGCCTTCGACGAGCCGTACCCGTTCGACTCCTACGACCAGGTGATGCAGCCCGGCCACAACTGGGGAGCGCTGGAGACGGCCGGCTGTGTGACGTTCCGGGACGAGTACGTGCCGCGCAACGAGCCGGATGCCGGCGAGGTCGTCGACCGGGCGACCGTGATCGCGCACGAGATGGCGCACATGTGGTTCGGCGACCTGGTGACCATGAAGTGGTGGCAGGACACCTGGCTCAACGAGTCGTTCGCCGACTTCATGGGCTACCACGTCGCCGACGCGGCCGGTGTCGCCGGGTCGTGGCCGGACTTCTCGCTGAACCGGAAGCCGACCGGGTACGCCGCTGACGCTCGGCGTTCGACCCACCGGATCGCCGAGGACGCCGAGCGCCTTGTGGACGTCGACACCGCGTTCACCAACTTCGACATGATCACCTACGCCAAGGGGGCGTCGGTGCTGAGGCAGCTGGTGACCTGGCTCGGCTGGGACACCTTCGTCGCGGGCACCAACGTCTACCTGACCCGACACCGCTTCGGGAACGCCGAGCTCTCCGACTATCTCGAGGCGCTGGACTCCGTGACCGACCGCGACGTACGCGGCTGGGCCGAGGCCTATCTGCGCACCACGGGGTTCGACACGATCCGGGTGACGCGAGACGGCGACGTGCCGGTGCTGGAGCGCGACGGCTCCCGACCGCACCGGTTCACCGTCGCCGCGCTCGAGGGCGGCGCCGTTCGCGACAGCCGGCTCGTCGACCTCGGCGCGGAGCCGGTCGCGCTCCCCGAGTACGCCGGTTCCGCGGTGATCCCCAACGCGCACGACGAGGCGTACGCCGCGGTGCTGCTGGACGACCTCTCGTGGCGGGCCGCCGTCGACGACCTCGGCATCGTGCCCGACCCGCTGTTGCGCGCCGTGACCTGGACCAACGCGACTACGCGGCTCCGCAACGGCCTGGTGTCGGTCCGCGAGTACCTCGACGTGGTCGAGCGGCACCTCGGCAAGGAGACCGACGCGGTCGTCTTCGACTCCGTGTCGCGACGGCTGGTCCGGCAGGTGCTGGCCCAGTGGACCGCGCCCGAGGCGCTGGCGACGGCCGAGCGCTCGGTGTGTGCCGTGGCGCAGGAGGTCTTGGCGGCCGGCGACGCCGACCGGGCGTTGGCGGCGATGCGCCGGATCGCGGCGACCAGCCACGACGTCGACCTGCTGCGACGCTGGCTCTCGTCGGGAGAGGCGCGGCCGGGCCTGGCCGTCGACCGGGACACGCGGTGGATGGTCGTCCGTCGCCTGGTGGTCCTCGGCGAGGCGGGCGACGACCTGATCGACCGCGAGGAGGCCGCCGACCGCTCCGCGAGCGGCCGTGAGGCGGCGCTGGCCGCTCGGGCGAGCAGGCCGGACGCGGCCGCGAAGGCCGAAGCCTGGACCAAGCTGCACGACCCGCGGATCTCCAACCGCGACTTCGGCGCGGTGGTGTTCGGGCTCTGGACGCCGGGCCAGGAGGACCTGACCGTGCCCTACCTCGACCGGTACCTCGATGAGGCACCGGCGATCGCGGCCCGGGGCCAGTCGTTCTCACTCGACGTCGGCGACGCGACCCCGCGTTTCCCGATGGCGCTGCCGCGGCTGGAGTCCTACCGGCAGGCGCTGGCCACGGCGGCGGAGAACCTCGACAACACCGTGCTCCGCCGGTCGTGGGACGACGCGTTCGACGACCTCGGCGTCACCCTGCGCGTGCGGCAGGCGGGGTAAGCGCTCCGTCCTGGCTCAGGCCTGCCCGTCGAACATCTTGGTGACCGAGCCGTCCTCGAAGACCTCCTTGATGGCCTGCGACAGCAGCGGGGCGATGGACAGACAGGTGAGCTTGTCGAACCGCTTCTCGTCCGGGATCGGCAGCGTGTTGGAGACCACGATCTCGGTCACCGCGCTGTTCTTCAGGCGGTCGACGGCCGGTCCGGACAGGATCGGGTGGGTGGCGGCGATCACGACGCCGGCAGCGCCGTCACGCGCGAGCGCCTCGGCCGCATGGACGATCGTGCCGCCGGTGTCGATCATGTCGTCGACCAGGACACAGATGCGGTTGCGGACGTCACCGACGACGCGGTTGGCGACGGTCTCGTTGGGGAGGTCGATGCGACGGGTCTTGTGGATGAACGCCAGAGGTGCGCCGTTCAGGCGCGACGACCATCGCTCGGCGACCTTGATCCGGCCGGCATCGGGACTGACCACGGCGAGATCCTGGTCGCCGTACTTCTCCTTGACGTACCTCGCCAGGATCGGCTGCGCGAACAGGTGGTCGACCGGCCCGTCGAAGAAGCCCTGGATCTGGTCGGCGTGCAGGTCGACGGTGATCAGCCGGTCGGCGCCGGCGGTCTTGAACATGTCGGCCACCAGACGGGCCGAGATCGGCTCGCGACCACGGTGCTTCTTGTCCTGGCGGGCGTAGCCGTAGAACGGCATCACCACGGTGATCCGCTTGGCGCTGGCGCGCTTCAGCGCGTCGACCATGATCAGGTGCTCCATCAGCCACTCGTTGATGGGCGCGGTGTGGCTCTGGATCACGAAGGCGTCGGAGCCGCGCACCGACTCCTCGTAGCGGACGTAGGTCTCGGAGTTGGCGAACTCGTAGGCCTGGGTCGGCACGAGCTCGATGCCGAGGCCCTCGGCGACCTCTTCGGCGAGCGCCGGATGAGCCCGTCCGGAGAAGACCATCAGGTGCTTCTTGGTGGTCCTCTTCGTCTTGGAGCTCACGAGTCAGGATTCTCCCTCATCGGGCCCGGCGTCACCCATCGAGGTGGACTCCTGATCGCGTGGGGCGCGGCGGTCGAGGTTGCGCTGCGGCCCCCCGGAGACGGCCAGGTGACCGGGCGGCACATCACGACGTACGACGGTGCCGCCACCGGTCATCGCCCCGTCGCCGATGGTCACCGGCGCCACGAACGTGTTGTTGGCGCCGGTCTTGGCGCCCTTGCCGACGGTCGTGTGGTGCTTGTCGACCCCGTCGTAGTTGGCGAAGATCGTGCCGGCTCCGATGTTGGTGCCCTCGCCGATGTCCGCGTCGCCGACGTAGGACAGGTGCGGCACCTTCGCTCCGGCGCCGATGTGGGCGTTCTTGGTCTCGACGAAGGTGCCGATCTTGCCGCCGCCGGCCAGCTCGGTGCCGGGCCGGAGGTAGGCGTACGGTCCGACGTTCGCGCCGTTGCCGACGACGGCCAGCTCACCATGAGCACGCACCACGCGGGCGCCCGCGCCGATCTCGCAGTCCTTGAGTGAGGTGTCCGGACCGATGACGGCGTCCTCACCGACGACCGTGGCACCGAGGAGCTGGGTGTTCGGCAGCAGGATCACGTCGGGCGCCAGCGAGACGCCGGCCTCGATCCACGTGGTGTCGGGGTCCATGACGGTGACGCCGTCGCGCATCCACTGCTCGACGATGCGCCGGTTGAGCTCGCGGCCGAGGTTGGCGAGCTGCACGCGGTCGTTGGCACCCTCGGTCTGCATCCAGTCGTCGATCGGGAACGCGCCCACGGTGAGGCCGGCGTCGCGAGCCAGGCCTACGGTGTCGGTGAGGTAGTACTCGCCCTTGGCGTTGTCGTTGTCGAGCTTCGGCAGCGCCTCGGTCAGGAACTCGGCATCGAAGGCGAGGATCCCGGAGCTGATCTCGTGGATGCTCCGCTGGTCGGCGGTGGCGTCGTTCTCCTCGATGATCGCCTCGACGTCGCCCTCGTCGTTGCGGACGATCCGGCCGTAGCCGAAGGGGTCGTCGACCACGCCGCTGAGGACGCTGACCGCGCACTGCGCCGCCTCGTGCTCGAGAGCGAAGTCGCGCAGGCTCTCGCCGCGCAGCAGCGGGGTGTCTCCGGCCGCCACCAGCACGGTCCCCGACGTCGTACCGGCCGCCTCGACCGCGATCCGTACGGCGTCCCCGGTGCCCTGCTGGTCCTCCTGGACGGCGAGGATCACGTCGGGCATCAGGGACAGGATGTGCGGGCCGACCTGATCGCGCTGATGTCCGATCACCGCGACGACGCGGCCCGGCTCGAGCGCCTGGACGGCGGCGAGGACGTGGCCGACCATGCTGCGGCCGCCGATCTCGTGCAGGACCTTCGCCGTCTTCGACCTCATGCGCGTACCTCCGCCCGCTGCCAGCACGATCACGGTGAGGTCGCTCGCCATGGGGTCCAACGTATCCCCCGGTCCGGGTGCCTGGGCCATCGTCCGAGCGAACGATCCTTCGGCCGACCGTCAGCTCGACGCTTCCCACGGCCCGGGAACCGGGAAGTAGGACTCGAGAAAGTCCGTCAGCAGCCTGGCCAGGACGGCGGGCTCGTGGGAGTGCTCGTGATGGTCGCCCAGGCAGATGAAGTCGTGCTGGCGGGCCGTCAGGCGCCGGAGCCTGCGCGCCACGTCGTTGGACGTGATGTTGACGAACGCGGCGGACCCGGAGCCGAGCACGGCGCTGCCGGTGATCAGGCCGTAGTGCTGGGCGAACGACGACAGCAGCGAGATGTCGTCCGCGCTGCGGAAGGGCCTGCACGCCGTCCTGCCGACCTCCTCCGGGAAGCGCTGCTCGATCTCCTCCAGCACAGAACGCCGGTGCGGATGGGGCGTGTGGGCCAGGGTGTACGTCGGGATGACCCCGAACGACTCGCGCAGGATCCTCCGGTTGTGCAGTCCTGCCCCGCGCCACGGCGGCACGTCCGCCGGGTCGTCGAGCCCCAGGGCGTTGATGCTGAGGAACACCGACGTCTGCCCCGCCGGGGTGAAGAACATCTGCGGATCCAAGGGCCGGCCCAGCATCACGTCGTCGTTGAGGTAGATGAAGTGCTCACTCAGGTCGGGGAGATGGTGCAGACCGGTCTCGATCGCGTGCGAGTTGAACGTCGGCAGTGCCTCGGGCGGGAGGATCTCCCGATGGTCCACCACCCGGATCCGCGGATGCTCACCGAGCCAGGCCGGGACCTGGCCCGCGGTGACCAGATGGATGGTCCTGACCCAGGGCGCGAACAGCTCGAGGCTGCGCAGTGAGAACCGGAGCTCGTCGCGGCTCTCGAACCGTGCGCGCCCAACGGCCCCCGCCTGGAGCGGGGCGCCGGTCTCCTGGGCGAGCCGGAGCTCGCGGGCCTTCCGCCAGGCCGGGTCGTTGCCGTCCACCCAGGTGTAGACGGCGTCGATCGGGAAGGCGCAGTCGAACACGGTCGGCTCGGCCATCAGGGGGAGGGTCGGGACCCGGACCCCGTGGATCTCGGCGTCCACCAGAGCGGCGCCCGGGGGCACCGTGGCCGTGAAGCGGTTCAGGACCGGCGCGACCAACGAGCCGTTGGCAGCCTCCTCCCAGAACTGCACGTCGACGTCGCACCCCTGCGACAGCACGCCGGGGTCGCTCTCGCTCCTCGGCCAGGGCTGCAGGGTGATCCGGCTGGTGCGGCTCCGCTTCAGCACCTCGGCGAGGTCCTCGATCGAGCCTCGGCGGGGCAGCCAGCCGTGCCCGGCGGTGTCGACCAGGCTGAGCAGCTCCGGCGCCCCCGGACCGGACAGCTCGGTCAGGAAGGCGGCCCGGTCCGTCATCGGGACGACGAGCGTGACCGGCTCGTTGCGACCGGGAGGGATGACGAACCATCGACCCGACGACCGCTCCGCGCTCCGGGCGGCCCAGGTCAACGCTCGCGCGCGGGCCTCGGCGGGCGTGACGTCGTGGACCGTCGGAGACTCGGCCATCGCACCGTCCGGGTCGGGCATCTCCCCGGCTCGCCGCAGCAGCCGTCCGGGTCGCCGGCGATGGCGTTCGATCGCCGCATCGAAGATCGCGATCCACTCGCGGGCGATGCCGCCGGCGTCGTACCGGCGTGAGGAGCGCAGAGCCTCCGCCCCGAGCCGCCGACGCAGGACGTCGTCCGTGGCCAGGTCCAGCAGGGCACGAGCCATCCCAGGGACCGAGTCAGGGGCGACGAGGAGCCCGTTGACGTCGTGCTCGACCAGCGCGCGGGCGCCCGACGGGGTGTCGAACGCGGCCACCGGCACACCCGCGGCCATCGCCTCCTGCGCGACCAGCGGAAGGCCCTCGTAGCGCGAGGTGAGGGCGGCCACGGCGGCCATGGCCCACTCGCTGCCCATGTCGGCGCTCTGGCCGGCCAGCTCCACCCGGTCGTAGAGCCCGAGCTTGCGGGTCAACCGGACCAGGTCCGCGCGCTGCGGGCCCGCGCCGAGGATGCGCAGCCGCCAGTCGGGGATCCGGTCGGCGATCTCCGCGAAGGCCGCCACCAGCTTGTGGAACTGCTTCTCCGGAACCAGGCGGCCCGCACCCACGATCAGCCCCGAGTCCAGGGTCGAGCGCGGCTTGAAGCCGGGCGGCAGCGGGTTCGGTACGACGACCGTCGTCGGAGCGGCGTCGCCGACGGCCTCGAGGAACCAGTCGCGGACCCCGTCCGTCAGGAGCGCGACGACGTCGGCACGGGGCGCGAACGTGAGCAACGGCTCCATCGCGGCGACCCGTTGCGGGGTGGAGCGGTGCTCCTGGTGCACGAGGACCACGCCGGCGGGCGCCAGCTGGGCGCCGACGGCCAGGAGCGGCGGTGTGACCGTGACCAGCACGTCGGCGGCCAGGTGTGGGAGCCACTGCTCGGCCGCCACGTCCATCAACGCGGTGAACTGGACGTCCCACCGGTGCGGAACCAGCAGCGACGGCAGCCGGTCGAGCCGAGCCGCCTCGTCGTCGTCGACCAGCGTCGGGGCCTCCACGGGCGCCGGTCGGCCCGACGTCCGGTCGATCAGGTAGTGCACCCTGATGCCCGGGTCGATCGCGAAGTGCGGCCTCTCCACGTTGCGGACCAGGCTGACGATGGCGACCTCGACACCTGCCGCGTGCAGGGCACCGGCCTGCGTGATCACGGAGCGTTCGGTGCCGCCGGTGCCACCGACATCGACGACGAGGAACGCCACCTTCACGCGGTTGCTCCGAGCTTCCCCGGAGAGCGGCCCGGGCGGCACACCAGGCGGAGGGCGCCGTACCTGTTCAGCTGGAACCGCCCCGCGACGTCGTCCAGGTCAGGCTGGAGCACCGTGGGCATCAGCACGCTGCTCCAGGTCTCCAGGTGAAGGTCGTCGTGCTGGCGGAAGACCGGGACGTGGCGCTCGACGGATCCGAGGACGACCCGGTACGTGCCGGGGGCCGAGGGCAGCTCATGCGGGGACAGACGCGTGACGACGGTGCCGGGTTCGGTCGCGCGGGTCGCGGATCTGGCGACCACGGCACCGTCGCCGTCGACGAACAGGAGGTGGTCGGCCGTGGGCAGGTCCACGCGGCAGGTGATCTCGACGGTGCAGCCGTCGAGCCGGACCCCGGTCAGCCGGGCGACGTCCTTGGCCCGTTTCCGGACCACGCGTAGGACCCCGCCCCTGCCGAGCCGGAGCCCGAAGAACCAGCGGCCGTCGACCGTCGTCGGGGTGCGCAGGTTGCTCTCCGGCTCCGTCTCGGCCGTCCGCACCGGCACCGGTGGGGCGCCCTCGGGCACCGCGACGACCGCCAGCTCCGCACGGTCCTCCAACGGGAGAGCGTCCGAGAGACGCCAGCGCACGGAGGTCCAGGCAGGATCGTGTTCCACATGGTCGGCCGGCAGGTCGTTCTCGGCCGGTACGGCGGCCCCGGCCGACTCGTCCCACAGCGAGGGCCGACCCGCGTCGACGGGTAACGCGAGCCACAGGTGCTCGCCGTCGAGGATGCGTGCGTACCCGGCGACGGCGACGCCGAGGTGACCGATCGCGTGCCGTTCACGCGCGGGCGCCGGTGTCCCCGGCTCCCGTCGGCGCCTGCGCGCAGCGAACCTCACGCGCGCCCCCTTCCGAGATGAAAAACTTGGGCGATCTTAACTACCCCGACCCCTTCTCCTCACATCGACGGCCCGACCGGGCCACGCAGTCGGCCGGGCCGGCGTGCCGCCCCGCTGGGCGGGCCTCAGCCTTGACGCCGATCCCCGGTTGGTCGGCCGGGCCGGCGTGCCGCCCCGCTGGGCGGGCCTTAGCCTTGACGCCGATCCCCGGTTGGTCTGCCGGCAGGGCCCGCCTGACTTTGAATCAGGACTAGCGACGTAGGTTCGACTCCTACCCGGGGAGCCAGTGAGTGCTGGAAGCCCAGGTCACAGGCATGCTGCCGCTCCGCCCGCTGTGCGCAGGCAGTCAGCGCGTAGCAGACGAGGGTGCCCGCCCACCAGACAGCCAGGGGACACTGGCTCAGGATCCTCGGCCCGATCGTCACCAGGTAGCGGTTCGCCAGCCCGATGGTGTGAATGATCCCGACACCACCCGGGCCGGATCCGTGTCAGCGAGTGCACCGCTCAGGAAACCTAGCGGGGTGCTGGTGCGCACGTGGTGGAGCAGAACCGGTACTTGAGCACGATGTACGACTTGCGTTCGTTGTGCAGTGCTTGTCGTGCTGTGAGCGTGCCGGTGATCCCCTTGTACTTGCCGGTTCCGCGGAGGATCGCTCCTGAGGATCTACTCTCGGCTCCGTTGATGTGCTCGACGGTCGTGATGCTTCCACCCTTGAGTGCATAGGTGACCCATATCTTGGCTCGGTCCCGTTTCGGGTAGAAGATCCCGGTGAAGCTCTCGTAGCCAACGGTGTGACCGGCCTGGCGGTCGACGGCGGCACCGGTGAGATGTCGGAAGTCCGCGAAGTGCTCCCGGATGTCGACCGAGACGAGTCGCTTGGTGTGGAGCTTCGCCTCCCCGGTTGCGCTGGTCGGTGCCGCGCCCGCCAGTGCCGTGGCGAGAAGCCCGGCTGCGGCGGCGGTGACGATCCATCGTCTGCTCATCGCTTCACCTTGTGGATGTCGAAGTAGACCTGCCTGGCGTGGTGCCGCACCTTCAAGATGACGGCGTACGACAGCTTCTTCCCCTTCGTGTGCCGAGGCACCCTCCACAAACAGGCCTCCGCGCCCTTGCGGTGATGCAGGCGGTGGAGCCTCGCCTTGTGGCGCACCTTCAGGAGAGGATGGTGGTTCCGGTGCCCCACCGTCTTCCCGATCTTGGCCTTGCAGATCACCTTCCCCCTCTTCACGATGTGGGTCTTGGGGTGCCGAAGGCTGGTGCTGGCGAACGTCGACGCCTTCAGCAGATGCCCAGGCCTGGCCCGGGAATGCCGGAACGAGAACATGTGGATGGCGATGGTGCGACGAATGCTCCCCTTGCCCTTGTTCAGGATCTTGGCTGTCAGCGCGGCCTGAGTGGGCGCGGAGATCGTCCGTGTCGCCACATGCTTCGACAGCGCACGGTGGTTCTTGAACGTCCCACACGACGCCGAGTCGATGCCGTAGTTGCTGTGGAAGACCACGTCCTCGCCCGGGAAGCCTCTCCACGGCTCGAACTCCACGAAACCGCCGACATGGTAGACACCGGGCCCACCATCCATGTACATCGAGTCCCATTCCCAGTTGGCCCCGTAGCCCGCCGCCACGTCCGAGCCCCCGGGCCCTCCGTCGTACTGCGGATACCCCCACTGACCGCCCCGGAGGAACATCCACGAGTCGTCGGCGCTGCCCGCACTCGGCCCAGCGTGGCTGTATGCCAACATCCACTGGTAGTAGCCGTCGCTGTTCTGGGGAAAGTGCCAGGTCCCGTCCGGCCACTGAATCTCCGGAAGGTAGAAGATCGGTTCGCTTGCCCGCTGGTCGAGTTGCGCGTTCAGGAAGTCGGTGAAGTCACCGCCGCTCCCCGTCAGCCCCAGATCGAACGTCCCCACCGCACCGAACGCCGAGCCGCCCGACGAGTCCCGGGGCCCAGGACCCTCCACGTTGAGCCCCGGCATCTGCATCCAGTTCCGGTTGTTCTGAGAGTCGTACCAGCACTGCGACCCAGGATCGTCCACGAACGGGTGGTAGGTCGTGCTCTGCCCGTTCAGGAACGTCAGCACGTCGAAGGTCACTCCGATCTTCGAGTCGACAGTCCGGTGCGCAGGACCTGAAGAACCGAGTGCCGAGGGGATGACGCTGGCTGCGAGCAACGCGGCGGTCGCAGCTCCCGTGATGACTAGATGGACCTTGCTCATCGGGATGCTCCCTCGTCTCAATCACTCGACGCTAGGTCTGCCCCCAACCCTCAGCATCATCGAATTTGGCGACGGTCAGAAGGACCCCTGGACAGCGCAGAACCCCACTCGGAGACCCGGTCGACCCCCCGATCGGGTGCCCCTGCCACCCCGAGCACGCTCGACCGGCGTGGCGACCAGCGTCCGGTTGAACTCGCCGTCGCCCGGGCCTCCGTCCCGAGCCGGCGGGGTGCAGGTGCGGCCAGCCGTAGTCGGGTGCGCCGGGGGTCGACGCCGATCATGCGGAGCGTGCTCTAGCGGTGGTTGCGGTCGGCCACGGCCTGGTCCCACTCTGCCAAGTGCTCGGGACAGGCGTAGGTGATACCGATCCGATCTGCGGCCAGGTTGGCGCCGTGAAGGGTGACGATGTAGTCGTAGTCACCATCGCAGAGTTCCGCGTTGACCACGTAGACATAGTCCTTCCAGTCGGAAGGGTGGACACCGATGTCCGCCAGGTCGGCCTTCCACGCTGTCATGTCCGGCTCAGCAGGTCGTGAATCAGAGTCGCCGCAGCCGGTCATGGCCAGGAGAACGGCTGAAAGGCCGATCACTGTCGTGATCTTGCTCATCGAGGGCTCGTCCTCTCGCATGAGGGGTACTGGGCTCGGCGGACCAGTTGTCCACCAGCATCCGCTCGACGAACGGCCGGGTCCAGCGTCGGCACTCGCTCCGCGGGTACGAGTCGCACCGGCGTACGTCCTGCGCCCGGCTGCGCGCGGGGCACTGCTCAGGGCACCGTCGCGGTCGAGGGGCGTTCCAGCTTGACCACGATGGACTTCGAGACGGGTGTGTTCGACTCGTCGGCGACACTCTCCAGCGGCACGAGCACGTTGGCCTCGGGGTAGTACGTCGCAGCGCAGCCCGCGCTCGTCGGGTAGCCCACCGCTCGTAGGCCGGGGAGACGGCGTTCGCCGTCGTCGGCGACCGAGACCAGATCGACGCTGTCGCCGTCGGCGAACCCCAGCGCTGTCAGGTCGTCGGGATTGACGAAGACGACGTTGCGTCCGTGCTTGATGCCGCGGTAGCGGTCGTCGTAGCCGTAGACCGTCGTGTTGAACTGGTCGTGGGAGCGCAGCGTCTGGAGCAGGAGATGGCCGGCCGGGACGTCGACCGCCGTCAGCGGGTTGGCGGTGATCCGCGCCTTGCCCGTCGGGGTCTGGAAGTCGAGCGAGTCACGGGCCTCGTTGGGGAGCTGGAAGCCACCTGAATGCGCGACCCGCTCCTCGAAGGCGTGGAAGCCGGGGACCACGTGGGCGATGTGGCGCCGGATGATCGAGTAGTCCTGGGCCATCCCCGGCCAGTCGATCGAGCCCGTCGTGCCATCCCGAGCGGGCCCGGAGCCGAAGAGGGCGTCGGCGATGCCGCAGACGATCTGGATCTCGCTGCGCAGGTGCGGCGAGCCGGGCGGCAGCTTGCCGCGCGACGAATGGACCATGCTCATCGAGTCCTCGACGGTCACGAACTGCTCGCCCGCGGCGGTGACGTCGCGTTCCGTGCGGCCCAGACAGGGCAGGATCAGCGCCTCGCGACCGTGGTGCAGGTGCGATCGGTTGAGCTTGGTCTGGACTCCGACGGTGAGACCGACGTTCTCCATCGCCCGGGTGGCCACCGCGGTGTCGGGCGAAGCGATCGCGAAGTTCCCACCCAGACCGATGAACACGTCCACGGCACCGTCGCGCATGGCCCGCAACGCGGCCACGGTGTCCAGACCGTGTTCGCGGGGTGGTTCGAAGCCGAACTCGTCGCGGATCGCGTCGAGGAAGGGGTCGGGCATCTGCTCCCAGATGCCCATGGTCCGGTCGCCCTGGACGTTGCTGTGTCCACGGATCGGCGCCGCCCCGGCACCGGGCCGGCCGATGTTGCCGCGCAACAGCAGGAAGCTGACGATCTCGCGGATGGTCGCGACCGCGTTCTTGTGCTGGGTCAGGCCCATGGCCCAGCACACGATGACCCGGTCCTGGGCCTCGACCTCGTCCGCCAACGCCTCGATGTCGGCGCGGCCCAGTCCGCTGTGGGACTGGACGGTCGCCCAATCGAGGGCGGACCAGGCCCGAGCCGCGACGTCGTAGCCGTCGGTGTAGTGGTCGATGAAGTCCCGGTCGACCGCGCCGCGCTCGACCAGGAGCTTGTTGAGCCCGGCGAACAGGGCGAGGTCACCGTTGAGCCGCACGGACAGATGGACGTCGGCCATCTTGGTACCGACCCCCGACACACCCCGCACGGACTGTGGGTTGCGGAACCGGATCAGCCCGGCCTCGGGCAGCGGGTTGATGGCCACGATCCTGGCGCCGCGCCGCTTGGCATCCTCGAGGGCGCTGAGCATCCGCGGATGGTTGGTGCCGGGATTCTGCCCGGCGATCAGGATCAGGCCGGACTCGACGGCGATGTCGTCGAAGGTGACCGTGCCCTTGCCGACCCCCAGGGTCTGGGTGAGCGCCGTACTGGTCGACTCGTGACACATGTTCGAGCAGTCGGGCAGGTTGTTGCTGCCCAGGCGGCGGGCGAGGAGCTGGTAGACGAAGGCGGCCTCGTTGGAGGCGCGGCCGGAGGTGTAGAACACCGCGCGATCAGGTGAGGCCATCTCCCTGAGTCGGTCGGCGACCAGTCGGAGAGCGGCGTCCCAGGAGATCGGCTGGTAGTGGGTGCCACCGGGCGGCAGGTACATCGGCTCGGTGAGTCGACCCTGGTGCTCGAGCCAGTGGTCGTCACGTTCGAGCAGCTCCGCCACCGAGTACTGGGCGAAGAAGTCCGAGCCGACCCGCTTCCGGGTCGCCTCCCAGGCCACGGCCTTGGCGCCGTTCTCACAGAACTCCGCTGCCTTGCGTCGGTCCGGGTCGGGCCACGCGCACGACGGGCAGTCGAACCCGTCGATGTGGTTCATCGTCAACAGCGTCCGGGCGGCGCGCCTGGGCCCCATCTCGTTCAACGCGTACTTCATCGACCAGTAGATGCCCGGTACGCCGACAGCCGCGTGCTCCGGCTTCCCGGCGACCGGACCACCCTGAGCGCTCTGATCCGTCACGCATCGTCCGTAACCACTTCGCCACGACCCCATTCGGGGCAGAAGAGCCCCTGCGCCGGTGGCTTGGGCGCGGAGGCCGCGGGTACGAGTCCTGCATGGCTCGAGGCTCCCGGTCGACCGTCCTGCTCGCGGGCGTGGTCAACCTCCTGATCGCGGCCGCGAAGTTCGTCGCCGGCCTGGTCTCCGGGTCGTCGGCGATGCTGGCCGAGGCGGCGCACTCGGTCGGTGACACGTTGAACCAGGGGCTGTTGATGACGGCGCTCCACCGGAGCCGGAAGCCTGCGGACGATGAGCATCCCTTCGGCTACGGCATGGAGCGGTACTTCTGGTCGCTGCTCGCCGCCGTCGGGATCTTCGTGCTGGGCGCCGGGTTCGCGGCATATGAGGGAGTGAGCGCGCTGGTGGGGTCCACGCCACCGGGACCCCCGGAGCTCGCCTTCGTCGTGCTGGGCATCTCGTTCGTGTTCGAGGGAAGTTCCTTCCTCAAGGCGGTCGTCCAGCTGCGCAGCGAGAGTCGTGGTCGCGACGGTGCCCTGCGCTATCTCGCCCACGACGCAGACCCGGCGCTTCGCGCGGTGTTCTGGGAGGACGGGGTGGCGCTCCTGGGTCTGCTGCTCGCGGCGTCCGGCATCGCTCTGGACGAGGTGACCGGCGCGCGCATGTGGGACGGCGTTGCGTCGCTGGCGATCGCCGTCCTGCTGGTGGTGGTCGCCTACGGGCTCGGTCGACAGAACCAGCGGTTCCTGATCGGCCGGTCGGTCTCGCCGGCGATGCGCCAGGAGCTCACCGATGCCATCAACGACGCGGAGGGCGTCGATGCCGTGCTGGAGCTGCTCACCATGCGGTTGGCGCCCGACCAGGTCCTCGTCGCCGCGCGGGTCGACCTCGCCGACCACCTGTCCCCCGAGGACGTCGAGCGTGCCTCCGACGAGGTGGACACCATGATCCGCGATCGTTTCGGCGACGTGCGCCACGTGTTCCTCGACCCGACTCCCGACCGGCAGGAGATTCAGCGCTGAACCCGCACGCTGACTAGGGTCGCGCTCATGGACCTGCCCGTGATGCCCCCGGTGCGCCCGATGCTGGCCAAGAGCGTCAAGGGGATCCCCGATCCGGCGAAGTACACGGTCGACGGCATCGAGGGCCTCAGCTTCGAGCCGAAGTGGGACGGGTTCCGCTGCCTGGTCTTCAAGGACGGCGACGAGGTCGAGCTGACCAGCCGCAACACCAAGCCGCTGACGCGCTACTTCCCCGAGGTGGTGACCGCGATGCGGGAGCAGCTGCCCGACCGGATCGTCCTCGATGGCGAGATCTTCGTGGCGTTGCGGGGCGACGACGGCGTCGACCGGCTGGAGTTCGAGGTGCTCCAGGAGCGCATCCATCCCGCCCAGAGCCGCGTCGAGATGCTCGCCGAGAAGACCCCGGCCGGCTTCGTCGCCTTCGACCTGCTCGCCCTCGGCGACACGTCGTACGTCGAGCGCGGGTTCGCCGACCGCCGCGCCGCGCTGGAGGAGGCGATCGGCGGCCTCGACGGGCCGTGCTTCCTGACCGCGACCACCACCGACCCGGCGCGCGCAGAGGAGTGGTTCCACCAGTTCGAGGGGGCCGGGCTCGACGGGGTCGTCGCGAAGCCGCTGGGCGCGCCGTACGTCGAGAACGCGCGCACCATGCTCAAGATCAAGCACGAGCGCACCGCCGATGTCGTCGTCGCGGGCTACCGAGAGCACAAGACGAGCACGCCGGAGCGGCCGCTCCTCGGCAGCCTCCTGCTCGGCCTGTACGACGGTGGAGAGCTGCAGCACGTCGGCGTCAGCGCCAGTTTCACCGAGACCCGGCGGGCCGAGCTCATCGAGCAGCTCCAGCCGCTGGTCGTCCCGATCGAGGAGCACCCGTGGGGTCGCTGGGCGGAGTTCCTGACCGCCAACCCCGACCGCGTGCCCGGCACCCAGAGCCGCTGGAGCCAGGGCAAGGACCTCAGCTTCACCCCGTTGCGGCCCGACCTCGTGGTCGAGGTCGCCTACGACCACATGGAGGGCCGAAGGTTCCGGCACACGGCCCAGTTCCGGCGCTGGCGCACCGACCGCGATCCCGAGAGCTGCGGCTACGACCAGCTCGACGAGCCGGTCTCCTACGACCTCACCGACGTGCTCGGGGCGCGACCGGGTTCGTGACGTCGGTAGGCTTCCGGCACCAGACCACCGAGCCCGGGAGCCGAGCGAGATGAGCGAGACCTACACCGTCGTCCTCCTGGTCGAGCAGGCGCTGTCGGGCGCCGACGCCGCCCAGGTGCGCTCGCTGCACGAAGGGCTCGACGCCGACGTCCGCTACCACGTGCTGCTGCCCGCCGTGGACGCCGCGGCCCGGATCGAGGCGGCCATGGGAGCGGTCGGCGGTGACAGCCTGACCGGGCCGCGGATCCCGCTCGACCCCGAGGCGGTCGAGACCGTGCAGGAGGAGAGCGAGCGCGAGTCGACCAACGACCTCGAGGCCACGCTGGCCGCACTCCGCTCGGCCGGTGCCACCGCCGACGGCACCGTCGTCGACGATGACCCGATCGCGGCCCTGTCGGCGGCCGTCTCCGAGCTGGACGGTCGCGAGGCCATCATCCTGACCCGCTCGCACGTCGTCTCCGAGTTCTTCCACGTCGACTGGACCTCGCGCGCACGCCGCAACATCGGCGTCCCCGTGCTCCACCTCCTCGAGCACGAGAACTTCGACGAACAGGCGGGGTCGGGAGAGGGCGTCACCGGCCTGTGACCGCTGCCGGCATCTTCCTGACCCACCGGGACCTACCGCGGATCCGCAGCCACTTCGCCCGCTTGGTCGCCGAGTCCTGCGATCTCGTGACCTGGCACTTCGTGCTCAGCCATGACGCGTTCCCGCGTCCGGAGGCACCGTTCCCGTACGACGACCCCGCCGAGGTGCTGCCGACGCGCTACCGGGCGATGACCGAGCACGGCGGGGTGCAGGGTGGATACCTCGACACCCTGCTGGTGCCCGTGCTGCGCGGGCTCCGGGCCGACCACCTCTGGCTCTGCGAGTACGACGTGGACTTCGCCGGGCGGTGGGGCGACCTGTTCGGCCGGTTCGCCGACAACCCGGCCGACCTGCTGACCACGACACTGATGTACCGGCGCGAGCAGCCGAGATGGCCGTGGTGGGGCCGGGCGCAGGCGCCTGACGCCGTACCGGAGGAACGGTGGGTGCGCTCCCTCAACCCCTTGATGCGGGTGACCCCCCGCCTGCTCGACGCCTACGTCGCCGCGATGTCCGAGGAGTGGCAGGGGCACTACGAGTTCACGCTGGCGACGGCCGCGCTGGAGGCCGGGCTGACCGTCGAGGACTTCGGCGGCGAGGGATCGTTCGTGCCGCCGGGCCGCGACCGGACGGTGTACGTCGGGAAGTCGCCCGCCGGTCGTCCCAAGGACCTGACCTTCGGCTTCCGACCGGTGCGCACGCATTACTTCCACGAGGAGCCGGCGTCCTTCGAGCAACCTGGGTTGCTCTACCACCCGGTCAAGCCCGGCGTCGCCGCGTGGACCCGGGAGACGAGGAACGCACCGCACTCGGGAGACGAGCCCACCTAGGCGTCGGCGGACTCCCGGTGGCGGGTCTGGTTCGTCTTCAGGAGCCGGCGCAGCCGCCGGGCGAGGTCGGGGTCGACGGCGTCGCCGCGAGCGTCGAGGACGTCGAGGAAGGCGCGGGTGCGCGCGTTGAGCCGCGGAGGCTTCATCACCAGGTCGATCAGCAGGCGCACCGGGCCGGAGCCGTCGCCGGGCTCGGTGAACCTCCGCGACGCGTGCTCGGGGATCCAGCCCGACGCCCGGGTCTGGTGGAGCCGGTGGTCGATCAGCGGGGTCGCCAGGTTGCGTCGCTGACCGAACGCGGTCGCCAGCAGGGCGACCCAAACGACGGGCGAGACCGCAGCACCGGATGGCGGCCAGCCCCAGGTGTCGACGAACGCTCGGGTGACGGCCATGCTGCAGCCCTTCAGGGCCGCGGCAGGAGGGAAGCCGCGCTCGGCGAGCAGGTCGTAGTAGGAGGGCGCGACCCGGGTGTCGTCATCGTCCACCAGCGCGAAGTCGTGGAAGAACGCGAGCGGCACGCCGCGGCGTACGTGTTGGGCCACCGTGGCCAGCTTCGGCGGGCGCCACGTGTCGTCCTGGTCGGCGAAGAAGATGATGTTGCCGGAGCAGGCACTGCTGGCCGCCACGACGTTCTGCGCATGGCCCAGGTGTGGGCCGCCGGCGACCACCTCGACGCGGAACGGCATCCGCCGGGCGAACGCGTGCAGGATGCCGACGGTGCCGTCCTCCGACCCGTCGTCGCGGATCACGAGCTCGTCGGGCGGGTGCGTCTGCGCGGCAAGACTCGCGAGCATCGCCGGCAGATGACGCTCGCCGTTGTACGTCGCCATCGCGACCGACACGGAGGGGCGGCCGGTGAACGCCGACCTCCACGAGCGCATGGCAAGACCCTAGGGGTGGTGCCGGAGCGGCGCTGGTGCCCCCCGCCCGCCGATGCTCAGTCGACGATCCGGTTGCCGTGCTCGTCCCAGTGGGAGTCGACCTTCTTGCTCGGCTGGACCCGCGGCGGCTCACCCGGCATCTTCGGGTAGTCGGGTGGGTAGTTGAGCTCCACCGACCCCTGTTCCTCGAACAACCGGAGCAACGGCTCGAGGGAGAAGTGCTCGTCGTCGATCGTCGTCCACGGGTCGCCGTCGGTGAGGCGGTCGGGGACCGTGAACAGGTTGTACTCCCCCGGGTCGGTGACGTCGGCCAGCTCGTCCCAGGTCATGGGGGTCGAGACCGGCGCTCCCGGGATCGGTCGGAGGGAGTACGCCGAGGCGATGGTGCGGTCGCGGTTGTTCTGGTTGAAGTCGACGAAGATGCGTTCGCCTCGCTCCTCCTTCCACCAGGCCGTGGTGACGCCCTCGTCGCGCTGCTCCAGCTCACGGCCGAAGCCGATCGCCGCGTGGCGGACGTCGACGAACTCCCACCGCGGCTCGATCCGCACGTACACGTGGACGCCGCGGTTGCCGCTGGTCTTCGGGTAGCCCCTGAGGCCGAGCTCCTCGAGCAGCTCCTTGGCGACCAGCGCCACTCGCACGGCGTCGGTGAACGCCGTACCGGGTTGGGGGTCGAGGTCGATCCGGAGCTCGTCCGGCCGGTCGACGTCGTCGCGGCGTACCGGCCACGGGTGGAAGGTCAGCGCGCCCATGTGCGCACACCAGACCGGTACGGCGATCTCGGTCGGGCAGATCTCGTCGGCAGTGCGGCCGGACGGGAACGTCACCCGGACCGACTCGAGGTAGTCGGGCGCGCCCTTGGGCACCCGCTTCTGGTAGAACGCGTCGGCGTCCTTGTCCATCGGGCCGGTCGCGAGCTTCATCCCGGGGCGGACCCCGGAGGTCCACCGCTCGAGCGCGGTCGGACGATCGCGCAGCGCGCGCATCAGACCGTCGTCCACGCTCGCGAAGTACTCCGCGACCATCAGCTTGGAGACCTCGGGCGTGCGGTCGGTGGCCTCGTAGATCACCCGGTCCGGGCTGCTCACCCGCACTGCCCGACCCCCGGCCACTACCTCCGCTGCGGGCGTCTTCGGCATGCGCGTCAGGCTAGCCGCCCGCCAGAATGGCCGCATGGATCCGCGACTGCGGGCGGCGGTCGATGCGAGCCGACACTGGTACGACGACGTGTTCGCCCTGCACGGCATCCCGGTACGGGTCGAGGACGGACTCTGGTCCGCGCTCGCTGCTCCACCACCTTGGCACTCCGCGGCGAAGACGCTGGAGCCGGCGGTCGGGACCGATCGGGTGGTACGGGCGGTCGCGGGCCTGGAGCACTGTGCCGTGGCCGACTCCTTCGGCGAGATCGAACCGGAGCGACATGGCTTCGAGCTGCTGATCGACGCCCGCTGGGTCCACCGAGATCCCTGCCGCGGGGCTCCCGACCAGATGCCCGGGGGCTGGTCGGTCATCGAGACCGTCGACGACCTGGCCGAGTGGGCCGCGGCTCACGACTACACCGACGTGCTGCCGGCCGGCGTCCTCCAGCACCCCGCGTTCCGGATCCTGGCTCTGCGCCACGACGGTTCGCTGGTGGGTGGTGCGGTCACGCACGACGGCGGCGGTGGTGCCCTGGGTCTGTCGAACACCTGGGGTGAGGGCTCGCCGACGGCCTCGGGCGAAGTGCTCGCCGCCGTCGCCGCCCTGCATCCGGACCGTGCTGTCACGGACTTCGCCCAGGGCGCCGAGCTGGACGCGCTATTGGCCGCCGGGTTCACCGCAGTCGGGCCGCAGCGGGTCTGGGTTCGGTGACGGTCGTGTGCAGACGTGGGTGGGCTGCTCGGCCCTGGTGTCGCCGACTACCGTGGTGGCATGGGTTACCAGGTGGAGAAGACCGACGAGCAGTGGCGCGAGGAGCTGTCGCCGGAGGAATACGCCGTACTCCGGGAGGCCGGTACGGAGCGACCGTTCGTCGGCGAGTACACCGACACCGAGACCAAGGGCGTCTACTCGTGCAAGGCGTGCGGTGCCAAGCTCTTCGAGTCCGACACGAAGTTCCACTCCGGCTGCGGCTGGCCGAGCTTCTACCAGCCGATCACCGACACCGTGGAGTACCTCGAGGACACCTCCCACGGGATGAAGCGGGTCGAGGTCCGGTGCGCCAGCTGCGGCTCCCACCTCGGGCACGTCTTCCCAGACGGCTACGGCACCCCTACCGGCGACCGCTACTGCATCAACTCGATCTCGCTCACCCTCGCCCCCGCGGACAGTTGAGCCGTCCCGAATCACGGGTTGAGCCGTCCCATATCCGGGATTGACCCGGCTCAAATGCGGACCCGAAACCTCATTTGCGACGGCTCGAACCCGGTTTCCGGGCGGGTCAACGGTGGATTTGGGACGGGTCAACCCTCAGGGGAGGCGGGCGAGGAGGTCGGTGAGGGGGGTGCGGGTGCCGGTGTAGAAGGGGATCTCCTCGCGGACGTGACGACGGGTCTCGGAGCCGCGGAGATGCCGCATCAGGTCGACGATGCGTGACAGGTCGTCCGCCTCGAAGGCCAGGATCCACTCGTAGTCGCCGAGGGCGAAGCTCGAGACCGTGTTGGCGCGGACGTCGGGGTAGTCGCGCGCCATCCTGCCGTGCTCGGCGAGCAGGCGGCGACGCTCGGCCTCCTCGAGCAGGTACCACTCGTAGGAGCGCACGAACGGGTACACGCACACGTGCGCCCGCGCTTCCTCCTCGGCGAGGAAGGCCGGGATGTGGCTCTTGTTGAACTCCGCCGGCCGGTGCAGCGCCATCTGCGACCAGACCGGGGCGAGCCGCCGACCGAACGTCGTGCTCCGCAGGCGGTTGTACGCCGACTGGAGCTGCTCGCTGGTGGGCGCGTGCCACCAGACCAGGACGTCGGCGTCCGCGCGGATGCCCGATACGTCGTACGTGCCCCGTACCACGACGTCATCCGCGGCGAGCTTCTCGAACAGCTCCTCGACCTCGGTCGCCTCGGCGCCACGGTCGGCACCGCTGTCGGTCGGTCCGAACGGCTCGGCGAGGCGGAACACCGACCACATGGTGTAGCGGACGGTGTCGTTCAGCTCGCGGGTGCGAGCCGCGTTCGTCTGGTCCTTCGTCGGCTCGGCCATGGCCTCATTCTGCCGCGAGCAGCGAAGCCGCCGCCCGGCGGGCCGACCCGATCACGGCCGGGATCCCGACACCGTCGTACGCCGCGCCGCACAGCGCCAGCCCCGGCACCGCCTCCACCGCGAGCCGGATGCGCGCCACCCGGTCGAGGTGGCCGACGGCGTACTGCGGCAGCGCGCCACCCCACCGCTGCACGTGCGCCTCGACCGGGCGGATCTCCTGGCCGGTCGCGAGCGCGAGGTCGGCGACGACCCGCGCCACCAGCTCGTCGTCCGGGGCGTGCAAGGAGGCCTCCTCGCGGTGCCGCCCGATCGATGCCCGCAGGAGGCGCAGGTCCGAGGCCGCACCGACCCACTCCCACTTCGAGAAGGAGTACGTCGCGGCCTTGATCCGCCGCCCGTCGACCGAGGGCACGAGGAACCCCGAGGAGTCACCGACCTCGAGCGCGGGCACGGCGAGGGTGACGATCGCCATCGAGGCGTACTCCACCGCCGCGAGCTCGCGCGCGCCCTCCGGTACGACGTCCCGCAGCAGGCGGGACGTCGGGGCGGCCGGCGTCGCCAGCACGACTCGTCCCGTCTCGAGCACCTCCGGGGTGCGGGTCGAGCCGACGGTCAGCCGGAAGCCTGTCGAGGTCCGCGCCAGCTCGCGCACCGGAGCGGACGTGCGGACGTCGAGACCGGCCGCGAGGCGCCTCGGCAGGAGCCCCACCCCGCCCTCGACCCCGGCGAACACCGGCGCGTCCGCGGCCGGTGGCACGGCGGCCGCAGCCGCCAGCAGCGACCCGTGCTCGCGCAGGAGCGCGACGACCTGGGGGATCGCCGCGTGCGCCGACAGGTTCGCGGCGTGCCCGGCGTACACCCCGGCGAGCAGGGGCTCGGCCAACCGGTCGACCACCTCGGGCCCCAGCCGCGAGCCGAGCAGCTCGGCCACCGAGACGTCGACGTCCCCCAGGGGCAGCACCGTCTCGTGCGTGGCCCGGTCGAGTCCCTCCTCGGACAGCACGCCGGACGCGGCCAGTCCGGACGGGTCGAGCGGGACGCCGAGCAGCGTGCGCGGGAGCGGTCGCAGAGAGCCACGGGTCCACAGCTGTGCGGAGCCCGAGGCGGGATGTACGAGGTCGACACCCAGCTGCGCGGCCAGGCCGACCGCCTCCGGGCGGCGCGCCAGCATCGACTCGGCCCCCACGTCGATCTCGACGCCGGCCACCGTGGCCAGCCGGAGCTTGCCACCCACGTCGGGCGAGCTCTCGAGCACCAGCACCGACAGCCCGGCCTCGGCCAGGTCGCGGGCCGCGGTCAGTCCGGCGATGCCGGCGCCCACCACGACTGCGTCGAGGCTCGAGTCGGGCACGCGGCCACTCTTCCACCCGACCGGGCCGGCGGACCGCGTCGGGAGGGGTCCCCATCTGTACTGACCCGCTGCCCCGCGGGCCACCGCCGAGGGGCTGCAGAGCGCGACCCAGCCTCAGTAGCCCTGCACGAACTCCGTCAGCCGCGTCAGCTGGTCGGGGTCCGTCGACGGCAGCACGCCGTGCCCGAGGTTGAACACGTGCCCCTTCGCCGTCCGGCCGGCCTCGATGATCTCCGCCGCGCGAGCCGTCATCACCTTCGTCGGCGCGAACACCAGCGTCGGGTCGAGATTGCCCTGCACCGCGCGGTCGCCGACGAGGGGGATGGCGGCCGCGAGCGGCATCCGCCAGTCCACGCCCACGACGTCGGCGCCGGCCTCCGCCATCAGCGGCAGCAGGCTGCCGGTACCGACCCCGAAGTGGATCCGCGGGACCCCGAGGCCCGCGACCGCCGCCAGCACGGTGGCGGAGTGGGGCAGCACCGATCGCCGGTAGTCGTCGGGGGTGAGCGCACCGGCCCACGAGTCGAAGAGCTGGACCGCCGAGACCCCGGCGTCGACCTGCACCCGGAGGTACGCCGCGGAGATGTCGGCGATCTTGCCCAGCAGCGCGTCCCAGACGTCGTGGGCGCCGTACATCATCGCCTTGGTGAGCGCGTGGTCCTTCGACGGCCCGCCCTCCACGAGGTACGACGCGACGGTGAACGGCGCACCCGCGAAGCCGATCAGCGGGGTCGACCCGAGCTCGGCCACCAGCGACGTGATCGCGGCCGTGGTGAACGGGACGTGCCCGGGCGTCAGGTCGGGGATCGCCGCGACGTCCTCGAGCGTGCGCACCGGCCGAGCCACGACCGGACCGACGCCGGGCACGATGTCGAGGTCGACACCGACCGCCTTCAGCGGCAGCACGATGTCGGAGAAGAAGATCGCCGCGTCCACGCCGTACCGCCGCACCGGCTGCAGGGTGATCTCGGTGACCAGCTCGGGGTTCATGCACGACTCGAGCATGCCGACGCCCTCGCGGATCTCGAGGTACTCCGGCAGCGAGCGCCCCGCCTGGCGCATGTACCAGACCGGGGTGTGGTCGACCGGCTCCCCGCGGGTCGCGCGCAGGAACGCACCGTCATGGGGAGAGGTCATGGGGCGAATGCTGGCATCCCACCCGGCGTGTGCGCACATCGGCCTGTGAGGCACCGGCCTACTGTGACCTCATGGTCGTGGGTAGCGAGGCGCGCCCGGGCTCGGGTCCGCCGCCGAACCCTCCGGAGTTCACCGAAGCGGTGCGCGCCATGAACGAGGCGCGCCTGCGGCCCGAGGTGCTCGCCGAACCGATGCCCGCACCCCAGCGGATCGCGCCGTACGCCGCGGCGCTCAGTGCCGACGTCACGGTCGACGGCAACGACCTCAGCACCGGGCGGATCATCCTGCTCCACGATCCCTCGGGCAACGACTCCTGGGACGGCACCTTCCGCTGCGTCGCCTACGCCCGCGCCGAGATCGACCTCGAGATGATCACCGACCCGGCGCTGGCCGATGTCGGGTGGTCGTGGCTCATCGAGGCGCTGGGGGCCCACGGCGCGTCGTACGCCGCGGTGTCCGGGACCGTCACCCGCGTCGCCACCGACAGCTTCGGCGGGATGTCGGAGGACTCCGGGAGCGCACAGATCGAGATCCGCGCCTCGTGGACCCCCCAGGTGGTCGACGGCCGACTCGACATCACCGGGCACGTCGAGGCATGGGGCGAACTACTGTGTACGGCGGCGGGCCTGCCGCCGGTCCCCGACGGCGTCACCGCCATGCCCAGCCGTCGTGGGCGGCGCGGCGCCGGCCACTGACACCCATGACTCCAGACTCGGACCCCGCATCCCGCGCACCGGCTGCCGACGAGACCACGGCGTCCTCGGCGCCTGCGCCTGCGCCTGCGCTGGACGCCGCGCCGGCGACGCCGGAGGAGCCGCCCGCCCCGCTGCTCGAGCTCCGTGACGGCCTGCCGCCGCTCACCGACACGCCGCCCGCGCTCGCCGAGGCCTGCCAGGCGCTGGCCGCGGCCGCCGGACCGGTCGCGATCGACGCCGAGCGCGCCTCCGGCTATCGGTACTCCTCGCGCGCCTACCTGATCCAGCTCCGCCGCGACGGCGCCGGCACGTTCCTGATCGACCCGATCGGATTCGACTCCCTGGACCCTCTGCAGGAGGCCCTGTCCGGAGCCGAGTGGATCCTGCATGCGGCGACCCAGGATCTCCCCTGCCTCAACGAGGTGGGTCTGACGCCGGCGGCGCTGTTCGACACCGAGCTGGCCGGCCGGCTCCTCGGCTACCCACGGGTCGGTCTGGCCACGTTGGTCGAGACGCTCCTCGGCGAGCGGATGAAGAAGGAGCACTCCGCCGCCGACTGGTCGACCCGTCCGCTGCCGACCCCGTGGTTGGAGTACGCCGCGCTCGACGTGGAGGTGCTGCTCGAGCTCCGCGAGGTACTGATCCGTGAGCTGCGCGAGGCCGGAAAGGACGACTGGGCGCGTCAGGAGTTCGAGGCACTGCGCGGTTTCACGCCGCTCGTCCGGCACGAGCCGTGGCGACGCACCTCCGGGCTCCACAAGGTCCGCGGCCGGCGGCTGCTCGGCGCCGTACGCGAGCTGTGGGAGGAGCGCGACGAGCTGGCCCGGTCTCGCGACGTGTCACCGGGACGGATCATCGGCGACAGCGCGATCGTGGCCGCCGCCCTGGCCGACCCCGCCACCCGCTCCGACCTGCTGGCGACCAAGGGCTTCCACGGTCGCGGCGCCTCGAGGTACGCCGACCGGTGGCTCGACGCCCTCCGCCGAGCGCGCGAGATGCCGGAAGCGGACCTGCCGGTGCGCGCACCACGCACCGACGGCCCGCCTGCGCCCCGCGCGTGGGCCGAGCGCGACCCTGTCGCCGCCGAACGCCTGGCGCTCGCCCGCGACGGGATGACCAAGCTGTCCGAGGAGCACCAGGTGCCGGCCGAGAACCTGCTGTCGCCGGACACCGTGCGCCGGGTGATGTGGGAGCCGGCGGGCGCGGACGCCGACGCGGTCGGCGACCAGCTGCGGCAGCTCGGCGCCCGGGAGTGGCAGGTCGAGCTCACCGCGCCGATGCTGGCCGACGCCGTCGCCGCCGCGCGAGCCGCCGGCTGATCCTGGGCGAGGCTCAGCCGGACGATGGGCTGGCGCTGGGGCCGAGCCGCGGCCCGATCACCCGGTACGACGCGCGGTCGATCTGGCGGGTCGCCCGCGGGACCTGGGCCGGCGTGCCCCGCAGCATCTTCTCCAGCATCGGGTCCACGGCCAGCTCGAGCTCGTCGGACGGACCGACGACCGGCGGGTAGACCATGCTCTTCACGCTGAACGTGAACACCGAGGCGTGCTGGGGCAGCCGGTCCGGCTGCTGGAACGCATCGGAGAGCGCCACCGTCTGGTTGGCGGGCTGGAGGTACCCGCCGAACGAGACCAGCGCGAGCGCGCCGGGCGAGCTGGCGTAGACCAGGAAGTCGGCAGCGGTGGCGACGTCGCTCGGATGCTGCGAGAGGCACAGTCCGGTGAGGTTGCCGACGGTGGCCGGGGTGCCGAGGCTGGGCATCGGCATCACGTCGAAGTCGAGCCCGTCGGTGGCCCGGAGATCGGGGACCATCCGCCGCGAGCCCTCGAGCAGCGCCAGCTTCCCGCGGGCGAACCACTCGAGCGGCGTGTGCTTCTCCAGCTGGGCCGGGGTCAGCGTCGACCCCGGAGCCCGGAGCGCCCGCACGGTCCGGGTCAGCGACTGCACGTTGGTGTCGTCGGAGAGCGCCAGCGACGTCGGGTCGGTGGCGCTGTCGAAGAGGGCGCCACCCCCGGAGTACACGAACGGCGCGATGCTGGCCAGGTCCGGGGCCAGGTAGATGCCGGCGACCCCCGGGTGGCGCTTCACCGACCAGCGCGCGGCCGCCGTGAACTGGTCCAGAGACCATCCCTGGCCCGGCTCGGGTGGGTTCTTGATCCGGCCGAGCTTGACCAGCTTCTTGTTGTAGAAGACCACGGCGGGCTGCACGCCGTACGGCAGGCACTCCAGGCGGTTGTCCGCACCGAACGCCGTCAGGCTGCTGCGCGGGTACTCGTCACCGAAGTCGAAGCCCCGGTCGTCGAGCAGCTGGTCGACCGGCTGCACCAGCTGGTGCTGGGTGAGGTAGGGCAGGTGGCGGCGGTTCGCGAGGAAGACGTCCGGCACCTGCTCACCGTCGCGGAACGCCGCGAGCATGGCCGAGTCGTTCGGCCACGACTCCACCTTGACCGTGACCTTGCGTGAGAGCGGCGCGTAGGTCTCGGCCATCGTCTTGTACTGGTCGATCTCGCCGGCCGACCCGATCACGCCGAACGTGAGCGTCTCCGGGGGCAGCTGTGGGGGGGCGGAGGAGGACGGGGCCGACGACGGGGCCGAGCCGCCGAGGCTGCTCGCAGACGAGCTCGCGGTCGAGGACCCGGACGCGTCGCAGGCGGCGAGGAGGCCGGTGGCGAGGAGGGCCGCGACGAGGAGGGTGGCGCGCTGCCGACTCCACCCCGAACTCTCACGCACGGCCGAAACCCTAACGGCCCGGGACAACGAGGAGTGCGCCGGACCGGGAGCGCCTCACGGCGCGTGGCCGCTCGCAGCGGCTGATGTTGGGACCCGGGGCTGCCGCGGCCCGGCACACTCGCGAACAGTGTACCGAGTGAACGAGGACGTCCGGGCGCTCTCCGACGCGAACGGCTCTACGTGAGGCCGCCGGCGAGCTCCAGGCGGGCGGCGCGGTCCAGCTGGTCGGCGACCGCCTGGATCCGGGCCGCGGCGACGGTGTCGCCGTCCGGGAGCTCGACGCGACCGGTCGCGACCACGCGGGCGAACGCCGCGGCGCGCAGGAGGACGTCGGCGAAGTCGCTGCCGGCGATCCCGAGCAGCACCTGGTCGACCATCGCCCGCAGCTCGTCGGGGCCCGGTGGGTCGGCGACTCCCGCGACCACTCCGTGCACGGCCGCGCGGTCGCGCCCGGCCTCGAACTCCCGCGCCACGCCGACCGGGTCGGCGTACACCCAGGAGCGGAGGAGGTAGAGCCGCCACAGGCAGCCGGCGATGGTGTCGGCCGGTCGACCGGCCCAGACCTCGGCGATCGTCTCGATCCCCTCGGTGTCCGCGAGGTGCAGCACCCGCTCCGCGATCTCGCTGTCGCCGGAGTCGCGGGCCCCGCGCACGAGCAGGTAGGCCGCACGGTCGGCCGCCTCGGCGAGGCGGAGGGGATCGAGGTCGTCGGCCTCGAGGCCCTCGAAGAACCGATCGCCCGGGGTCAGCGGGCGGTGGTGCGGACGTTGGGTCACCGGTCCACGGTACCGACCGAGATCAGCCCGCGAGCAGCTTCCGGATGCGTTGGTCGCTGACGTGTCCGTCGGTGCCGAGCTGCTGGGCGAACAACGACACCCGATACTCCTCGAGCATCCAGCGCGCCCGACGCAGCGTGACGCCGGGCGGACGCCCTTCCTGGAGGGCCGCGACCTGGTGGCGGTAGGCCTCGTCGAGGGGGCGCACCTGGTCCATGAGCTGTCGGTCGCGGGCGACCCGGTCGTCGAGGTTCTCGCGTCGGCGCCGGATCGCCAGGAGGTACGTCGGGAAGCGCCGGAGCCGGTCGGCCCCGGCCTCACCCAGGAAGCCACGGCCGACCAGCCGCGCCAGCTGCTCCCGCATGTCCTGCAGCGCGGGCAGGGTGGCCAGCTCGGCGCGGCCGCTGAGAGCGCGGTCGGTCTCCCGCCAGTCGGCGAGGACACGGAGCACGTCGCGGAGCACGGGGTCGGTGCGCGCTGCCAGTGCATGGCGGGCGGCCGCCACCAGTGCGTCGTACTCCTCCGGCGTGCGGGCGGGCGGGTGCGCGTCGACGACGTCGGTGAACACCGCCGCGCGAACGTCGTCCAGGAGGTCGCCGACCGAGGCGTACGGCGAGCCCGCGAGGCCGAGGCGCTGGGTGGTGTCGAGCGAGTCGGTCGGGTCGGTCGGGAACGGCAGCGCCAGCAGCAGGAGCCGCCGTACGCCGTGCCGGTGGCGGGCCGCCGCCTCCTCCGCCGAGCCGAACACACCGAGCCCGACGGTTGCGCCCTCGTCGAGCAGCGCCGGGTACGCGAGCACCTCGTGGCCCGCGCGGCGCTGGAGGATCTCGGGCGGCAGCTCGCCGAACGTCCACTCCGTCCGGCCGGTCGCGCCGTACCCACTGTCATCGGCGACGGCCGCGAGCGCCGCGTCGAACTGCTCCTCCAGGGGAGCCTTGAGGGCGTCGAGGTCCTTGCCGCGGGCCTGCTCGCCACCGTCGTCGCCGAGCACGCGGTAGGTGGGCTGGAGATGTGCGGGCACCTTGGTCCAGTCCCAGGCGTCGCGGGGGATCACGACGCCTGCCGTCGACCGGCCCCATCGCTCGAGTGCGTCGAGCAGGGGCTCCTCGCCGGCAGGTGTCGAGGCCAGGAACTCCCGCGCCTTGTCCGGGGCGGGGACGAAGGACACACGGAGGTTCTTGGGCAGGCTCCGGATCAGGCTGGTGACCAGCTCCTGCCGGACGCCGGGGACGTTCCAAGAGAAGTCGTCGGCGGCGACCCGGTTGAGGGTGGCGACGGGCACGTCGATGGTGAGGCCGTCGTCGGCGGCACCGGGTTCGAAGTGGTAGCTGATCGGGAAGGTCAGGCCCTCACCCTGCTGCCAGGCCTCGGGGTAGTCCTCCTCGCGAACCTCCTCCGCGCTGTCGTGGGTGAGCATCGCCGGGTCGAAGGTGAGCAGCTCCGGCCGACGTGCGCGCTCCTTCTTCCACCAGGTGTCGAAGTGGGCTCCGCTGACGACGACGGCCCCGACGCGCGCGTCGTAAAAGTCGAAGAGGGTCTGCTCGTCGACGACGATGTCGCGGCGCCGGGCGCGGTGCTCTAGCTCCTCGGCCTCCTCCAGGAGCCGTTGGTTCTCCGCGAGGAAGCGGTGGCGGCTGGACCACTCGCCCTCCACGAGGGCGTGCCGGATGAACAGCTCGCGGCTCAGCTCGCGATCGATGCGGCCGTACTGCACGAGCCGGTCGGTGACGAGCGGGACGCCGTACAACGTGACCCGCTCGTAGGCCAGCACGGCCGCACGCTTCTTCGACCAGTGGGGCTCGCTGTAGGTGCGCTTCACCAGGTGGCCGCCGAGCTGCTCGGCCCACTCGGGCCGGATCGCGGCGTTCTGCCGGGCCCAGAGACGGCCGGTCTCCACCAGCTCGCCGGCCATCAGGTACGCCGGGTTCTTGCCGCGCAGCGCGCTGCCGGGGAAGATCGCGAACCTCGTGCCGCGGGCTCCGAGGTACTCCCTCGGGCCACGAGGGCCGCGCTGCCCCGGCGGCTGCCGCTCGCGCTCCTCCAGGACCCCGATGTGGGACAGCAGCCCGGACAGCAGCGCCTGGTGGATGCCGTCGGCGTCGGGCTCGCTCGCGACGCCTCCGCTGCCCAGGTCGACCTTCAGCTCCCGGCAGACCTGGCGCAGCTGCGACTCGAAGTCCTGCCACTCGCGGACGCGCAGGTAGTTGAGGTACTCGCGCTTGCACATCCGGCGGAACGCGCTGCTCGACAGCTCGCGCTGCTGGCCGCGCAGGTGGCGCCACAGGTTGAGCCAGGTCAGGAAGTCGGATGTGGGGTCCTTGAAGCGCGCGTGGAGCTGGTCGGCCTGCGCCTGCTGCTCGAGTGGTCGCTCGCGCGGGTCCTGCAGCGACAGCGCGGCGGCGATGACGAGGATCTCGCGGACGCAGCCGAGGCGCTCCGCCTCGAGGATCATCCGGCCCAGCCTCGGGTCGATCGGGAGCCGGGCGAGGCGTCGGCCCAGTCGGGTGAGCCGGCGCCCTTCGCCGGTGTCGCCACCCGAGAGCAGCGCCCCGAGCTCCTCGAGCAGCTGCACCCCGGAGGTGACCTGGCGCCGGTCGGGCGGCTCGACGAACGGGAAGCGGGCGATGTCGCCGAGCGCGAGCGACGACATCTGGAGGATCACCGAGGCGAGGTTGGTGCGGAGGATCTCGGGGTCGGTGAACTCCGGGCGGCTCTCGAAGTCCTCCTCGGAGTACAGCCGGATCGCGATGCCGGCCTCGACCCGGCCGCAGCGGCCGGAGCGCTGCTGGGCCGAGGCCCGGCTGATCGCCTCGATCGGCAGCCGCTGCACCTTGGTCCGCATGGAGTAGCGCGAGATGCGCGCGACGCCGGTGTCCACGACGTAACGGATGCCGGGGACGGTCAGCGAGGTCTCCGCGACGTTCGTGGCGAGGACGACCCGTCTGGTCGTCTGCGGATGGGACGAGAAGACGCGGTGCTGCTCGGCCGCCGACAGCCGCGAGAACAGCGGGACCACCTCGAGCGCGCGCCCCGGGTCGGGCCTCACGTCGGCGAGGGCGTCGGCGGTGTCGCGGATCTCCCGCTCCCCCGGCAGGAACACCAGGACGTCACCGGGGCCCTCGCCGGACAGCTCGCGTACGGCGTCGACGATCGCCTCGGTCTGGTCGCGGACGACGGCCTCCCCCTCGTCGTCCTCCTCGTCGGGCAGGTCGATGAGCGGTCGGTACCGGATCTCGACCGGGTAGGTGCGACCGGACACCTCGATGATCGGCGCGGCACGTCCATCGGGATCCGCGAAGTGGTCGGCGAACCGCTGGGGGTCGATCGTGGCCGAGGTGATGACCACCTTGAGGTCGGGGCGTCTCGGCAGCAGCCGCTTGAGGTAGCCGAGCAGGAAGTCGATGTTGAGGCTCCGCTCGTGGGCCTCGTCGATGATGATCGTGTCGTAGCGGCGCAGCTCCCGGTCGCGCTGGAGCTCGGCGAGCAGGATGCCGTCGGTCATCACCTTGATCCGGGTGTCGCGCGAGGTGCGGTCGGTGAAGCGCACCTGGTAGCCGACCTCGGTGCCGAGCCCGGTGTCCAGCTCGGACGCGAGCCGCTCGGCCACCGAGCGGGCCGCGATCCGGCGCGGCTGGGTGTGCCCGATCAGGCCACCTCGCCCGCCCGTCCCACGACCCGGCCCCCGACCCAGCTGGAGGCAGATCTTCGGCAGCTGGGTGGTCTTGCCCGAACCGGTCTCGCCCGCAACGACGACGACCTGGTGGTCCCGGATCGCCGCCGCGATGTCGTCGCGCCGCCCGCTGATCGGCAGCTCGGCCGGGAAGGAGATGTCCACAACGTCGGCGATTCTCCCTCACTGCCCGGGCTTCTCCCACCGAGTTCCGCGTCCGTCGGCTCCATCGGCTCGGTCCGCTCCCGCGGGTACTCCGGGCCGGTCAGGTTGTGTTCAGGTGACCGACACCGCGGGCTCACGGTGCTCACAGGTTCGCCACAGGAAGCGGACGCACCGTCGAGGCATGACTCCCCTCCAGCGCAGCAGAAGGCTCCAGGCAGGGCTCGCCGGCCTCGGTATCGCCGGTGCCCTCGGCGCGTCGATCGGGATCGGGATGGCCACCCGGTCCGCTGCCGACGACACGTCCACGCGCTCCGGGAAGCACTCGTCCGGCTCCGAGCGGTCGTCGTCCGGCTCCGAGCACCGGTCGTCGAGGACGACGACCCGGAGCTCCACCGGTACGTCACGCCCGACCGTCACCGCGCCCACCCCGTCCGCACCGTCCGCGCCGCAGGCCACGACGAGCGGGTCCTGAGATGAGCACGACGTACGCCTTCGACATCTGGAGCACCACCGGCCGCGTGGTGGTGACCGAGCCGCGCGCCCTGGCCTCCGTGGTCGAGATCGTCCGGGGCGGTCTCGACGAGGTCGACCGAGCCTGCTCGCGCTTCCGGCCGGACTCCGAGCTGTCGACCCTGACGCCGGGCACGCGGCGGATCTCGCCGATGCTGGCCGACCTCGTCGGGATCGCTCTGGACGCGGCCGAGGCCAGCGGCGGGCTGGTCGACCCGACCGTCGGGGCCGCGATGCGGGGGCTCGGCTACGACCGCAGCATCGAGCTGCTGCCCGCCGACGGCCCGGCGGTGCGCCTCGTGCAGTCCGTCCCCGGCTGGCGCCGCGTGCGCCTGCACGGCGACCAGCTCGAGCTGCCGCGCGAGGTGGTCCTCGACCTCGGCGCCACGGCCAAGGCCCGGGCGGCCGACCTGCTCGCCCGCCGGGCCGCGGACAGTGCCGGTGTCGGCGTACTGGTCGAGCTCGGCGGCGACATCTCCACCGCCGGCCCCGCGGCCGACGACGGCTGGCAGGTGCTCGTGCGCGACACCGAGGACGATCCCGCCTGTCGGATCACCCTGGCGGCCGGAGCGGCGGTCGCCACGTCCTCGACGGTACGGCGTGCCTGGCGCCGGGGCGGCGTGGCGATCCACCACGTCGTCGACCCGCGCACGGCCGCACCCGCCACCCCCGTCTGGCGCAGCGCCACCGTCGCCGCGCCGACCTGCGTCGAGGCCAACACCGCGTCCACCGCCGCGATCGTGCTCGGCCGCGACGCGGCAGCCTGGCTCGCCGAGCGCGGTCTCACCGCGCGCCTGGTCGACCAGCGCCACCGCGTGGTGCGTGTCGGCGGCTGGCCCCATGAGGTGGCGGCATGAGCCAGGCGGGGCTGACCAGCGCGTTCTGGGCGCTCGGCCGCGGCACCGGCGTCGTGGCCCTGGTGCTGCTCACGGTCTCGGTCGTGCTCGGCATCGTCGCCCGCTCGGGACGGCGCGTGCCGGCGGTGGGCCGGGTCGGCATCAGCGACCTGCACCGGACCGCGGCCCTGACCGGCACCGGCCTGGTCGTGGCGCACCTCGGGAGCCTGCTGTTCGACCCCTATGCACAGCTCAGGCTGGTCGACCTCGCGGTCCCGTTCCTGGCTGCCTACCGCCCGCTGTGGCTCGGTCTCGGAACCCTGGCCGTCGACGTCCTCGCGATCGTCACCGTCGTCTCGCTGCTGCGGCACCGGGTGGGCCCGAAGACGTTCCGGGCGGTGCACTGGGCGACCTACGCCTTGTGGCCCATGGCGCTCCTGCACGCCCTCGGCAGCGGCACAGACGCCGGGACGACCTGGTTCCGCGGCCTGGCCGTGGTCTGCGCCGGCGCGGTCGTCGCGGCGATCGGCTGGCGGCTTGCTCCGTCGTACGCCGGTCGGGGCTGGACCCGACAGCACCGGAGGCCGGCTTGACCACCGCGCCCACCCTGACCCGGCGGCTGCTCGACGGTGCCGGGACCGACCACGGCGCTCATCTGGCGCGGTACGGCGTCCTCCCCCGTCTCAGCCGCGACGACCTGCTCGCAGCCCTGACGGACAGCGGCCTCACCGGCCGCGGCGGCGCCGGGTTCCCGACCGCGATCAAGGTGCGAGCCGTCGCCTACGCCCCGCGGCGGCCGGTCGTGATCGGCAACGCCATGGAGAGTGAGCCCCTCAGTGCGAAGGACGCGGTGCTGCTCGGCCGCAACCCGCACCTCGTCCTCGACGGCCTCGAGACCCTGGCCCGCGCGATGCGCGCCCGGCGGGCGATCCTCGCGCTCGGCCCCGAGGTCGATCCCGGAGCGGCGTTCGCCGCCGCCCGCGGCCGGGAGGTCGAGGTGGTCCAGCTCGAGGGCGGCTTCGTCGCCGGTCAGGAGACCGCACTGGTCAACCAGCTGAACGGACGGCCCGCGATCCCGCGCGACCCCTTCACCCGGGTCACGGAGGCCGGCGTCGGCGGCCGCGCGACCCTGGTCCTCAACGCCGAGACGCTGGCGCAGCTGGCGCTGCTCGTCCGGTACGGCGCGGGCTGGTTCCGGGCCGCGGGCACCACCGAGGACCCCGGCACGTCCCTCTTCACGATCAGCGGATCCGTGGGCCGGCCGGGCGTGGTCGAGGCCGAGCGCGGCAGCAGTCTGCGTGACGTGCTGGACCCGGCCCAGCCGCTGCGCCCGTCGGCGGTGCTGGTGGGCGGGTACCACGGAGCGTGGGTCCGGACCTCCGACCTCGACGTGCGGCTGACCCGCCGCGACCTCGCGGCGTACGGCGCGTCGGTCGGGGCCGGCGTCCTGCACGTCCTCGGCACCGACACCTGCCCGATCGGGTTCGCCGCCGGAGTCGCCGAGTACCTCGCTTCCGAGTCGACCCGCCAGTGCGGGCCGTGCCTGAACGGTCTCCCGCGCATGGCCACCGACCTCGCGCGACTCGCGGCCGGGGTGCGCGACCATGGCCTGCCGGCCGAGGTGCAGAGGATGTCGGCACTGGTCACCGGTCGTGGAGCCTGTGCCCATCCCGATGGCAGCGCACGCTTCGTGGCCTCGACCCTCGACGTCTTCCGCGACCACGTCGCCGCCCACCTCGAGGGCTGGTGCCCCACCCCGACCGGTCGGCCGCGGCGGTCAGACTCATGACCCGCCTGCACGTCGACTGGACCCGCTGCGACGGCCACGGCAGTTGCTCCGAGCTGCTGCCCGAGCTGCTGGGCGTCGACGAGTTCGGCTTTCCCGTCTCGCGTTCCGGCGAGCGCGATCCCGCGGTTCCCCGTCGCGACCGCGACACCGCTCGACACGCCGTCCGGAACTGCCCCCTGATGGCGCTGCGGCTGTACGACGCCGACGGCTGAGGTGCGGGGGTCAGCGCCCGTCCTGGCCCTGGCCGAACGGAGGGGTCTGCCGGTCGGACCCGCCGTTGCCGAAGCCCGGTCCCTCGGGGAAGGCGCGCTGCTGGAAGAAGCCACCCGGCGCGTGCCCGAAGCGGTAGTCGTCCTGCCCGGCGGCGTGGCCCAGGATGAAGCCGCTCAGCCCGCCGATGACGAGGCACGCCAGGGCGACCGCGACGACGGCCCGCATCCCGAGCACCTGGTCGGCGAAGCGCGGGCGCGACTGCGCGGGAGGCACGCCGTACGCCGGATAGCCGGCCGGGATGGGCATCGCGTACGCCGCAGCCGGCGGCGTGGCCTCGGGTGCCGGTGTTGCGGCCGGGGGAGGCTCCGGCGCCCCTGGCTCGATCGGGCGGGTCTCGTCGTCGCTCATGGCCGCAGTGTGGACCCGGACGCTGTGCCGGACCTGTGGGATCGATCAGAGGACGTCGTGTCTCACCAACAGGGATCTCACAGGAAACACACAGGCCCGCTGACCAGACTGTGGGTCATGGATCTCACCCGCCCGGACGGAACGCCGCTGCGCGTGCTCGTCGTCGACGACGAGACCAACATCGCCGAGCTGATCGGCATGGCGCTGCGGTACGAGGGTTTCGAGGTCTCGATGGCGCACACCGGCGCGAAGGCCGTCTCGAACGCGAGGACGTTCGGCCCGGACGCCGTCGTGCTGGACATGATGCTGCCCGACTTCGACGGGCTCGAGGTGCTGCGTCGGATGCGGGCGACCGATCCCGAGGTGCCCGTGGTGTTCCTCACCGCCCGCGACTCGGTCGAGGACCGGGTCGCCGGGCTGACCGCGGGTGGCGACGACTACGTGACCAAGCCGTTCTCCCTCGAGGAGCTGGTCGCCCGGCTGCGCGGCCTGATGCGGCGTACCGGCGCCCGCCGCGCGGAGTCCGACTCGGTGCTCACCGTCGGCGACCTCGAGCTCGACGAGGACAGCCACGAGGTACGCCGCGCGGGCGACGAGATCACGCTGACGGCCACCGAGTTCGAGCTGCTCCGCTTCCTCATGCGCAACCCGAAGCGCGTCCTGTCCAAGGCCCAGATCCTCGACCGTGTGTGGAACTACGACTTCGGCGGCCAGGCCAACGTCGTCGAGCTCTACATCTCCTACCTGCGCAAGAAGATCGACGCCGGCCGCGAGCCGATGATCCACACCATGCGCGGCGCCGGGTACGTGCTGAAGCCGGTGTCATGAGGAATGTCTTCGCCTCGCTGACCTCACGTCTGGTCGCCACCGCCGTCCTGCTGGTGGCTGTCGTGGCCCTGCTGATCGCGACGGCCGCCACTCTCGCGCTCCACTCCTACCTGTCCGACCGTCTCGACCGCGATGTGGAGGCGTTGCTCGGCCAGGCCGTCCAGCAGCACCTGCACGGCGGACCACTCGGTGAGCCGGGCGACGGCGACTCCGACAACCGTCCCCTCGACGGACCTCGGATCGACGACCTGATCGGGTTCTCCGCCGCCAACGGGGCCGCCGCCGCGATCCGCACCGACGAGGGGTACCGGGCCCTGGACGCGTCGACCGTGGCCGACCTGGCAGCGCTCCCGGCGGACGACTCGGCGCACGACGTTCAGGTCCCGGGGTACAGCGAGTACCGCGTGGCCGCCCGACAGGTGCCCGACGGGGTGGTCATCGTCGGGCTCTCCTCCTCCTCCGTCGACGGTCCGGTGTCGCGGCTGGTGGTCTGGGAGGTCATGGTCGGCGTGCTCGGCATCGCCGCAGCGGCGGTCGTCGGCACGATCCTGGTACGCCGTCAGCTGCGGCCGTTGCGCGAGGTCGCCGCGACCGCACACACGGTGGCCGCTCTGCCGCTGGCCGAGGGCGAGATCGCGATCGCTCCCCGGGTGCCCGAGCACCTGACCGACGCGCGGACCGAGGTCGGACAGGTCGGGTCGGCCCTGAACACCTTGCTGGTGCACGTCGAGTCCTCGCTGGCGCAACGTCACGAGAGCGAGCAGCAGGTGCGGCAGTTCGTGGCCGACGCCTCGCACGAGCTGCGCACTCCGCTGACCACCATCGCCGGCTACACCGAGCTCGCGCGACGGCGCCCGGACGACTCTGGCGCCGTGACGACGGCGCTGGGCAAGGTCGAGGAGGAGTCGGCGCGGATGACGGCGATGGTCGAGGACCTCCTGCTGCTCGCGCGGCTCGACTCCGGCCGGCCGCTGGCCCGCGACAGCGTGGACCTCTCGCGGCTGCTGGTGGAGGCGGTCTCGGACGCGCGCGTGGTGGCACCCGACCACCGCTGGCGGCTGGACCTCCCCGAGGAGCAGATCGAGGTCACCGGCGACGGCGAGCGACTGCACCAGGTCGTCAGCAACCTGCTGACCAACGCCCGCAAGCACACGCCACCCGGGACGACGGTGACCGTGACCGGGACGCCGTACGGCTTCTCGGTGCACGACGACGGCCCGGGCTTCCCGCCGGAGCTCGCCGCGTCGGCGTTCGAGCGGTTCGTCCGCGGCGACGCCTCACGTACCCGACCACCCCGTGGCACCGACGGGGGCGCCGGCCTCGGCCTCTCACTCGTCGACGCGATCGTCACCGCACACGGCGGCTCGGTCTCCCTCGAGTCCCTCCCGGGCTCCACCACTGTCGCCGTCACCCTGCCGCGCTAGCTCACAGACACACCACAGGCTGACGCGAAGGGTCTGCCAGTCCGGGTCGTCACGGTGACCGCATGACGTCCGAGACCCCGGCACTGACCCGCGACTCGAGCTCCACGGACCGTCCCCGGCCGACACGCGCGTTCACGCGCCGGGGACACCAAGCGGTCGAGGGCCGCGCCGGTCGGTTCCACGTGCCTGCCGACCGCGCGGCCCTCGCCGGACTGCTCGTCGCCACCGCCCTGCTGTACGTCTGGGGGCTGGGGGCATCGGGCTGGGCCAACTCGTTCTACTCCGCCGCCGCCCAGGCCGGATCGGCGTCCTGGAAGGCGTTCTTCTTCGGCTCCTCCGACGCCGCGAACAGCATCACCGTCGACAAGACCCCGCTGGCCATCTGGCCGATGGCGCTGTCGGTCCGCATCTTCGGGCTGTCGTCGTGGAGCATCCTCGTGCCGCAGGCGCTCGCAGGAGTCGGCGCCGTCTGGCTCCTGCACGCGACCATCCGGCGTACCACGGGATCCGCCGTCGCGGCGCTCATCGGCGGTGCGGTGATGGCACTGACACCGGTGGCGGTGCTGATGTTCCGCTTCAACAACCCCGACGCGCTGCTGTGCCTCCTGCTGGTCGCCGCGGCGTACGCCACCCTGCGTGCCGTCGACGCGTCGCAGGTCGGGGGTCGCGCCGCCCGCTGGCTGGCGTTCGCCGGCGTGCTAGTGGGGCTGGCGTTCCTGGCGAAGATGTTGCAGGCCCTCCTGGTGCTCCCCGCGCTGGTCCTGGTGTACGCCGTGTTCGCCGGCGTCGCCTGGCGGCGCAGGATCTGGCACCTGCTCGGCGCCCTCGCCGGGCTGCTCGTGGCCGCGGGGTGGTGGCTCGCCATCGTGATGGTCTGGCCGGCGGCATCCCGCCCGTACGTCGGCGGCTCGCAGCACAACTCGATCCTCGAGCTGACCCTCGGCTACAACGGCCTGGGCCGCCTGGACGGCTCGGAGACCGGATCGGTCGGCGGCGGCGGCTTCGGCGGTGGCTTCGGCGGTGGCTTCGGCGGGGGGCAGTGGGGCGCGACCGGAGTACTGCGGATGTTCAACAGCGAGGTCGGCGGCCAGGTGGCCTGGCTGCTACCGGCTGCGCTGGCCCTCGGCATCGCGGCACTCTTCTTCGCCCGCGGTCGGCGTGCGATCCAGGCCGGGCTGACCCTGTGGCTGGGGTGGCTCGTGGTGACCGCGCTGACCTTCAGCCTGATGGCGGGGATCTTCCACCCGT
The DNA here is from genome assembly GCA_036265495.1 of Nocardioides sp. Classification (GTDB taxonomy): domain Bacteria; phylum Actinomycetota; class Actinomycetes; order Propionibacteriales; family Nocardioidaceae; genus Nocardioides. The sequence goes on along the minus strand of DATAOY010000064.1, from coordinate 44,968 downwards.
ACTACACCGTGGCCCTCGCCCCGGCCATCGGCGCGCTGGTGGGCATCGGTGCCTGGGTGCTCTGGCGGCACCGCACCTCGTTGGTGGCCTCGGGCGCGCTCGGGTTCACCACGGCCATGACCGCCGCGCTCGCCTTCGAGCTGCTCGCGCGGGACGGCTCCTGGCATCCCTGGCTGAAGTACGCGGTGGCCACGATCGGCTTCGCGGCCGCGCTGATGATCGTCGGCGCCCGGCACCTGCCGCGCAGGCTCGCCACGACGGTCGCGGTGGTGGCCCTGTCCGCCGGGTCGGCCGGCCCTGCGGCGTACTCGGTCGCGACCGCGGCGACCTCGCACGGCGGCTCGATCCCGAGCGCCGGCCCGACGACGGGCGGGTCGGCCGGCCCCAGCGGTCAACCGCCCGCCGGCGGCCTGCTGGACGGCAGCACGTCCAGCACCGCCCTGACCGCGCTGCTCGAGGCCGACGCCTCGTCGTACACCTGGGTCGCGGCGGCCGTCGGTTCCAACAGCGCGGCCGGCTACCAGCTCGCCACCCAGCAGCCGGTGCTGGCGATCGGTGGCTTCAACGGCAGCGACCCCAGCCCGACCCTGGCGCAGTTCCGGGTATGGGTGGTCGCCGGCAGGATCCACTACTTCATCGCCGGAGGTGGCATGGGCGGTGGGCCCGCTGGTGGCGTGGGCGCCGGCGGCAACACCGCCTCGCAGATCACGAGCTGGGTCGAGTCGACGTTCACCGCGCGGACCGTCGAGGGGGTCACCGTCTACGACCTCTCCGCGAGCGGCTGACGGATCCTTCCCGCCGTTCCACTACCGTCGACCGACATGAGGCTTCCGCAACGGGTCGACCACCTCATCGTCGGCGCCGGCTTCGCCGGCATCTGCGCCGCGATCAAGCTCACGGAGGACGGTGAGAGCGACCTCGTCGTGATCGAGAAGGCCGACGACGTCGGCGGCACCTGGCGCGACAACACCTACCCCGGCGCCTGCTGCGACATCCCGAGCCAGCTCTACTCCTTCTCCTTCGCCCGCAACCCGGAGTGGAGCTCGTCGTACTCTCCGCAGCCGGAGATCCAGGCCTACCTGCGGCGGATCGCCGGCGAGTACGGCGTGACCGACAAGACTGCCTTCAACACCGAGCTCGAGCAGGCCGCGTGGGACGACGACGCACAGGTCTGGCGATGCCGGACGACGTCCGGCGAGGTCGTCGCGCGCACGCTGATCACCGGTACCGGCACGCTCTCCGAGCCGCGCCTGCCGGACATCGAGGGCATCGACACGTTCGCCGGCGCGCTCTTCCACTCCGCGCGCTGGGACCACTCCGTCGACCTCACCGGCAAGCGGGTGGCCGTGGTCGGCACGGGTGCGTCGGCGATCCAGATCGTGCCCGAGGTGCGGCAGGTCGCCGCGCACGTCGACGTCCACCAGCGCACCGCGCCGTGGGTGATCCCGCGCAACGACCGCCGCTACCCGAGGGTCGAGCGACTGGCACTGCGGCACGTGCCGGGCCTCGCGAAGCTCTACCGCACCGGCATCTACTGGGCGCACGAGGGCTACGTCCCGGCGTTCACCTGGCAGCCGAGGCTCGGCGCGCCGGCCGAGAAGGCCGCGACGATCAACATCCGGAAGGCGATCAAGGACCCCGGGCTCCGGGCGAAGGTCACGCCGACCTTCCAGCTCGGCTGCAAGCGGGTGCTGCGCTCGAACACCTACTACCCCGCGCTCGCCAGCGAGAACGTCGACCTCGTCACCGACCCGATCGCCCGGATCACCGCGGCCGGCATCGTCACCGCTGACGACGTCGAGCACCCGGCCGACGTGATCGTCGTGGCCACCGGCTTCTGGACCACCGAGCAGCCGATCGCGGCGCGCGTGGTCGGCCGCGCCGGCCGCACGCTGGCCGAGGCGTGGGCGGACAGCGGGATGACGGCGTACAAGGGAACGACCGTGCACGGCTTCCCCAACCTCTTCATGCTCACCGGTCCGAACACGGCCCAGGGCCACACCAGCGTCGTGTTCGTGGTCGAGTCGCAGGTGGCCTACATCCGCGACGCGCTGCGCATCCTGCGCACCGAGGGGTACGGCGCGCTGGAGCCGCGCGCGGACGCGCAGCGGCGGTACAACGCCAGCCTGCAGCGCCGGATGACGCGCACCGTGTGGAGTCGAGGCGGCTGCATGTCGTGGTACCAGGACGCCCACGGCCGGATCACCACGCTGTGGCCGCGATCGACGTTCACGTTGCGGCGGATCCTGGCCCGCTTCGATGCCGACGCCTACGACGTACAGGCGGCGCGCCCCGACCGCGAAGCGGTGGCATGAGGTCGCTGACCGACCGGGTCGTCGTGATCACCGGCGCCGGCTCCGGCATCGGTCGTGCGCTGGCCGTCGACGTCGCCCGCCGGGGCGCGCTGGTCGCGGTGTCCGACATCGACGAGGCAGGGCTCGGGGGGACCGTCGACCTGGTCAAGACGGCCGGTGCCCGGGAGGTGCGCAGCGACCGGCTCGACGTCGCGGACCGCGCCGCGTTCACGACGTACGCCGCGGCGGTCGCCGAGCAGTTCGGCCGGGTGAACGTCGTGGTCAACAACGCCGGTGTCGCGCTGGCCGGTAACGTCGAGGACCTCGAGTACCCCGACATGGACTGGATCATCTCGATCAACTTCTGGGGCGTCGTCCACGGCTCGAAGGAGTTCCTGCCGCACCTGATCGCCTCCGGCGACGGCCACCTGGTGAACATGTCGTCGCTCTTCGGACTGGTCTCGATGCCCGGGCAGTCGATGTACAACGCCGCCAAGTACGCCGTACGCGGCTTCAGCGAGGCGCTCCGTGAGGAGATCCTGCTGGCCCGCCACCCGGTCGGTGTCACCGTCGTCCATCCCGGCGGAGTCAGGACGGCGATCGCCCGGAACGCCCGCGCGGCGGCACGCGAGGACCACGACCGCAACGCCCGCTACTTCGACGAGAAGCTGGCCAGGATGGAGCCCGAGGAGGCGGCCCGGCTGATCGTGGAGAAGGGGATCCTCGGTGGCAAGCCCCGGCTGCTGATCGGCCTCGATGCCCATGCTCTCCACCACCTCGCCCACCTCACCGGCTCCCGCTACCAGGACGTCGTCGCCGCCCTCGCCCGCCGTACCAAGCCCTCCAAGGGTTGAGCCGTCCCAAACTCAGGGTCGAGCCGTCCCAAATCCATCCTCGAACCGTCCCGAATCCGCCCACGGGAGGTGGATATAGGCCGGTTCGACGGTGGATTCGGGACGGCTCGACCCCTGATCTGGGACGGGTCAACGACAGGGCAGGATGGAGGGGTGGGGTTCGCGCTGGGAGATCCGGTCCGCATCGAGATGGAGAAGTGGGGTGATCGTCCGCACTGGCGGATCCCGGCTCGCTGGCTCGGCAGCGATGAGTACGGCGACTGGCTCGGGATCCCGGCGGGGACGCGGATGGTCCGGCCGGGGCGGGACGTCCTCTCGCAGGCCGACCAGGTCGGGCTGGTGCCCACGCTCGACCTTCCCGACCACGAACGCGCCTGGCTCGCGACGTTCCACGCCGCGGGCGCGGACACCTGGGTGTACGTCGACATGACCACGCCACCACGGTGGGACGGCCCGGTCGTGCGCGCCGTCGACCTCGACCTGGACGTGATCCGGATGCAGAACGGATGGGTCCTGGTCGACGACGAGGACGAGTTCGCCGAGCACCGCGTCTCGCTGAGCTATCCACACGAGATCGTGTCCATGGCCGTGGCCAGCCGCGACCGGGTGCACGCGGCGATCCTCGACGAGGACCCGCCCTTCGACGGTCATCACCTCGGCTGGCAGGCCGTCCTGGACGGGCTCACGCCCGGAACGTGAACGACCACGTGGGCGCCCGGCCGTCGCCGCGCCCGGCCGAGCGGCTGACCCCCACCCGGTACGACGCCTCCGCGGGCGCGACGAACGCGACCTCGTCGAAGCCCGCCGAGGTGAACAGCCCGCGCACCCGCTCGCTGGGGTCGTGCGGGCCGACCCGGCCGCCCCGCGTCCAGATCACCGTGCCGCCGGGGGCGAGCATGGCTCGCGCGGCCCAGACGCACCGCTCGACGTCGGGGTCGGAGATGTTGCCGAAGATGCCGCACAGCATCAGTACGTCGCCCACCATCCGGTCGCGGAACGCCGCGGGCGACCCGGCATCCGCGGTCCGCACGTCGACGGCCACCCCGACGTCCGCGGCGGCGGCACGCGCCGCGTCGGCGAGCGTCGGGTCGAGCTCGACCAGGCAGGCGTCGACGTCGAGGCCGGGCCGCGCCGCCAGCACCGGGATCGTGTCTCGACCGTCGCCGGCGCACAGGCTGAGCAGCCTGACCGAGCGCTGCCCGGCCGCGGCGCGGGCGTCGAGGTCGGCGCCGAGCTGCCGGCGTACCTCTGCCAGGCGCCGGCTCAGCGAGGACGCGGCGTCGTCGTACTGCCGGTGCCACTCGTGCCAGTCGCGACTCACCGCAGATATCCCCCTTCGGGCTCGACCATCTCCAGGCGTACGCCGAGCAGTCGCACCGGCCGGTCGTGCTCGACCCGGTCGAGCAGGGAGACCGCCGCGTCGGCGAGCACGGCCACGTCGTTCGAGGGCGCCGGCAGCGTGAGCGACCGGCTGACCGTGATGAACGGTTGGTACCGCACCTTGATCCCCACCCGCGCCGCGGGCCGGCCCTCGCGGTCGATGTCCTCGACGACCCGGGCGGTCAGTGCCCGCAGCTCACCGGGTACGGCGTCCCAGGTCAGGTCGGTCTGGTACGTCTCCTCGCGCCCGTGCGCCCGCGGGGTCCACGGCGTGGCGTCGACCGGACTGGTGTCGGCACCACGGCCGAGGCGGTGGTACCACGGCCCCATCGTGGGCCCGATCGAGTCCGCGAGCAGCCGCGTGTCCGACTCGGCGAGCTCGCGCACGGTAGTGATGCCGAGCGCGGCCAGCCGCTTGCCGATCTTCGGGCCGATCCCCCACAGGGCGGTCGTCGGCCGCTCGCCCATCACGTCGTACCACTCGGCGGCGGTCAGGTAGCCGATCCCGGAGCCGTCTCCCTCGCCCGTCTTGCCGAATGCGGTCGCGATCTTGGCGCGCAGCTTGTTGTCGCCGATGCCGACGCCGCAGGTCAGGTCCGTCGCCTCGTGGACGGTCTCGCGGATGTGCTGGGCGAAGAGCCGTGGATCGCCGAGGTCGCCCTGACCCGGGCCGGGCCCGAGGACGGCCTCGTCCCAGCCGAGCACCTCGACCACCACCGGGACGCCGCCCCACTCGAGCGAGCGCAACGTCTCCATCACCCGCTCCGACGCCTCGTCGTAGGCCGGCTTGTCGACCGGCAGGAAGACCGCGTCCGGGACCTTCCGGGCCGCGATCCGAAGCGGCATGCCCGATCCGACCCCGTGCTCGCGAGCGGCGTACGACGCGGTGGCCACGACGCCGCGCTCGGTCGGGTCCCCCCGACCACCCACGACCACGGGCCTGCCGACCAGCTCCGGCCGACGCAGCATCTCGACCGCCGCGATGAACTGGTCGAGGTCGACGTGCAGGACCCACTCCTGCTCCGCGACGCCCGACATCAGCGCCTCACCGGAGGCAGGGCGTCCGTGGCCTCGATCGGGTCCATCCCGGTCAGGAGCAGCAGGTCGGCGATCACCGAGCGGATCTGAGCCAGCACGACCTCCCCGGACAGGTCGTCCGTGCGGTCGACCTCGCCGGTCGCGAGGCCCACCGCCACCAGCGCGGGCTGTGCCGCCGTCGGCATCCGGTCGGAGTCGAGCTCGGTCGCCACCACCTCCACCGCCGCGGCCAGCTCGGAGGTCAGCAGGGCATAGGAGTGCGGGATCTGCTGACGCCGGTACGCCGCCACGGCGCACTGGCGCACCAGCACGCGCGTGCTCCGCAGGGCACGATCGAGCGGCTCGACGAGCTCGGCCATCTTCCGCAGCCCGGGACCGTGCCGGATCCGGAACGGCGACGACGCGACCACGTCGAGGCCCTCCTCGGCGGCATCCTGGAGCTCACGGACCAGCGGGTCGGTGGCGCGCGCCTCGGCCAGCAGCGAGATCGCCCGGTCGACGTCGGCATCGATCATCACGCCGCTCGACGCCACGAGCAGGTCGCGCACCTTGCGCAGCACCTTCGCCGCCTGCTCCCGTGGCCTGCGCAGCGGCGCTGCCGGTACGACGGTCGCCGCCACCAGCGCGACCCCGCCGCCGATCAGCGCGTCGGTCCAGCGCGTGAAGGCCTGCCCGGGCGCAGGCTTCAGCGCGGTGATCACGATCGACTGCACGGCCGCCTGGATCACGAAGATCTGCCCGTTGTCGAGCAGCAGGGCCACACTCATCGCGAGCCCGACCACCAGCGCGATGACCCACCCCTCCGAGCCGAGCAGGCGCACGAGGAGGTCGGCGCCGAAGACTCCGAGGGCGACCCCGACGGTCACCTCGGCGACCCGCCGCAGCCGCTGGCCGTACGACGTACCCAGCGAGACGACGGCCGCCACCGGGGCGAAGAAGGGTGCCGTGTGCCCGAAGACGTCGGCGGCCACCCACCACGCGACGCCGGCGGCGACGGCGCACTGCGCGACCGCCCACCGCTTCGCCCGCCATCGGTCGAGTCGCGTCGACAGCGACGTCCGACTCCGCACCAGGGCGCCCTCGAGCGGGTGGGCCTGCATGCCCCGATCGTGCCAGGTCCCGGGGACGTCACTTGTCCCCCACCGAGCCAGGGACAAGGATCGACGCCATGGTGCAACCCCTCGATCCGACGGCCGCCGCGTTCCTGATGGCCGAGAACCGTCGGATGCCGATGCACGTCGGGGGGCTCCAGCTGTTCCGCAAGCCCGAGGGTGCCGGCCGCAGCTACGTCCACGACCTGTATGCACAGCTGCGTGAGTCCGACGACATCGCGCCGCTGTTCCTCAAGCACCCGGTGCGCTCGGTCCGGACCGCGGGTCAGTACGTCTGGCGCGAGGACGACGAGTTCGACATCGAGTACCACGTGCGCCACAGCGCACTGCCGAAGCCGGGTCGGGTCCGCGAGCTGCTCGAGCTCTGCTCACGGTTGCACTCGACGCGCCTGGCCACCGAGCGGCCGCTGTGGGAGTGGCATCTGATCGAGGGGCTGCGAGACGGCCGGGTCGCGATGTACGCCAAGCTGCACCACGCCCTCGTCGACGGGATCTCGGCGATGCGCCTCCTCCAGAGCATCCTCACCACCGATCCGGACCGCCTCGACATGCCGGCGCCATGGGAGAACAAGCCGTCGACGGCCAAGGTCCGCGAGGCCCAGGAGCAGGCCGAGCACTCGCTGTCCGACGTCCCGCTCCAGGCGCTGCGCACCGCGCTCGGCATCAGCGCCGAGGCCGTCGGCATGCCGAGCGCCCTGATCAAGACGCTGCGCAAGTCGATCCGCAACGAGACCTCGGCGCTCGCGCTCTACGCCCCCCGCACCATCCTCAACCAGCCGATCACCGCCGCCCGACGCTTCGCCGCTCAGGACTGGCCCCTCGAGCGGCTGCGCGCGATCGGCAAGGCGAGCGGCACCACGTTGAACGACGTCGTGCTCGCGATGTGCAGCGGTGCCATGCGCACCTACCTGATCGAGCTCGACGCCCTGCCCGACACCACCCTGGTGTCGATGGTCCCGATCGGCCTGAAGGCGAAGGAGTCGCACGTCGCCTCGGTGTCCGGAGGCAACGCCCTGGGGTCTGTGATGGTCAAGCTCGGCACCGACCTCACCGACCCGGCCGACCGGCTGAAGGCCGTCCACGAGTCGATGGTCGACGGGAAGCGAGCACTCGCCGAGATGACACCGGTGCAGATCCTGGCGATGAGCGCCCTGGGCCAGGCACCGGCGATCCTGGCACCGATGCTACGGATGGGTGGTCTGGTGAAGCCGCCGTACAACCTGATCATCAGCAACGTGCCGGGCCCGCGCACCACGCAGTACTTCAACGGGATGCGGCTGCTCGGCACCTATCCGCTGTCCATCCCGATCGACGGGATGGCGCTCAACATCACCTGCAACAGCTACGCCGACGACATGGCCTTCGGCCTGACCGGCTGCCGGCGTACCGTCCCCCACCTCCAGCGCCTGCTCGTCCACCTCGACAGCGAGCTCGCCGCCCTCGAGAAGGCCGTGGGGATCTGAGCCGTCGACCGAGGTCAGGTCGCCACCGGCATCTCGATGTGCGGTGGAGCCGTCTCGAGGAGAGCGTCGAGCAGCGCGCGGTCGCCCTCGATCGTGACCCCGTCGAGGCAGCGGTCGACGAACAGGGAGTAGATCCCTTCCGGATCGCCTTCCACCACGACGTCCGCGTCGTCGATCGGGCCGTCCACGACCTCACCGTTCACGAGTGAGGCGGTCTCGGGCCCGGCCCGGAACTCGAAGCGGCCGGCCGGAGCGAGCGGTGCCATCACGATGTCCATGGCGTTCGACAACCAGCCGGCGAAGAGCTCGTCGTGGTCCGTCGGCGGACCGAGGGAGCGTGCCCCCCACAGCGCCAGCTCGCGCATCGCCGGCCGCAGCTCCCGACCGTAGTCGGTGAGCTCGTAGACCTTCGACGCCGCGGGCGGCGGGAGGGTACGCCGGGCGACGACGCCGTTTCCCTCGAGGTCACGAAGGCGCGCCGCGAGGATGTTGGTCCCGATCCCGGGCAGGTGCTCGACGAGGTCGGTGTAGCGCTTCGCCCCGTGCATCAGCTCGCGGACGACGAGGAGGGCCCACCGGTCGCCGACGAGATCCAGAGCATGTGCCATCGGACAGTACTGCTCGTAGCGCTTGGCCATGCCGAAAGGATACCACTCAATAACGATTCGGAAGAAACTACTTGCAAATCTGAAGCAGACGCTGTTACGGTCACCAGCATGACTTCAGAAACGCAAGCAGACCGGGCGGTGTCGTCCGACGGCCGGAGGTGGTTGGCGCTCGCGCTCCTGTGCGTCGTCCAGTTCATGGTCGTCCTCGACATCGCGATCGTGAACGTCGCGCTGCCCTCCATCAAGATCGACCTCGGCTTCTCCCAGGGCGATCTGCAGTGGGTGATCAGCGCCTATGCACTGGTGTTCGGAGGTTTCCTCCTGCTGGGTGGGCGCGCCGCCGACATGCTGGGGCGCCGCCGGATCTTCCTGGGCGGCATCGCCGTCTTCACCGTCGCCTCGCTGTTGGCCGGGCTGGCCTGGTCGGAGCCGTCCCTGATCGGCGCCCGCGCCTTCCAGGGGCTCGGAGCCGCCATCATCACGCCGGCCGCGCTGTCGATCCTGTCCACGACGTTCGCAGAAGGTCGTGAGCGCAACATCGCACTCGGCGCGTGGGGTGCGGTCGGCGGCTTCGGTGCCGTGGCGGGCGTGCTCCTCGGTGGGGTTCTCACCGACGCGCTCAGCTGGGAGTGGATCTTCTTCGTCAACGTCCCGGTCGGGGTCGTCGGCTTCGCGCTGGCTCCCCTGCTCCTGCGGGAGAGCCGGGACGCCCGCGTCAACAAGTTCGACCTGCCGGGTGCCGTCCTGGTGACGAGCGGGCTCTCGTCCCTCGTCTACACGATCACCCAGGCCGGCCAGAAGGGATGGCTGGCGGGAGAGACGATCGGCGTCTTCGCGGCCTCCCTGGTGCTGCTCGGCGGCTTCGTCGCCTGGGAGCTCCGGCACGACGAGCCGCTGATGCGCTTCGGGATCCTGCAGACCCGTACCGTCAGCGGGGCGAACGTCGCCGGGTTCATCCTGGGCACCGCGCTGTTCTCCATGTTCCTGATGCTGACCCTCTACATGCAGCAGGTCCTGGGCTACTCCGCGATGAAGACGGGCCTGGCCTATCTCGCGGTCGCCGGTACGGCGATCGTGTGGTCGGGGGTCGCCGGACAGCTGGTGACCCGGGTCGGGGTGAAGCCGGTGCTGGTGGTCGGGATGACGATGCTGACCGCCGGCCTGCTGTACTTCACCCAGGTGTCCGTCGGAGGCAGCTACGTCGGCGACCTGCTGCCGGGCTTCCTGATCATCGGGGTCGGGATCGGGTTCTCGTTCGTGCCGATCTCGATCGCGGCGCTCGCCGGAGTGAAGCCCGCCGAGGCCGGGCTGGCCTCGGGCCTGATCAACACCTCGCAGCAGATCGGTGGCGCCCTCGGCATCGCCGCACTGTCCACGATCGCCACGTCGCGCACCGAGGACTCGGTCGGATCCGGGTCGGCCCTGCCGGTGGCGCTCGTGGACGGCTTCCAGTCGGCGTTCCTGGTCGGCGCGATCGTCGCCGCCCTCGGCATCGTGGCCGCGCTGACCCTGATCCGTCGCGACGAGCTGGCGGTCGAGGTCGTGTCCGAGCAGGCGGTGGAGCCGGTGCTCGACGCCGCCTGAGGGTGTGAGCCGTGTGGAGCGGGGTGGGTCCCGGTGGACCCGCCCCGCGTCATGCGTGGCCGCAGTCGAGTGACCGAGGCCTGGAGGTCGACGTGCCATCGGCCCTGCCGCACGCCGATCCGGCACGACACCCTGGACCAGGACGTCGTCATGCTCACGCTGCGCAACATCCCGGCACGTGATGGTGGCGGCCGGGATCTTCGTGCTCCTGCTCGTCCCGACCCTCGAACAGTGGGTGAGCCACCACGTCATGGGCACCTGGCCGAGGTCGGGTCGGGCCGTCACTCAGGAGTAGAGGCGCCCGATCACGGCATCGAGGGCCCGGTCCGGGAGGAGCCGCCGCGCGGTGACGATCGATCCGGCACCGCGACCCACGGGGTACCGCGACCTCGGCCGCCTCGCCGTGGCCGCCCTCAGGATCTTCTTCGCGACCACGTCAGGACCACTGGAGAGCATCGGGCCCTCGCCGGACTCCATGCGTGCCCGCACGCCCTCGGCCTGGCTCTCGTACGCCGTACCGGCACTGCTGGCGACCAGGCCGTCGCGGGCGATGGTGTTCCACTCGGTGCGGATCGGGCCGGGCTCGACGATCACCACCCGGATCCCGTACGGCGCCAGCTCGAGGCGCAGGCTGTCGCTGAAGCCCTCCACCGCGAACTTGGTCGCGTGGTACCACGCGCCGAGTGGCTCGTAGAACTTCCCGCCGACACTGCTGATGTTGATGATCCGACCGCTCCCCTGCTCGCGCATGTGGGGCGTCACCAGCTGCACCAGCCGGGCCGGGCCGAAGACGTTGACCTCGAACTGACGCCTGCCCTCCTCGATCGGGACGTTCTCGACCGCGCCGTACGACCCGTAGCCGGCGTTGTTGACCAGCACGTCGATCCGCCCGTGCTCACCGAGGACCCGCTCGATGCCGCCGGCCATCGAGGCGTCGTCCGAGACGTCCATCGCGAAGGTGGTGACACCGGCGTCGGCCAGTCCGCTCATCCGGTCGACCCGGCGCGCGACGGCATACGTCGTGAAGCCCGCGCCCCGCAGCCGCAGCGCCGCCTGCTCCCCGATCCCGCTCGACCCCCCGGTCACCAGCGCCACGCGATCCGTCATGGGGACATCATGTCGCGGGTCGCTCACTGGCAGCCGATGGGCTCGGACTCCCGCGGCCACGCCTCGACATCGGCGGGGTCGGAGCCGACATAGGCCGTGTCCCGGCCCGCCGAGAGCCACAGCTGCTTGCCGTCGCGTTCGTAGCGGGTCGCGACGGCGTCGGGAAGGTCGGACCAGTCGCAGCGTGCCCACGACTCGACGACCCGGGCCGCCGCGGCGGGTCCGTCGCGGACGATCACGGCCTGCTTGGCCACGCCGTCGACCTCGGAGACGTGGAGCACCCGGTCGTGGGTGCGCGCCGCGACGGTCAGACCCTCTTCGGGCCCGTCGACAGTGCCACTCCCAGGACGCCACCGAGCCCGGCCGCGAGTCGGAAGCCGTGGCGCAGTGCCATGGGAGGCAGTGAACCCCATGCCGGTGGTGACGCCCGCGAAGCCGTGGCGGTCGTGACCGGATCGGTACGTGTCACCCGTGGTCACGGCGCGCCGATGGGCCTAGCGTGAGCAGGAGTTCTCGTCAGCCGGGAGTGCGCCGTGATCGTCTACGTCATCGTGGTGCTCGTCGTCCTGGAGCTGGCGTGGTGGTTGTTCCGCTCGCCGGTCTTCCGGGCGATGCTGCGCGGTCGCGGCACCGACCCGGGCCAGTTCGGCTCCTGGCAGGACCACCTCGACGACATCGGCCTCGGTCCGTCGTGGCGCACCGACGGCTCCGGCGGCGTCCGCGAGTCGCGGGTGCAGTCCAAGCACACCCGCCGCCGCTGAGGCCCGGCTCAACGCAGGTCGTAGCGGTCCAGGTCCATCACCTTGACCCAGGCGTCGACGAAGTCGCGCACGAGCTTCTCGCCCGCGTCGTCCGCGGCGTACACCTCGGCGAGCGCGCGGAGCTCGGAGTTCGAGCCGAAGACCAGGTCGACCCGGCTGCCGGTCCACCTCACCGCGCCGGACGCGTCGCGGCCCTCGAAGGTCTCGGCGTCGTCGGAGGTCGGGGTCCACGTGGTGCCGAGCTCCAGCAGGTTCACGAAGAAGTCGTTCGTGAGCACGCCGGGCCGGTCGGTGAGCACCCCGAGCGACGAGCCGCGGTGGTTCGTGCCCAGGACCCGCAGGCCGCCGACGAGCACGGTCATCTCGGGCGCGCTCAGGGTGAGCAGGTTGGCCCGGTCGACGAGGAGGTACTCCGCGGGGAGCCGCTGGCCCTTGCCGAGGTAGTTGCGGAACCCGTCCACACTCGGCTCGAGCGCGGCGAACGACTCGACGTCGGTCTGCTCCTGCGTCGCGTCGGTCCGGCCGATGCTGACCGGCACCGTGACGTCGACGCCGCCCTCGCGCGCGGCCTTCTCCACGGCCGCCGACCCCGCGATCACGATCAGGTCGGCGAGCGAGACCTGCTTGCCCTCCTGCGCGTCGTTGAAGGTGTCGGCGATGCCCTCGAGGGTCCGCAGCACGGTCGCGAGCGTGTCCGGGTCGTTGGCCTCCCAGCCGTTCTGCGGCTCGAGCCGGATCCGGGCGCCGTTGGCGCCGCCGCGCTTGTCGCTGCCGCGGAACGTCGAGGCCGACGCCCACGCCGTGGCCACCAGCTGTCCGATCGGGATGCCGGCGTCGAGCACCCGCTGCTTGAGCGCAGCCACGTCCGCGTCGTCGATCGCGTCGTAGGTCGCCTCGGGAACGGGGTCCTGCCAGATCAGCTCCTCGGAGGGCACCTCGGGGCCGAGGTACCGCTGGATCGGGCCCATGTCGCGGTGGGTCAGCTTGAACCATGCCCGGGCGAACGCGTCGGCGAACTCGTCGGGGTGCTCGTGGAAGCGGCGCGAGATCGGCTCGTAGACGGGGTCCAGGCGCAGGGCCAGGTCGGTGGTCAGCATGGTCGGGGGACGCGTCGCGCCGCCCTCGTCGGGAGCCGGGATGGTGCCGGAGCCGGCGCCGTCCTTCGCCACCCACTGGTGGGCGCCGGCCGGACTCGTGGAGGGCTCCCACTCGTAGCCGAAGAGGATGTCGAAGAAGCCGTTGTCCCACCGCGTGGGCTCGTCGGTCCAGGTGACCTCGAGGCCGCTGGTGATCGCGTCCTTGCCCTTGCCACTGGCGTAGCTGTTGCTCCAGCCGAGACCCTGCGCCTCCAGCGGCGCGCCCTCAGGCTCGGGACCGACGTACTCCTCCGGGTCGGCGGCACCGTGGGTCTTGCCGAAGGTGTGGCCACCGGCGATCAGCGCGACCGTCTCCTCGTCGTTCATCGCCATCCGGCGGAACGTCTCGCGGATGTCGCGCGCCGCGGCCAGCGGGTCGGGCTCTCCGTTCGGGCCCTCGGGGTTGACGTAGATCAGTCCCATCTGGACCGCGGCCAGCGGATTCTCCAGGTCGCGGTCACCGGTGTAGCGCTCGTCGCCGAGCCAGGTCTGCTCGGGGCCCCAGTAGACATCCTCGTCGGGCTCCCACACATCCTCGCGGCCGCCGGCGAAGCCGAACGTCTGGAACCCCATCGACTCCAGGGCCACGTTGCCGGTCAGCACCATCAGGTCGGCCCACGAGAGCTTCCGGCCGTACTTCTTCTTGACCGGCCACAGCAGGCGGCGGGCCTTGTCGAGGTTGCCGTTGTCGGGCCAGCTGTTGATCGGCGCGAACCGCTGCTGGCCGCCGCCCGCGCCACCGCGGCCGTCGCTGATCCGGTAGGTGCCGGCGCTGTGCCAGGCCATCCGGATCATGAGCGGGCCGTAGTGACCGAAGTCCGCCGGCCACCATTCCTGCGAGGTGGTCAGCACCTGCTCGATGTCGCGCTTCACCGCGGGCAGGTCGAGGCTGGTGAACTCCGCGGCGTAGTCGAAGCCGTCATCCATCGGGTTCGAGACCGGCGTGTGCTTGGCCAGGATCTTCAGGTTCAGCCGGTTGGGCCACCAGCCCTGGTTGCTGTTGCCGCCCTCGGCCGGGTACGTCGCGTGCGCGACCGGGCAGCCGCCGGCCTGCTGAGCGATGTCCTCGCTGCTGACGGGTCCGTCCGCGGACTCGACGTTCATGTCGCCGACCTTCGCGTCGTGCTGGGGGTTCTCGGTAGCCATGGTGAGCCTTTCCGATCGTTGTCAGACGGGTTCTGAGCTGGTGGTGGCAGCGGTGGCGGAGCACGCGGGGCACTGGCCCCAGTAGATGACCTCGGCCTCGTCGACGACGTAGCCGTGGTCGTCGGACGCGTTCAGGCACGGCACGTGCCCCACGGCGCAGTCGACGTCGGTGATGGCGCCGCAGGTGCGGCACACGAGGTGGTGGTGGTTGTCGCCCACCCGGGCCTCGTACCGGGCGACCGAACCGGTCGGCTGGATGCGGCGGGCCAGCCCGGCCGCGGTCAGGGTGCGCAGCGAGTCGTAGACCGCCTGGTGCGAGACCTCCGGGAGGTCACGGCGTACGGCGGAGATCACCGACTCGGTGTCGGCGTGCGCCAGCTCGACGAGCGCGTCCAGCACCGCCAGCCGCTGGCGGGTGACGCGCAGCCCGGAGTCACGCAGCAGCTGCAGGAGATCCGGGGCCTGGGGCACCGTTCGATCCTGGTCTGTTCTCTTGACCGAGTCAAGAATCGGGAGCGAGCTCCTCGAAGCCACCGCCACACACGTCGGCCACGGCCCGCAGGCGGGCGCGGGTCACGTCCGAGACCTTCGCCAGGCCGGCGAGGTCGGCGTTCGACCCGGGCCGCACCGGCTCGGGAAGATTGACCGAGACGCAGGTACGTCGCCCGCCGTCGGCGGCGTTCTGGAGCGCGACCGCGTGGCCGGTCGTACCGCTGCCCGCGAACGGGTCGAGCACGCGCGCGTCGTCCGGCATGGTCTCGAGGATCCGGCGCACCAGGCCGGTCGGCTTCGGCGAGTCGAACAGGTGGCCGATCAGTGCCTTGAGCTCCATCACCGCGGTGTCGGTCGAGCCGATCTCCTCGGCGAGCCAGATGGTGCGCAGCTTCTTGCGCCTGCCCTCGTGCAGCCAGTCGCGCTGGAAGACGTCGGCCCGGCGCCGCTCCCCCGCACCGACCCAGCGGCAGACCAGGTCGTCGGGCTGGGCGTCGATCTTGGCCGCCGACCATCGCCAGACCGCGGGAGCGCCGTCGCCGAACACCGGCTTGATCTCGAGCGCCTCGGCGAACGGCTCCGGGGAGACCCGCCCGGTCTCGGGGTCGCCGTAGACCGCGAAGTGCATGGTCGGCGCCGTCACCGGGTTGAACTTCTTGTTGGTGTTGCGCAGCGGCAGCCGTCGGTAGCGACGGCCGTCGTCGTTGGTCAGCGGGAAGTCTCGGGGGTCGACGTGCGACGGGCTCGAGGCGTCCAGTGCGCAGTCGACCATCGAGCGCGCGTAGACGAGCAGGTACTCGTGCGAGGTCGCGAAGCCCCGACCCAGCTGCCGGCCCTTGGCGTTGAGGTTGACCACGATCTGGGCGATGAAGGCGTCCTCGCCGAACACCTCGTCCATCAGCAGGCGCAGCTGGGCCACCTCGTTGTCGTCGATGCTGACGAAGACGGCCCCACGTGCGCCGAGCACCGCACGCACCGCTTCGAGTCGCGGCCGCATCATCGACGCCCAGACCAGGTGCCGGTCAGCCCGACGGCCGTCGACCTTGTCGTCGTACACGAAGGGGTTGCCGGTGTTGTACGGCGGGTCGAGGTAGACCACGTCGAACTCGCGGAAGGTCGTCGCCAGCCGCGCCAGCACGTCGAGGTTGTCGCCCTCGACGAAGGTGTTCCACGGCTGCACGCGCCTCACGCTAACCGTCGTCGGGTACGACGTGCGTGAGGCGGGCCGGGGCTCAGCTGCTGGGGACGACCGCGATCGCGACGGTCGTGACGGCGGCGAGGCACTCCTGCAGCGGGCTGGCCACCTCGCCCGGCACCAGCTCCACCGCGCCCTCCTTGCTCACCACGGCGCTCACGCCCGGTGGCCGGTCGCAGCCGATCGCGACGACCTGGCCCACCACGTCATGGCCGGGCGGATGGGGTGCGGCGAGGATCGCGCCGCGAAGGCGCTTCTGCGTCGCCGGGGCCGGGAACTGCCGGAGGAACCGGGCGATCTCGCCCGGGGTGTTCAGCGGGGTCGCCGTCCTGGCCGCCCGCCCGCCGATGCCGGTCATCGAGATCGGCGGCAGCACGTGGGCGCCCTCGATCGGTCCGGGTGTCCGGGACGGGTTCCCGGCGGGGTCCGACGCGGGGTCGGTCGCGATCGATGACGAGGACGAACCGCAGGCGGCGGTCGTGCCGAGGACGACGGTGGCGAGCAGGGTCCCGAGGAGACGGCGCATGCGGATGGGACGCGCCGAGGGACGTCGAGGTTCCGGGGTCACCGGGCCGGTCCTTCGGCGAGGGCCGGCGCGCACGAGAAGGCGACCAGGGACTCGACCCGCTCCGCCACCGCGAGCGTGCGCAGGTCGGCCCAGCGGGCCCCCATCACCTGGAGCCCCACGGGTAGACCGTCGGAGCTCAGGCCCGTCGGCACGGCCGTCGCGGGCTGGCCGGTCAGGTTGGCGGGCAGGGCGAGGGCGCACCAGTCGTCGAAGAACCGGTCGACCGGAGTGCCGTCGATCTCGTCCGGCCCGGTCACCTCGGTCGAGAACGCGGGGACCGGCATCGAGGGTGCCAGCAGCACGTCGTACCGCTCGAAGAAGCGCTGCCAGGTGCTGGTGTAGGTCGTGCGGCGCTCCTGGGCGTCGAGATAGTCCGCGGCCGTCGCCGACCGCCCCGACTCGACGATCTCGCGCGTCACCGGGTCGATGCCGTCGTGGTGGAGCAGTGGGCCCTCGGAGGCGAACCCCTCGGGGATGGCGATGCCGTGCCAGACCCGGGTCGGACAGCCGGCATCCGGATGGGCCCCGACGAGCCGGGCCCCGTCGTCGCTGAGCCGATCGACGGCTCGCCGGAACGCCGTCCGCACCTCGCCGTCGACCGACGCCCAGCCGAGATCCTCCGAGACGGCGACCCGCAGCCGCGACCAGTCGACCTCCACGTCGTCTCGCAGGGGCACGGGCCAGGTCAGCGGGTCGGCCGGATGGGCGCCGGCCATCACCCGGAGCGCGAGTCCGAGGTCGCGCACCGAGGCGCCGAGCGGGCCGTCCACGGAGAGGGTGGGCCAGCCACGGAAGCCGGGCAGCTTCGGGACGAGCCCGAACGACGGCTTGTGGCCGGCCACGCCGCAGAACGCCGCCGGGATCCGGATCGACCCGCCGCCGTCGGTGCCCAGGGCCAGCGGGGTCGCGCCGTACGCGACGGACGCACCGGCGCCCCCGCTCGAGCCGCCCGGCGTTCGGTCGAGCGACCACGGGTTGCGGGTGAGGCCGAAGACGGCGTTGTCGGTGAAGCCGCGGTAGCAGAACTCGGGGTTGTTGGTCTTGCCGACGATGACCGCACCCGCGGCCCGCAGTCGCGCGACGGGGACGGCGTCGACGTCCGGGACGAAGTCGCGGAGCGCGCGGGACCCGTTGGTGGCGGGTTGTCCGGCCAGCCAGATGTGGTCCTTGACGGACACGGGCACGCCGGCCAGCGGGCCGACCTCCGACCGGTCGGCGGCGTCGATCTCGCGCGCTCGCGCCAACGCCTCCTCGTGCAGCACGGTCGTGAACGCGTTGACGGCGCCCTCCCAGGTGTCGATGCGTGCCAGCGCCTCGGCGACCAGCTCCTCGGCGCTCGTCGTACCGTTGCGGACAGCGGTCGCCATCGCCGTCGCATCCATGTCAGGCCTCCGTGCGCTCGTGCGCCATCGCCTCGCGCTCGAGGAGGTCCGCCTGCTCCTCGGCCAGTGGCTGGCGCGGTCAGTCGTCGGGGAACTTCTGACCCTTGCCGAGGACGGTGAGGCCGTCCTCGATGATGAACCCCCGCTTCGCGTCGAGCTCCGGGTCGACACCGACCTCGGCACCCGGCGGGACGCGGATGGCCTTGTCCAGGATCGCGTTGCGGACCACGGCGCCCTCTCCCACGAGCACGTGGTCCATCACCACGGAGTCCTCGACGACCGCGCCCTGCTCGACGCGCACCGCGGGCGACAGCACCGAACGGCGTACCTGCCCGCCGGAGACGACGACACCGGGCGACAGCAGCGCCTCCTCGGCGACGGGGACGCTGCCGTCGGCACCCTTCGCCAGCTTCACCGGCGGCTGGGGGCCGTAGTCGGTGTAGATCGGCCACTGCGCGTTGTAGAGGTTGAACACGGGGAGCGGTGAGACGACGTCCATGTGGGCGTCGTAGAAGGAGCGCATGGTCCCGACGTCGCGCCAGTAGCCGCGGTCGCGGTCGGTCGCGCCCGGCACCTGGTTGTCCTTGAAGTCGTAGACACCGGCCTCGTTGCGACGGACGAACGCCGGCACGATGTCGCCGCCCATGTCGTGCTTCGAGCCCTGCATGTCGGAGTCGCGGGCCACCGCCTCGGCGAGGGCGTCGGCGTCGAAGACGTAGTTGCCCATGCTGGCCAGCACCTCGTCGGGGCTGTCGGGCAGACCCTGCGGAGCCTTCGGCTTCTCGAGGAACTCGCGGATCGTGCGCGGGCTGTCGGGGTTCACGTCGATGACACCGAACTGGTCGGCCAGCGAGATCGGCTGTCGGATCGCCGCGACCGTGCAGGACGCGCCGCTCTCGACGTGCTGCTCGACCATCTGCGCGAAGTCCATCCGGTACACGTGGTCGGCACCCACGACGACGACGATGTCCGGCTCGTCGTCGTGGATCAGGTTCAGGGACTGGTAGATCGCGTCCGCGCTGCCGAGGTACCAGTGCTTGCCGAGCCGCTGCTGGGCCGGCACCGGCGCGACGTAGTTGCCGAGCAGCGTCGACATCCGCCAGGTCGTGGTCACGTGGCGGTCGAGGGAGTGGGACTTGTACTGGGTGAGGACGACGATCCGCAGGTAGCCGCTGTTCACGACGTTCGAGAGCGCGAAGTCGATCAGCCGGTAGATCCCCGCGAACGGCACCGCCGGCTTCGCCCGGTCGGCGGTCAGCGGCATCAGCCGCTTGCCCTCACCACCGGCCAGCACGATGGTCAGGACCCGTTTGCGACCGGTGGCGCTCATGCTCGTCACCGTAGTGAGGTGCGAGGTCAGCGGTCGAGTGTCGTCACCCTCCTCGGTCCCGTGAGGGCGCTGGCATGCCTCCACGACCAGCGGAGACCGTGGCCGAGGAGGTCGCTCTGCGGCGGTCCGGAGGCCACCGCCGGCAGGGGGCGGTAGCGTCCCAGGGTGCGCGTCGACATCCTGACCAAGGAGTACCCGCCGGCCATCTACGGCGGGGCGGGCGTGCACGTGGCCGAGCTGGTCCGGGCGCTGCGCGCGCTGAGCGACCTCGACGTCCGGGTACAGGCGTTCGGCGAGCCACGGGACGAGCCCGGGGTGTCGGCGTACCCCGACCTGCCGGAGCTGGCGGACGCGAACGCCGCACTGCAGACGCTCGGCGTCGACCTCTCGATCGCCGCCGGATGCGCGGGAACCGACCTCGTCCACTCCCACACCTGGTACGCCAACCTCGCCGGGCACCTCGCGGGCCTGTTGTACGGCGTGCCCCACGTGGTCACCGCACACTCGCTCGAGCCGCTGCGGCCGTGGAAGGCCGAGCAGCTCGGGGGTGGGTACGCCGTGTCGTCGTTCGCCGAGCGCACGTCGTACCTGGGTGCGAGTGCCGTGGTCGCGGTGTCGGCCGCGATGCGCGACGACGTGCTGCACGCCTACCCCGACGTGAACCCGGCGAAGGTCCACGTCGTCCACAACGGCATCGACACCGAGACCTGGTCCCACGTCGACGACCCGGGCCGCGTGCGCTCCCACGCCGTCGACCCGGACCGCCCGTCGGTGGTGTTCGTCGGCCGGATCACCCGGCAGAAGGGGCTGCCGCTGTTCCTCCGTGCCTGCCGTGAGCTCCCTCCCGACGTCCAGCTCGTGCTCTGCGCCGGGGCGCCGGACACACCGGAGATCCTGGCCGAGGTCGAGGGCCTGGTCGCGGAGCTGGCGAGGACCAGGCACGGTGTGGTCTGGATCCGCGAGATGCTGCCGCGCGCCGACGTCGTGGCGCTGCTGTCGGCGGCCACGGCCTTCGTGTGCCCGTCCATCTACGAGCCGCTCGGGATCGTCAACCTCGAGGCGATGGCGTGCGAGACGGCCGTGGTGGCGACGGCGACCGGCGGCATCCCGGAGGTGGTCGTCAACGGCGAGACCGGCGTGCTGGTCCCGATCGAGCAGGCGACCGACGGCACCGGCACCCCGCTGGACCCGGACCGGTACGTCGCCGACTTCGCCGCCGCTCTCACGTCGGTCGTCACCGACCCGGACCGCGCTCGCGAGCTGGGCCGAGCCGGCCGTCAGCGGGCGATCGAGGCGTTCTCGTGGGCTGCCATCGCCGAGCGCACGAGGCAGGTCTACGACGCGGTGGTCTGATCCGGCCGCTCATCTGCCCACTGCCACCGAGGCCCAAAGGGGCCTAGGGTGGGGCGACCGATCGTTCGAGGGAGACGACATGACCGGGGCAACACACGACCGACACGACCTGGAAGCCATGGTGGCGAAGGTCCAGCTGTTCTCGGCACTGTCGCACCGGCAGGTGCGCAAGCTCGTCGACCGGGCGCGTGAGGTGAAGCACCTCCCGGGGCAGGAGGTCGCCGCCCAGGGGCTGGGAGCACTGGCGTTCCACCTGGTGCTCGAGGGTCACGCCTCCGTGACGCTCAACGGCAAGGAGGTCCGCACCCTCGGCCCGGGCGAGTACTTCGGTGAGATCGGCATGATCGACGGGAAGCCTCGATCCGCGACCGTGACGGCGACCGACGACCTGGTCACCCTGGCCGTGCCGCACCAGGAGTTCGAACGTCTCGTGGGCGAGGAGCCCGAGTTCGCCCGTGCGCTGTTGGGCACCCTGTGCGCCCGGGTACGCGAGGCCGAGGCCCGATAGGGCACGAGCACCTGCCAGGCCGGCCCACGGCGAGCCGCTGACGCGGATATCGCGTTCTCTTGCCCGTCGTCACGGACAGGGCATACGTTGTCGGGCATGGAGCTGCTCCCGTCGGCCCACGTCGACACGTTCTGCCGTGACCACCTCCCCCCGGCCGAGCAGTGGCCCGAGCTGACCTTCGACCTGCCCGGGCTCCAGTACCCCGACCGCCTCAACTGCGCCACCGCGCTGCTCGACGAGGTCGCCGCGCGCCACGGAGGACACCGTCCCTGTCTGCGGCAGCCCGGCCAGCAGACCTGGTCCTACGACGAGCTGATGACGGCGGCGAACCGGATCGCGCACGTCCTGGTCGACGACCTCGGCATCGTGCCCGGCAACCGGGTCCTCCTCCGGGGACCCAACAACCAGTGGCTCTCCGCCGCCTGGTTCGGCGTGCTCAAGGCCGGGGCCGTGCTGGTCACCACGATGCCGCTGCTGCGCACCGGCGAGCTCCGGACGATCCACGAGATCGCGCAGCTCGACGCCGCCCTGGTCGACCACCGGTTCCTCGGTGCGGTCGAGCCGCTCGGCCTGCCGACCCTCGCCTTCGGCGACGAGGCCTGGACCGAGCGCCTCGCCGCCAAGCCCGCGACGTACGACGACGTCCAGACCTCCAGCGACGACGTGTGCATGCTGGCCTTCACCTCGGGCACCACGGGCCGACCCAAGGCGACGATGCACTTCCACCGCGACGTGATGTCGATCTGCGAGACCTTCTCGCGCCACGTGCTGCAGCCGTCCGCCGACGACGTCTTCACCGGCACCCCTCCCTATGCGTTCACCTTCGGGCTCGGCGGCGTGCTGCTGTTCCCACTCCACGCAGGGGCCTCGACCCTGCTGGTCGAGAAGGCCACGCCGGTCGAGCTAGCCGACCTGATCGACGAGCACGGCGTGACCGTCTGCTTCACCGCGCCCACGGCGTACAAGGCCATGCTCGCCGCCGGGAAGACGGTGCCGACCCTCCGCAAGGCCGTCTCGGCCGGCGAGCACCTGCCGAAGGCGACGTGGGAGGCGTTCCGCGACGCGACCGGCGTCGAGATCATCGACGGCATCGGCGCGACCGAGATGCTGCACATCTTCATCTCCGCGTCCGGCGAGGACATCCGGCCCGGCTCGACCGGCCGGGCGGTGCCGGGGTACGCCGCGACGATCGTCGACGACGCCGGGAACGAGCTCCCGGCCGGCGAGTCCGGACGACTGGCCGTGCGCGGGCCGACCGGCTGCCGCTACCTCGACGACGACCGGCAGCGCGGCTACGTGCGCAACGGCTGGAACCTCACCGGCGACACGTTCCTGCGGGACGACGACGGCTACTTCTGGTATCAGGCCCGCAGCGACGACATGATCATCAGCTCCGGCTACAACATCGCCGCACCGGAGGTCGAGGAGGCGCTCCTGCGGCACCCGCTGGTCGCCGAGTGTGCGGTCGTCGGCGTCCCGGACGAGGCACGCGGTCACATCGTCAAGGCGTACGTCGTGAGCGCGGGCGAGGTCGACGCCCACGAGCTGCAGGACTTCGTGAAGGCCGAGATCGCGCCGTACAAGTACCCGCGCGCGATCGAGTTCGTCAGCGAGCTGCCGAAGACGGCCACCGGGAAGCTGCAGCGGTTCCGCCTCCGGCAGGCCGCCTCGGCGGTCGCACCGGCCGAGCCCGCCGATGCCTGATCACTCCCCCCGCCACCTGATCCTGTCGCTGTTCGGGCTGTACGCGCGCGACGAGGCGAACTGGCTGTCGGTCCGCTCCCTGATCACCCTCATGGAGGATCTCGACGTCGACGCCGCGGCCACCCGCTCGTCGGTCTCACGGCTCAAGAAGCGCGGCGTGCTCGAGGCGGCGAGGGCCGACGGGCAGGCCGGGTATCTGCTGTCGGCGTCCGCGCTGGCCGTGCTCCGCGAGGGCGACGCCCGCATCTGGTCCCGGCCCCGTGCCTCGGTCGCCGACGGCTGGCTGGTCGTCATCTTCTCGGTGCCCGAGGCCGAGCGCGGCAAGCGGCACGAGCTGCGGTCGCTGCTGACCCGGCTCGGCTTCGGTACCGCGGCACCCGGCGTCTGGGTCGCCCCGGGCACGGCGTACGACGAGACGCTGGCGGCGCTCGACCGAGCCGGCCTCACGTCGTACACCGAGCTGTTCCGGGGCGACTACCTCGGCTCCGGGCCGACCGACGCCCGGGTCGGCGAGTGGTGGGACCTGCCGTCGGTCGCCGCGTTGTACGACGCGTTCGTGGCCGACCACCGCTCGCTGACCCGACTCCGCGACCCCGAGCCCGCGCGCGCGTTCCCGGCGTACGTCCCGATGCTCACCGCCTGGCGGCGGCTCCCCTACCTCGACCCGGGCATCCCCCTCGACCTGCTGCCCCGAGACTGGCCGGGCGTGCGCGCGGCCGAGCTGTTCGCCGACCTCGACGCGCGGCTGCGACAGCCGGCGGCGAAGCACGCGCACGCGCTGATCGAGTCGGCCTGACTCAGAGGACCGCGTACCCCTGCAGCTCGACGACGGCCTCCTCGTCCCACAGCCGGGCGACCCCGATGCCGGCCATGGCGGGGTACTCGGAGCCCACGAGCCGCTTCCAGACCTCGCCGATCTCCCGAGCGTGCGCGCGGTAGTCGTCCATGTCGACGACGTAGATCGTCAGCGAGGCGATCCCGTCGGCGTAGCCGCCGCACTCCTGCAGCGCGGTCAGCAGGTTGGACAGTGCCTGCTCGAACTGCGCGACCACGCCGCCCGCGACGATCGCGCCGGAGGCGTCCACGCCGGTCTGGCCGGCGAGGTGGATGGTGGTGCCGCGGGCGATCACGGCGTGGGAGAAGCCGGAGGGCTTCGGCAGCGATGTCGGGTTGATCCGTTGCAGATTGGCCATCAGGACTGAACCGCCCCTCCGTCGACGTTGATGCCCTGTCCGTTGATCGCCGCGTTGTCGACGCAGAGCATCGCCGCCGACGCGACCTCCTCGACCGTCACCAGGCGCCCGATCGGCTGCATGCGCTCGAGGATCGACCGCGCCTCATCGGGGGAACGGCCGGTCCCGGCGGCGATGTTGGCGACCGACTCGTCGGTCATCGGGGTGTCGACGTACCCGGGACAGACGGCGTTCACGGTCACCCCCGAGCCCGCCACCTCCATCGCCGCGGTGCGCACGAGGCCGAGGACGCCGTGCTTGCTCGCGGTGTACGCCGCGATCCGCGCCGAGCCGACCTTCCCCGCCACCGAGGCGATCACCACCACCCGGCCGAAGCCGGCCGAGGTCATCGACGGCAGCGCGCGCCGCAGGCACCGGAACGGCGCGGTCAGGTTGAGGTCGAGCATCCGCTGCCAGTCCTCGTCGCTGGTCCGCACCAGTGGGGCCGACATCGACGCTCCTGCGTTCAGCACGAGGATCTCGACCGCTCCCCACTCCGCCTCGACCCGGTCGAAGGCGGCCTCGATCGCCACCGGGTCGAGCAGGTCGGCCGGTACCACCAGCGACTCCCCGGGCAACGACGCGGCCACCGCGCCCAGCGCCCCCCTGTCGCGCGAGACCAGGGCCACCCGGTGGCCCGCCCCCGACAGCGCCCGGGCGCACGCCGTACCGATGCCCTTCGAGGCCCCGGTGACCAGCGCGATCATCGCCCCGCCTGGGGGGTGGAGGGGTGCCGCGGATTCACCGCTTGAGCGGTGAAACTGGTGCTTAGTGGCGCAAATTTCGGCCAATATGTGTCGGGTTCACCGCTTAAGCGGTGAATCCGACAGACCCCCGCCCCCCCGCGCTTCACCGGAACGCCGGGGTGCCGGTGAGGTCGGCACCGATCGAGAGCAGGTGCATCTCCTCGGTGCCCTCGTAGGTCATCACGGTCTCAAGATTGTTCATGTGCCGCATCACGGCGTGGTCGAGCGTGATCCCGGCGCCGCCGAGCGTGGTCCGCGCCTCGCGGGCGACGTCGAGGGCGGCGCGCACGTTGGCGTACTTCCCGTAGGAGACCTGCGTCGGCGTCAGCGCGCCGGCGTCCTTCAGCGCACCGAGGCGCCAGGCGACGAGTGCCGCGTTGTTGACCGCGACCGTCATCAGCGCCAGCTTGCGCTGCGTGAGCTGGAACGACGACAACGACCGGCCGAACTGCTCCCGCGCCGCGGTGTAGGCCAGCGACTCCTCCAGGCACGCCCGCGCCGCACCGACCGCTCCCCACACGATGCCGTAGCGCGCCTCGTTGAGGCACGACAGCGGACCCTTGAGCCCACGCACCTCCGGGAAGGCCGCCTCGTCGGGGAGGCGCACCTCGTCGAAGGCGAGCTCAGCGGTGACCGAGGCTCGCAGCGAGAGCTTGCGCTGGATCTTGTGGGCGCTGAACCCCGACGTGTCCGTGGGTACGACGAACCCCCGGATGCCCTCGTCGGTCTGGGCCCACACGACCGCGACGTCGGCGAGGGTGCCGTTGGTGATCCACATCTTCGAGCCGGTCAGGACCCAGTCCCCGCCGTCCTTCCTGGCACGCGTCTTCATCGAGCCGGGGTCGCTGCCGGCGTCGGACTCGGTGAGGCCGAAGCACCCGATCGCCTCGCCGGTGGCCATCCGCGGCAGCCACTCCTCCTTCTGCTCCTCGGTGCCCCAGTGGTGGATGCCGAACATCGCCAGCGAGCCCTGGACGCTGACGAAGCTCCGGACACCCGAGTCGACGGCCTCGAGCTCCCGGCAGGCGACGCCGTACGCCGTGGCGCTGGTGCCGGCGCAGCCGTAGCCGTCGAGATGCATGCCGAGCAGTCCGAGCTTGCCGAACATGGGGCCGAGGCCGTCGGGCAGCGTGCCCTCGTCGTACCACTCGGCGACATGGGGGGCGAGCTCGGTCTGGGCGAAGTCGCGAACGGTGTCGCGGATCGCGCGGTCCTCGTCGGAGAGCAGGTCGTCGACGCTCAGGTAGTCGTGGCTCATCGTCCCGTCCATTCCGGGGGTCGCTTGGCGTTGAACGCGGCGTGGAACTCCGCGTGGTCGTGGGTGGTCATCAGCAGGGCCTGGGTCATCGCATCGAGCTCCATGGCCGGGCCGATCGGCATGTCGAGCTCGCGGGTGATCAGCGACTTGGTCTGCTGCAGGCCGAGCGTGGGCCCGTCGGCCAGGCGTCGGGCGAGCGCCGCACACGCGCCGTCGAGGTCGTCGGTGAGCTGGGTGACCAGGCCGTAGCGGTCGGCGGTCTCGGCGTCGATCGTGTCGCCGAGCATCAGCAGCTCGGTGGCGCGGCCGTAGCCGACGAGTCGCGGGAGCAGGTACGCCGCGCCCATGTCGCCGCCGGACAGCCCGACCTTGGTGAACAGGAACGCGAACCGCGCCTGCGGGGTGCAGATGCGGAAGTCCGCCGCGATCGCGATCACGCTGCCGGCGCCGGCAGCGATCCCCTGGATGCCGGCGATGATCGGGATCGGGCACTCGCGCATCGCCCGGATCACGTCCCCGGTCATCGTGGTGAAGCCGATCAGGCCCGCGGCGTCCATCTCGATCAGCTCGCCGATGATCTCGTTGACGTCGCCGCCGCCGCAGAAGCCCGTGCCCTCGCCGCGGATCACCAGCACCCTCGTGTCGCCTCGGTGGGGCAGCTCGGCGAGCAGGTCACGGAGGTCGGCGTACGACTCGAACGTCAGCGCGTTCATCTTCTCGGGGCGGTTGAGGGTCACCGTGGCCACGCCGTCCGAGACGGAGAGCTCGAAGTGCTGCCAGTCGTCGGTGATCCCCGCGCTGGCCCGGTATCGCGTCACTCGGTCCCCTTGATCAGTCCACGGGCGATGATCGTCCGCTGCACCTCGGAAGCGCCCTCGTAGATCCTCGGTGCCCGCACCTCACGATAGAGCCGCTCGAGCAGATGACCCCTCTGCAGCCCCCGGGCGCCGTGCAGCTGGACCGCCTGGTCGACGACCCACTGGGCGGTCTCCGTGGCGAACAGCTTCGCCTGGGCGGCGGTGGTCGTGACGACGTGGGCCGGCGCCCCGGCGTCGTACGCCGCGGCGGCACGGCGTACCAGCAGACGACCGGCCTCGATCCGGGTCGACATCTCCGCCAGGGTGTGCTGCGTCGCCTGCTGGTCGATCAGCGCGGCGCCGAACAGCTGGCGCTCGCGCGCCCAGGCCAGGCTGGCGTCCAGGGCGGCCTGGCCCATGCCGACCGCGAACGCGCCCACGCTGGGCCGGAACAGGTCGAGGGTCCGCATCGCCACCGCGAAGCCCTGGTCCACCTCGCCGAGCAGGTCGTCGCGGGTGACCGGGACGCCGTCGAACCGGAGCGTGCCGAGCGCGTGCGGGGCCACCATGTCGAGCCGCTCGCCGCTGAGCCCGGGTGCGTCGCCGGCGACCGCGAACGCGGTGATCCCACGGGCCTTGGTGCCGGGTGTCGTGCGGGCGAAGACGGAGTAGACATCGGCGTCCGGCGCGTTCGAGATCCAGGTCTTGGTGCCGTGCAGCGTCCAGGCGTCGCCGTCGGGACGCGCCTCGAGGGTCAGCGCCCCGGCGTCGGACCCGGCATCGGGCTCCGAGAGCGCGAACGCCGGTACGACGTCACCGCTCGCGACGCCCGGGATCCAGCGGTCGCGGATCGCGTCCGTGCCGGACTGGAGGATCGGGTACGAGCCGAGGCCCTGGAGAGCGAGAGCTGTCTCCGCCTCGGTGTTGACCGTCGCGAGCATCTCGCGCAGGAGGCACAGCTGCATGGCGGCCGCGTCGCGGGGTGGCTCGTCGGGTCTGCCTCCGAACAACCCTCGCAGCAGCCCCTCTCGACCCAGCGCCTCCACCAACGGCCGGTTGACCGCGCCGTGGACCGGGTCGATGGCCTCGAGCGCATCCGCCGCCGAGCGCACCCATCCGCCGTACGCCTGCTGCTCGGCCGTCAGCCCGAAGGCGGCCTCTGGCGCGGATCCACTCACGCCGCCGACCATACCGGGGACCGTATTGCGCCTTGACAACGCCCGTCAAGAAGACGCTATGTTCAGGGGGTCATCCCGGCCATTCGGCACCCGGACAGCCCCCCGCCGATCTCGGGCGGGGCCGTCTGGTCGGGACCTCCGGAGGTGGGCATTGCGGATCGCGGTGATCGGTGGCGGCCCCGGCGGCCTCTACTTCTCGGCGCTCGCCCAGCAGCTCGCGGCCACCCCGGGTGGGCCCGGCCGGCACGAGATCACGGTCTGGGAGCGGAACGCCGCGGACGACACCTTCGGCTTCGGGGTGGTGTTCAGCGACGAGACGCTCGGCGGCATCGAGCACGCCGACCCCGCGGTCTTCACCCGGATGCAGCGTGAGTTCGCGATCTGGGACGACATCGACGTCCACGTCAAGGACGAGGTGGTCACCAGCGGCGGCCACGCCTTCGCCGCGATGAGCCGGCGGCGGCTGCTGGAGATCCTCCAGGAACGGTGCGGCGAGCTCGGGGTCACCCTCAACTTCCGCACCGAGGCGCCCGACGTCGGCGAGCTGGCCGCGTCGTACGACCTCGTCGTGGCCGCCGACGGGCTCAACTCCCCCGTCCGCCGGCGGTACGCCGACACCTTCGGCCCGGCCCTCGACGTGCGCGACTGCCGCTACATCTGGCTCGGCACCAGCCTGGTCTTCGACGCGTTCAAGTTCTACGTCCGCGAGACGCCGTACGGCGTGATGCAGATCCACGGCTACCCGTACGACGCCACCGGCTCGACGTTCATCGTCGAGATGACCAGCGCGGTGTGGCGTCGCGCCGGGTTCTCCGACTACGCCGACCGCGACTGGGCTCCGGGCGAGTCCGACGAGAAGTCGATCGCGCTGATCCGCGAGCTGTTCGCCGACGTGCTCGACGGTCACGAGGTGATGGCCAACAACTCGCGCTGGATCTCGTTCACCACGGTCCGCAACGAGCACTGGGTGCACGACAACGTGGTGATCCTCGGCGACGCCGCGCACACCGCGCACTTCTCGATCGGCTCCGGCACCAAGCTCGCGATGGAGGACGCCCTGGCGCTCGCGGCGTGCCTGCACGAGGAGCCGGCCGGACCGGGGTCCATCGGCCGGGCGCTCGCGACGTACGAGGAGGAGCGCAAGGCGGTCGTGCTCTCCACCCAGCGCGCGGCCCAGGCGAGCCTGGAGTGGTTCGAGAACCTCGGGCAGTACGTGCACCAGGAGCCCACCCAGTTCGCGTTCAACATCATGACGCGGTCGCGCCGGGTCACCTACGACAACCTGCGCGTGCGGGACCCGGAGTTCGTCGCCCGCTGCGAGGCCTGGTACGCCGCGCACGTCTCGGAGTCGTCGGTCGAGCCCGGTCGGGCCGAGACCCCGCCGATGTTCCAGCCGGTGACCCTGCGCGCCGCCGAGGGTCCGGGGCTGACGCTCAACAACCGGGTGATCGTCTCGCCGATGGACATGTACGTCGCGGCGGACGGCGTACCCACGGAGTTCCACCTGGTGCACCTCGGCGGGAAGGCGCTCGGCGGCGCAGGGCTGGTGATGACCGAGATGATCTGCCCGTCGCCGACCGGCCGGATCAGTCCCGGGTGCGGGGGTCTGTGGACCGACGAGCAGCGGGACGCGTGGGCGCGGGCCGTCGACTTCGTGCACGCGAACACGTCGGCGGCGATCGGCTGCCAGCTCGGCCACTCCGGCGCGAAGGGGTCGACGAAGCTGATGTGGGAGGGCATCGACGAGCCGCTGGAGTCCGGCAACTGGCCGGTGGTCGCGGCCTCGCCGGTCGCCTACTCCCCCGACAACCAGACGCCGCACGAGCTCGACCGCGCCGGCCTCGACGAGATCCTCGAGGAGTTCGTGGCCTCCGCCAGGCGGGCGGCCGAGGCGGGCTTCGACCTGCTCGAGCTGCACTGCGCACACGGCTACCTGCTGTCCGGGTTCCTCTCCCCGGTGACCAACCACCGGACGGACGAGTACGGCGGCGACGTCACCGGACGCCTTCGCTTCCCGCTCGAGGTCTGGCACGCGATGCGCGCGGTCTGGCCCCGCGACAAGCCGATGACCGTGCGCATCTCGGCCACCGACTGGGTCGAGGACGGTCAGACGCTCGAGGACGCGCTGGCCGTCGCAGGTGCTTTCGCCGAGGCCGGGGCGGCCGCGATCGACGTCTCGACCGGGCAGGTGACCAAGCGCGAGCGGCCGGCCTTCGGCCGCAGCTACCAGACGCCGTACGCCGACGCGATCCGCAACCGGCTCGGCATCCCGACGATCGCGGTCGGCGTGATCTCGTCGTACGACGACGTGAACTCGATCCTGATGGCCGGCCGGGCCGACCTGTGCGCCCTGGGCCGGGTGCACCTGTACGACCCGATGTGGACCCTGCACGCGGCCGTCGAGCAGGACTACGACGGGCCGGGCGCGATCTGGCCCGACCCGTGGCGGGCCGGACGACGCAAGCCGCAGACGGGCCGGTCGGACGGCCCGAAGCCGCGGCTAGAGCTGATCCGCTCCGGAGAGGCCGGCACCTCGCACCGCCGGTGGCGGCCCGGCGCTAGCTGATCCGTCGCGAGGCCGAGCGCCGGTGCGTGGCCAGGTCGATCACGTTCGACTCCGGCCGGGCCCGCGGCTTCCCGATCACGCGTCGGGACACCCGACCGTCGCGAACGCTGACCGCGACCATCGCGCCGGTGTCGGGGTCGTACGCCGCGACCACGCCCAGGTAGGTGCGCTCACCCGCGTCCAGGGTCACCAGGTCGCGCAGCGAGCCGACGCAGTCCTCGAGCGTGACGTCGGCACGCGGCCGGATGGTCTGCCCGTCGCGCGAGGGCGTCCAGGCGGAGCCTCGCACCCAGTCCTGGGCACCGGCCCGGAACGGTGGCGCGATCTCGACGGCTCCCGCGTACTCCATGGTCATAGCCTGCCCCTTCATCGGGCAGTCCTCTTCCCCCGATCCAGGTACGTGCGCACCTCGACGACCGTGGGCTGTGGACGAGCGTTCGCGACGACCCTCGGATCGGGGCATCGTCGTGGTCATGACCGACCACCCCTTCGTCCCGGTGCTCCGCACCCAGGCCGATGTCGAGCGGATGTGGCGGCGGCTGATGACGCCGCTCGGGTTCACCCGGTGCTCGCTGTGGATGGTGGTCGTGCAGGACGACCGGCCCGTCCCGCGCGTGCTGGAGATCTCGCTCACCGAGCTGCCACCGGAGGACGGCGACGCCGAAGCGCTGGCCGGGCTGCTGACCCACCTCGCCGGGAGCCGCACCCGGTTCGCCTTCCTGCGCACGCGCCCGGGCTCCGGCCGTCCCGATGCATCCGATCGAGCGTGGGCCAGGGAGCTGTACGCCGCGGGGCAGCAGGCCTCGGCACGGCTGGAGGTCGTGCACCTCGCCCATGACGACGACGTCTTTCCCCTGCCGCTCGACGACGTGCTCGCCGAGCCCGCGTGATGTGGGTACGGTTGGTCCACACATCGTGAGCCGTCTCGGGAGGCACCGCTTCGATGGGCGTACCGCGTTTCTTGATCGGCAGCCTTGCCGGCGCGCTCGCCGCGCCGATCGTCCTGCTGGCCGCGTGCGGCGGCGACGACGCGTCGATCGCCGACCCGCCGGTCTCGCCGCACCCCACCTCGTCGTCGCCCACCGGGACGCCGCCACACGAGAGCCCGGAGGCGTTCATCCGGCGTTGGGCTGAGGCCGAGAAGCGCATGGAGAACACGGGGCAGGTCGAGGCGTACCTGGCGCTGAGCAAGGGATGCACGGCGTGTAGGAATCTCACCGAGCAAGTGAGTCGCTACTACGCGGCAGGGGGCTTTGTGAAGTGGGGCGGGTGGCAGATCCTCTCGATCAAGGTCAATTCCAGGCACAACGACGCGACCACGTACGCAGTCAAGAATCGCTCGCTGCCTACGACGTATCAGACGTCGCGGGACGGTCGGATCCGACACTTCTCCGGCGGCGTCACCACAGAATTGCTCGATCTTGAGCCTTCTGGCGGCACCTGGAACTTGAGCAGCAAAGCCGAGTTGGCGTCGTGAAGTCGCTGCTCATCGCCGCCACGGTACTTGCGCTGAGTTGCACTTGGCAGCCGCCTTCCATCGCGTCTAACGGCACCACGTGTCACGCGGCAACCGATCTCGGCCACATATCGCAAGGATGTGTGAAGTCCGGGTCCGAGACCAACGAGTACATCGCCGGGCACGCCGACCACACCTACTCCATCCGCCCGGCCTGCGAGATCGGTGGCACCGCCCTCTGTGCCGAGCCGGCGACCTGCACCATCGGGGGCCACGACGGGTTCCTCTTCAACGTCTACCAGGACGCGAACCCCACGCCGCTCGACTGGCAGTCCTGCCTCAGCAAGCAGGAGTCGCGGCGCCTGGGCGGACTGACGCCGGCGATGGTCCAGCACGCGTTCGCACGCCTGGCCTGGCCGGCGTCCCCGCTGGTCGTCCAGCCGCCCGGGGGCCGGACCCTGGTCAACTTCGACACGAACTTCTACACGACCAACACCCGTCCCACGACCCGGACCGTGACCCTGATCGGGCAGCGGGTGACGATCGAGGCCACCCCGACCGGGTACGCCTGGCACTTCGGGAGCGAGGGCGGCGACGTCACCACCACCGACCCCGGGGCGCCGTACCCCGACCTCCGGGTCACCCACCGCTACACCCGCGTGGGCAGCGTGCGGCCGAGCGTGGACACGACGTACGCCGGCCGGTACCGCGTCGGCAACGGCGGCTGGCAGACGATCCCGGACACGCTCACCGTCCCCGGGCCCGCGGTCGACCTCCACGTGGTCAGCGCGACTCCGCACCTCGTCGGCTACTGAGCTGCACCGGGCGGTTCGGCGGCCGGTCGGGCGTCGATCCAGACGCTCGGAAAGCCGCGCTCCCGACCGCCGCGGGTCGGCTGGCGGGTGCGGCCGGCGACGGTGAAGCCGGCTCGGGTCACCTGAGCCTCGGCGGAACGGGCGGACGGCGGATCGCCGTACTCGCTCAACACCAGCCGACCGCCTGGTGCCACGACGTGGTCGAGCTGGTGCCGGATCAGCTCGGGATGCCGTGCGGCCGGTACGACGTCGAGCAGCAGGTGGACGACGTCGAAGCGCTCGCCGTCGGGGTGCACCCAGGTCAGCGCGTCGCCCACGAAGAAGTGCCCGGCGAGGGACGGGTGATCGCCACCGGCGCGGGAGACGAGCTCCGGCGCGATGTCGACGCCGTACGGATCCACCTCGATCCCGCGCTCCGCGGCCCACGCCGCCATCGAGACCGCGAGGTGGCCGTTCGCACAGGCGTGGTCGAGGAACCGCAGCCGGGGCCGCGAGAGTTCGAGGGCGTCGACCAGCACTCCGCGCGCCTCCCGCCACGCCTCCCCCGACCCACCGAAGCCCGACCCGCCCTGCGGCGTGCCCGAGGACAGGTAGGCGCCGACCAGCGTCCGGTGCACGTCGGCGGTACGCCGCGCGTAGGACATGGTCCGCCGCGACTCGTCCGCGGCCTCGACCAGTGCCGCCAGTGCTCCATCACCCTGCGACCGCAGGAGCGACACCCCTGCCGCCACGGAGCCGGTCCACCACGCGACCTGTGCCGCGTCCAGACGGGTGCCGGCGTACGCGCCCCCGAAGACCCAGAACACGACGTGCCTCCGGTCGTGGTCCAGCGCGAACGGGTGCGTCTCCTGCCGCCGGAAGCCCATCGTCTCGAGCGGGATCCTCAGGACGGAGTCGTCCCAGACGTCCTCGCCGGGCTGCCGCGGGCCGCTCGGGACCACCCATCGTCCGTCGCGCTGGTGCAGCACGAGCACCGCACCGCCCGTCGCATCGGGGTCCTCGACCAGACAGACGACGCTCACGCGGCGGATGCGTCCCCACGCGACCGCATCCGGATCCGCGACCGGGCGGAAGCGCTCGGTGTCGCGCACCAGCGCCGGCCAGCCGACGTAACCGAGGTCGCGTGCGACCTCGTGCTGGACGGTGGTGAGCTTCAGGGCGGGCGAGGTGCGCCGCTCCTCGCGGAGCCGCTCCTTCGCGCGTCGCCGGGCTTGCTCGAGATCGACCATGACGGTTCCTCCATCGTGCCGACGTCCGCTGATCGGCGGAGAGACCGTTGTCTGATCATCTCGGTGGTGCTCGGGTGGGCTCGGCCCTTTCCGCGGACGGGTGGCACCCCTTCGGTGCGCGCGCCGAATCTACCCAGGCCAGGGCCGGAGGCTCAACCGGAGATCGCGATGACAGACTCGCGGCATGCCGCTCGACATCCGCCGCCACGCGTGGCCGATCGCCGTCGTCGCGGATGCGGTGGCGGTCCTGCTGTTCACCCTCATCGGCCGGGCCAACCACCACGAGTCGACCGGCGTCCACGGCGTCTGGCACACCGCCTGGCCGTTCCTGCTCGGAGCCGGGCTCGGCCTGGCCCTCACGGCGTACTCCCGGCTGCGGCCGACCGCGATCCGAGCGGGCGTGCGCGTCTGGGTGTGGACCGTCGTGATCGGCCTGGTCGTGCGCTCTGCGAGCGGCGGCGGCACGGCGCTCGCGTTCATCGTCGTGGCCGCGATCGTGCTGGGTGTCTTCCTGGTCGGCTGGCGGGTCGCCCTGAGCTGGCGCTCCTGGCGGTCGCGGTGGCGGCGGCTCAGCCCCTGAGTGCCGAGGACACAATCCACCCTTGGGGATGGTCCCCACCCCCTGCTCCGCGACCTACCGTGGCGACCTCTCGCTGCGGCTTCGACGGAGGACACGCTCGGTTCGTGAGGAGCTGCGGCGACGAGAAGAGGGCCCGGGCACCACGGGGGTGGCCGGGCCCTCGCTCTCCGGTCAGGCGGGCGGTCAGCCCTCCTGCTCGCCGGTCTCGTCGGCGACCAGCTCGGGGGAGCCCGTGCGGATCTCGATCCGGTGACCGTCGGCGTCGGCGTAGGCGCCGGTCACCCGCACGGTCAGCACGCCGGCGTCGTACGAGGCGGACACGGCCTCGGCCGTCACGTTCGGGGCGAGCCGGAACGAGCGCGTGAAGCTGCCGTAGCGGAACTCGCTGAACCGCCGGCCCGACTGCTCGGACCGCTCCTCGCGCTGGTCGCGACGGCTGCCGCTGATCGCGAGGTGCCGACCCTTCACTTCGACGGTGACGTCGTCGGTGGAGACGCCCGGCAGCTCGACCCGGATCACCGCGTCGTCGCCGTCGCGGTGCACCTCGGCGGCGGGGCTGAAGCTCGTGCTGCCGGACCGGCTGCGGGCGAGGCCGGCGGACGCCGACGGCCCGAACGCGGAGCGGACCAGGGTGTCGAACTCGGCGAAGAACGGGTCGCGCGGGCGACGGGACAGGGTGTTGCTCATGGTGTTGCTCCTGGGATGCGGGCCCGTGGGCACGGGCCGTTCACCCGGTGAAACTTGAGTCCGGTCGACTCAATTCCCGATTCGCCCCCGCGTTCGCCGTCGGCGAAACGGCAGCACCACCGGCCACACGCACCGGCCACACGCACCGGCCACACGCGCGGGCCACATGCAGGGGCCCGGACATGGCACCTCCCCCGGCCGTCGCCGGGGGAGGAGTCCGGAGAACCCGGAAGGACCGGTCGGCTCAGCGGAGCGCGCCCGCGAGGGTGCGCACCGAGAGGTTCTGCGGATAGTTGATCGTGGTCGCGTCGTGCGAGATCTCGGGGTGCAGCGGCGAGTGCGTCCGCACCCAGCGGCGATACCCGATCGCGGTCATCGACTGGTAGTGGAACCGTCGTTCACGAAGCCCGCGCTCCACCTCGAGGCTCAGCCCGTCCGCGATCAGCATCCCGTGTACGGCGCCCGGGCGCGACTCGGCGCGCAGCCAGTCGACGGACAACGCGAGCTGGTCGAGTGCGCCGATGCCGACCGCGGTCGTCTTGCTCTCCACGACCAGCCAGTCGTCGGCCGCACCCTTCTCGCAGTCGTGCGTGAAGCGCAGCAGCAGGTCGGCACGCCGACCGTCCACGAACATGTGCTGCTGGCCGCGGATCCCGTCCATCTCGTCGTTCGCGAGCCGGACCGCGAAGCCCAGCTTGTGCAGGATGTCGAGCCGCGCGAGCAGCCAGCCCTCGAACGCGTCGCGGTTGGGCAGCGCCCACACCGGATACGGGCTGGGCCGCCCCTCGGCGTCCGGGCCGAAGCTCGCGAGCCACGCGTCGAGGATCGTCAGGTAGCCCTCCGCGTCGGCGTCCTCGATCGACAGCCGGTCCATGCAACGGGCCAGCAGCCCGAACCGGCCGATCATCGGATATCGGGCCACCGTCTCGATCGGCAGCATCAACGTGTCCGCGAGCTCGGCCTCGGTGACGTCGACGCTCTCGGGCAGCTGCCACCGTCCGTCGCCCAGCCGCAGGAGCAGCCGGTCGAGGACCGGGCACCCGAGCCGGCCGATCACCAGCGGTGGCGCCACCACCGAGATGTCGTCGGTCACGCACTCGTCGACTGTCTCGTGCGCCGCCGACGCGAAGGTCGACACCCTTTCGTACGACTCCCCCGTCGCCTTCATCACGGCGTTGATCACCTTGTCGGCCTCAGCCATACGCCACACCCCCCCAGATGTCGAGGGTCAGCGTAATGAACACCCGCAGGAAAACACCTGACCCGCCGAGGCCACGGGCATTTCTTTACCTGGCGCGTCAGCGTGCCGGCCACGGCCCTCTCACAGGCTCAGCCGTGGTAGGTCCGGCAGGGTTGCGACCGCAGCGACCGGCACGGCGGCTCGGTCCTCGGTACGGCGATCCCCGGCACCACCGACAGCACGAGCGACGAGGTGTGCCGCCGGCCGGTGCCGACCTTCACCCGCTGACCGTGGTCGATGGTCCGGAACGCCCAGAGCGGCTTGGCGCCCCCGGGCGCGTCGAGCGTGACCCGGAGCCGGTCGCCGACCCGGAAGGGCTGGGCGAAGGCCGGGATCTCGATCCGCAGCCTCTGGTAGGTCCCCCGCGGCATGTCGCGAGCGTCGCGGCGCAGGTCTGTGTGCACCGGGCGGAGCACCGTCGAGGCGGAGGCGTCGAGCCGGCGGTGGCTGGCGCGCAGCCAGCCGCTCTGCACGTACACCTCGCGCCCGTGGGGCCGGACGTCGGTGATCGTGGCCTCAAGGTCGACATCACGGGCGACCGTCTTCACCCAGACGTCCAGCGAACCGCCACCGATGACGACCATGTCCTTCCTCATCGGCCGGGTGACCCAGCCGAGACCGGTGCCCTTCGGGATCTGCCGCCAGTGGTACTTCGGGTGAGCTCTCCAGATGCCGCTGCTGGAGCCGGAGTAGTCGGTGGCCGGCAGCGCCGACGGATCGGCCGAGAACGACCTCGGCGCACCGCCGTGCCTCGGCTCGCCGTGCGTCAGCCTGCCGTCGGTGCGCAGGAAGAAGCGGGTCGGCGTGCGCCCCGGCACCGGCCACGAGGCGAACCGGCGGACGAAGCGTGGCAGCGGCGCACCGGACGGCTGCCCCTTGGCGGCACCCTCCTCGAACAGCACCCGGATGTGCTTCTGGGACTGGAACAGGTGCTTGGCCTGGGCGTAGTCCATCCCCTGGTAGTTGTTCTGCCTCGGCAGCGACAGGCCGGTGACCCCCGTCAGCGACGCGGCCAGCGTCGGCGCGACGAGCGCCTTCACGTTGTTCGGCACCCGGCGGCCGACGTAGAGGTTCAGGAAGTCGGCGTACCGGCCGAACTCGCCGAGGCTCAGCGACTCGGTGTGAGAGCCGTTGGTCATCGTCGCGTAGAAGTGCGGCGAGCTCCGGAACCGGTGCAGGAACGCCGGGAAGTGGCCACCGGTCTGCTCGTCCTGCCAGGCCCCCGCGAGGTACACGGGCACGTTGATGCGATGGACGAACCGGCTCGGGTCGATCTTCTGGTAGTAGGTCGTGTTGTAGAACGGGTGGTTCTCGATCAGCGCGACCGGGTCGGGGTTCTGCAGCCGGACCAGCTGGTTCGCGTCGCACTGGGCGCTGTGCATCCCGTGCTCCCAGCCCTCGCCGAACGGCTTGGCGTCCTCGGCCCGTTGGGAGGCCCACGGCTCGGCGAAGCCGGTGTTGAGGATGCCGCCCGGCCACAGCGTGCCGCGGTAGCTGTCGTCGATGATCGACAACGGGGTGATCGCCGACAGATGCGGCGGCCGGGACCGGGCGACGTACAGCTGCTCGATGCCGGGGTAGGAGATGCCGACCATGCCCACCTTGTGGAACTTCGCCCACGGCTGCGCGGCGATGGTCTCGATCGCGTCGTACCCGTCGAGGCTCTGCACCGGCTCGAACGGCAGGAACGAGCCCCCGGAGCAGCCGGTGCCGCGGATGTTCACACCGACGTAGGCGAAGCCCAGGGTGTTGAAGAGCCGGGCGAACGTCGTGTCGCCGGGGTTGCTCGGGTCGTAGCCGCTGTACTCCACGACGGTCGGGTACGGCGGGGAGCCGAAGGCCGGGAACGACACGTCGGCCGACAGTGTCGTGCCGTCACGGGTCGTGATGAAGCCGAAGCCGTTGTCGAGGGTCTGTGCCCGGTAGAACGACTCCGGCGGCGGCGCCGCGTGCATGCCGGTCACGTGCACCGGCCCCGAGGTCACCCCCTGGTTGGTGGTCTGCACGGAGTAGCTGCCGGGGCGCAGCCGGCGCCACATCAGGCTGCCCTGGGCGTCGACCGTCCCGTGGGCGACCGGCGTGGCCCCGTGCAACAGGCGCAGCCGGAGCCCGGGAGTCGCATCGAGCACCTCGACCTGGTTGGTGCCCGGTCGCACCACCCACGAGGGCGGCGCGGTCGCGGAGGCCGTCTGGCCGAGCGTGACGGTGGTCAGAGCCAGGGCGAGCGCCGCGAGGATCGCGAGCAGGGCACGCACGACCGGCGTACGAGGGGGCATGCTCCGGATCGTGCCACGGGGTGACGACGTCCGCACCCGACGTTCGCCGCGCTCAAGGATCTCCGGGCGCTGTGCGGGAATCGTCCGCCACCTGCTCCCGTTGCCGAGACATGACCGAGAAGCAGGTCCTCATCCCGGGTCCGGACCACCCGATCACCGTGACGCCCTCGGGCCAGACCGTCACGGTCAGGTTCGGCGATCGGATCATCGCCAAGACCGACCAGGCGCTGGTGCTGCAGGAGTCGACGTACCGGCCCGTCCACTACCTCCCCCTCGACGCGGTCGATGCCGACGTGCTGGAGCCGACCTCGCACGCGACCTACTGCCCCTACAAGGGCGACGCCTCCTACTACTCGCTGGCCGACGGCGAGACCGTCGCCGAGAACGCGGTGTGGTGCTACGTCTCGCCGTACGACGCGGTGTCCGAGATCGCGGGCCGCGTTGCCTTCTACCCGCACCTCGTGGAGATCACGATCGGCTGACCGGCTCGCCCGAGGACGTCGGTCTCGTGCGGTTGCCCCGTGCTCCGGCACGTGCAGAATGCGGGAGTGAGCGAGCACGCGCGTCGACGCACGTGGTGGTGGGCCTACCTCGCGGCCGTCCTGATGGTGGGCTACGTGTGGGCGGGCTACGCCGAGGGATGGACGTGGACAGGGCTGTCCCCGCAGGTGACGCTCTGGGACTGGCTGGAGGGCTTGGCTCTTCCGGTCACGGTGGCTCTCGTGCCGCTCCTGCTCCGTCACCGTGAGCATCTCGGCCGCACCCACCGGGTGACGGGAGTGACGTTGCTGGTCGCGTTCGCGGGCCTGGTGATGGCCGGCTATCTCGTGCCGTGGGACTGGACCGGCTTCACCGGCAACACGTTGTGGGACTGGCTGAGCCTCGCTCTGCTCCCGCTGGTGCTCGCCACCGCCACCCTGTGGCGCCCGCCGCCGCGCTGGACCCCGCGGCACTCGGTGCTCGTCACCATGAGCGGGACGGTCGCGCTCGTGCTGGTGTTCGCCGGCTACCTGGTGCCCTGGGCGTGGACCGGCTTCACCGGCAACACCGCGTGGGACTGGTTCAAGCTGCTGCTGCTCCCGGTGCTGCTGCCCACCCTCGTCCTGCCGCGGCTGCTCGACGCGGCCGAGGAGTGGATGTCGGCCGGCCACCCGCCGGAGTCCGGGGCCCAGGTGTCCGCGCCGAACCCCTCCACGCCCCGGCGCTGAGGGCGAGCACGGCGCTCTTCGCCGGTCGAGGTCTTCCGCGTCACGGCACTCGGGTCTATGTTCGGTTCGCCGCGCGCCCCTCTCGGCGGAGGCGGGCGGGGCTCAGTCGGGGCTGGGCCAGGACTGATGTGCCGCGAGCCGGGTGGCCGCGGCCCGACCTCCGGAGCGTCCCGTGAGCCCTGCTGCCCACAATCCCGAGACCGACACCGACGACGCGAGGCTCGCGAGCCTCGGCTACCAGCCCCAGCTCCACCGGGTCCTGGGACTGTTCGCCAACTTCTCGGTCGCGTTCACCTACCTCTCCCCGATGGTGGGGATCTACTCCCTGTTCGTGCTCGGCCTCGGCACGGGCGGTCCGGCCTACATCTGGCTGAACTTCATCCCGATCATCGGAATGCTGTTCGTCGCGCTGGTCTTCGGCGAGCTCGCCAGCCACTATCCCGTCGCGGGTGCGCTCTACCAGTACTCGAAGTTCTCCGTGGGTCCCGGCTACGGCTGGTTCGTCGGCTGGTTCTACGGTTTCGCGCTGCTGATCACCGTCGCCGCGGTGGACACCGGGGTCGTCGGCTACTTCGCCGCACTGACGCACAACTGGTTCGGGTGGAACCTCGACCCGACCGATCACTTCACGATCTTGTGGATCACGGTGCTGCTCCTGCTGATCCAGACCATCCTCAACATCACCGGTGCCCAGGTGATGGGGCGCGTCGCCCAGTTCGGCGTGTACGTCGAGATCGTCGGCACCTTCGGCATCGCGCTCATCCTGGCGATCCACGGCTTCCACCACGGACTCGGCTACCTCTTCACCACGCAGGGCGCGCAGCACGCTGCGTCCAACCCGCTCGGCCTGGACTTCCACGGCAGCTGGCTGGCAGCCGCGCTGATCGCGGTGCTGGCGCCGGTCTACATCTACTACGGCTTCGAGTCGGCCGGTGACATCTCGGAGGAGACCAAGGACGCCGGCCGCCAGGTCCCGCGGGCCATGCGCCTGGCCGTGATCTGGGGCGGGATCGGCTCGATCGTGCTGACCGGGGCACTCCTGCTGGCCGTGCCTGGCGACGGTGCCGCGGGCGTCAGCGACGCCGTCGGAGGCGGCGTCCCGTTCATCCTCGGGCAGCTGCCCTCGGGCGTGCAGGACTTCCTGCTGCTGATGATCATCTTCGCCTTCTTCTCGTGCGGGACCTCCATCCAGGGCGCCGGCAGCCGACTGGCGTTCTCCTACGCGCGCGACGAGGCACTGCCGGGTTCGTCGTGGATCGCCCGGATCCACGACCGCTTCGGTACGCCGGTCAACGCGCTGGTGGGCGGCGCCCTCGTCACGGTCCTGTTCGTGCTGCTGGTGTTCGCCTCACCCGCCCAGGACAAGCACTTCCTGTTCATCACCTACCCCGGCGGTGTCAACGCGCTCGTGGCCCTGGTGTCCTTCGGCGTCAGCGGCATCTACCTGTCCTTCCTGCTGACGGTGATCGGCGCCTGGGTGGCTCGGGCACGCGGCTGGGTCCCCGAGGGCCGGTTCCAGCTCGGGCGCTGGGGCATGGCCGTGACCGTGGTGGCCACCCTCTACCTCGGGCTGATGCTCATCAACGTGGTGCTGCCGACCGGCCTGTCATCGCCGCGGGCGTACTTCAACCTGGACTGGATCACCCTGGTGGTCATGTTCGTGATCGCGGTCGTCGGGGCGGCGTACTTCTTCCTCGCTCGACCCGACCGCGGCGTCCGCCATCACGTGCACGACGACCTCGAGCCCACCGGCTCCGAGCGGGCACATCGGCCCGACACCTCGGCGCCCGACACCTCGGCGCCCGACACGGCACCCGACACACCGGCGCCCGACACACCGGCGTAGGGACGCGCTCGTGTCCGGGCCCGTCGAGACCGTCGTCCGCAGCATGCAGGCACGGCTCGACGGGCTCGCGCCCGAGCAGGCCCATCTCCGCGAGTTCCTCGGCACCTACCAGCGCACGACGCTCGCGGTCGGCAAGGCGGTCGACGCCGGCGAGTTCGAGGACCCGGAGTGGGTCGAGCGATGGGACGTCGCGTTCGCGGAGCTGTACGTCGTGGCGCTCGACGCCCACCTCTCGGGTGGCACGCCGACCCGTCCCTGGCGGCTCGCCTTCGATGCGCCGCCCGACCTGCCGGCGCTGCGGCACGTCCTCCTCGGCATCAACGCCCACGTCAACTACGACCTGCCGCAGGCACTGCTGGCCGTCATCTCGGACGACGACTTCGCCGACACGTCCCTGATGGCGTCGCGTCGTCGCGACCACGAGCGGATCGACGGCGTGCTCTCGTCCCGGGTGGCCGCCGAGGACGCCGAGCTGGCCGTGCACGGCCGGTCGTTCACCGACCGGGTGCTGCAGCCGCTGAACCGGATCTCGTCCAAGCGGTTCCTGCGCGAGTCGCGGATGAAGGTCTGGCACAACACGACCGAGCTGCAGGCCGCCCGCCTCGCCGGCGCCGCGTCGTACGACGTACGGCTGGGCGAGCTGGAGGTGCTGAGCGCCGCCCGGATCGCCGACCTCCTCGCGCCGGGGCAGGTGCTGCTGCGTCTGGCCGTCGCGGGGTTCGGGGTGACCCTGCCTCCAGCCGGCTAGGCGTCCCTAGGCCGCGCGCCGGCCGAGCTCGTCGAGACCGCGCGGGCCGCGGACGGGTCGGGGATGGTGCTCGTAGGTCAGCCAGAGGTACGCCGACCCGGCCAGCATCAGCAGGCTGCCGAGGAGCAGGGGCCAGGCCAGAGCGTGACTCCTGATCAGCTCGTCCCGGGCGCGCACGGCGGCGATCAGCATGAGCACCAGCATCAGGATCTCGACCTGGAGCATGACCCGCATCGAGGTCCAGCGCGGGTCGAACCAGACGCCGACACCCGCCCCGCCGAGGCAGAACGTCGCCCCGATGACGCGGGCCGTCAGCGGCGTCAGCGGCCACGGCCAGAGGTCGTTCATCGTGCCCGGCGCCAGGAAGAGGGCGAGGCCGGTGGCCAGGGCGAGGAGCCCGACCGCGACGACGAGCCGACGTTCCAGCGGGCGCAGCACGACTTCTCCTGCGGTCGGGGGCGCGGCGTACCGGCGGTTGGCCAGCCAGGCGCCGATGACCAGGAACGGCGCGGTGAAGTACAGGCCCGCCCAGAGCCAGAACGCCACGTGGTCGTGGAGGAACGTGTCCCAGTGCAGGAGCGTGGCGACCCCGAGCAGGCTTGCGAACGCGGTGACCGCCAGGAAGCCTGTGCCGACCTCGTGCCAGTGCCGGGAGCGGGCGACGCGGAGGAAGAAGTACGCGCCGCCGAGGTACGCCGACGCCAGCACCATCGACGTCATCGAGATCGCGACGTGCCAGGACCACAGCCGCGCCGTGTGCCCCGGGAAGAGGTAGAGGATGACGAAGGCGACCAGGAGGAAGGGCACGATGAACAGCGAGAGTCCGCGGGAGTAGGCCAGAACCCGGTCGTCCCGCTCCCCGTCGACTGTGCCCATCACGACCTCCCAGGCGCGCCCGAGTCGTTCGAAGGCAGTGTCCTCCGGCGAGGCGATCCTCGGCAACGAGTGATCGGCGCAGAGGTGGGTACCGCACCGGTATGGCTGTGACGACCTTCCAGGACCTGCCCCTGGCCGACCGAGATCGCTCGTGGGACGGCGATGCCGCGGAGAAGCGCGTGCGCGCCTGGGCCGACGCCGAGGACGAGCCGAACCAGAGGTACCGCGACGCCCACGTCTGGTACGACGCGGACAGCACGGAGAACTTCACGGGGTACAAGCTGCTGATCGCGGATGTGATCGACGGCCGGCTGAAGGCGGTGCCCCGCGGCGTGATGGCCGCCGGGAATGTGATGGCCGGCGGCCGCGGCGGCGTCGACCTGCCCCGCGACGACATCGACCGGGTGAAGAGCCACCTCGCCAAGTACTACGCGAAGATGGGCGAGGACGCGCCTTGGGATCGCGACTGACCGTGCCCCGTCGGTCGCGGGTCGGCCGTCACCCGGCCACGCTGGCCTCGGGGGACCGACTCGTCGCCCACACGTCGTACGCCGACGCCAGCATCCGCTGGAGCTCGGGCTTCTCGGGGTGCGGCTCGTCGGTCACCAGGTCCCAGTAGCCGACCTTCGTGCCGTCGGCGAGTGCGACGTACAGACGGTCCATGCCGTACTTGCGCCATCGGGCGATGGTCACGTCGGGCGACACCTGCGCCATGGGAACCCCCGTTCCGTGAGGGTCTTTCTAGTGCTCCGCGCGCGCCATGTCATCGGAATCGCCCGAAGTCCGGCCGAACGGCCCGCGAACTCGTCCGCACGGGCCTGGGGTGCCGGACGGCATCATGGGGCGCATGACCGATCCCGCGCTCGAGCTCAACGTCCTCGGCGGTCCGCTGGAGCCGTGCGGCACCGACCCGGTGACCGGGTTCTACCGCGACGGGAGGTGCTCGTGTGGCGACGAGGACATCGGGT
Source organism: Nocardioides sp. (assembly GCA_036265495.1). Taxonomy (GTDB): domain Bacteria; phylum Actinomycetota; class Actinomycetes; order Propionibacteriales; family Nocardioidaceae; genus Nocardioides. The sequence continues at coordinate 247 of DATAOY010000064.1, read as the reverse complement.
TGCACGCCGTCTGCACGGTGGTGACCGAGGAGTTCCTCGAGCAGCAGCGGTCGGTCGGCAACGACCTGATGACCCCGGTGCCCGAGTACGCCTTCCCCGGCCTGCGGGCCGGCGATCGCTGGTGCGTGGTGGCCGTGCGGTGGCTGGAGGCGTACCGCGAGGGCGTCGCGGCGCCCGTCGTCCTGGCGTCGACCAACGCGCGTGCGCTCGAGGTGATCCCGCTGTCGGTACTGGAGGAGCACGCGGT
>DATAOY010000063.1:0-42995 GCA_036265495.1 Nocardioides sp. | reverse complement strand
CGGTGGCGGCGGGATTTGAACCCGCGGTGGACTTGCGCCCACAAACGCTTTCGAGGCGTTCTCCTTAGGCCGCTCGGACACGCCACCGCCGGAGAGGCTACCCGAGGCGTTGGTGGGCGAAGAAATCGTCCAGCAGGGCCGAGCACTCGTCGGCGAGCACTCCGCCGACGACCTCGGGACGGTGGTTGAGACGACGGTCGCGGACCACGTCCCAGAGCGATCCCACGGCCCCGGCCTTGGCGTCGTACGCCCCGAACACGAGCCGGTCCACGCGCGAGAGGACTGCGGCGCCGGCGCACATGGTGCACGGTTCGAGGGTGACCACGAGGGTGCAGCCGGCGAGCCGCCACTCGCCTGTCGCCTCCGCCGCACGACGGAGGGCGACCAGCTCGGCGTGGCCGGTCGGATCGCCGTCACGCTCACGGACGTTGTGCCCACGCCCGATCACCGAGCCCGCTGGGTCGAGCACGACGGCGCCGATCGGGACGTCGCCCGACTCGTGCGCGCGACGTGCCTCGTCGAGGGCGGCGCGCATCGCGACGTCGTGCACGACCAACGGGACACTCGGGGACTCGGGCACGGGGCTCGGGGCTCAGGCCGAGGTGAGCCCGACGGCCTCGTCGAAGAGCTGGCCGAAGCCCAGTCGGCGCGCCACGTCGGAGAGCATCTCGTCGGGGTAGAGGTCGAAGTCGTCGAGCAGCACGCCCATGTCCATGGCACCCATCCCGAGGTCTCCGAGGATGTCGAGGTCGCCGGCCGGTGCCTGCTCGTCGTCGTCGTCCGGCTCTGGCAGGCCGAGCTCGCCGACCGCCGAGCTGGCCAGCTCCCACTCCTCGGCGGCGGTGATGTCGGAGAGCAGGATGCGCACCGAGGGACCGGCCACCCGCACGATCACGAAGAAGTCCTCGTCGATCGCGACCATGCCGAGCGCCCCGCCGTCACCCGGGAACCGGCGCAGGGCGCCGCACAGGCTCGGTACGTCGCTGAGCACGTCGTGCGCCAGCTCGGCTACCTGCCACACACCCTCTTCCCGGTAGGCGGCCAACGCGAAGTCGACGCCATCGATCTGCTCGCTCACGGCCACCTCCGATCGTCATCGGCACCGACAGGACACATCCAGGGTGACAGAGGCGTCAGGCGGTGCCAACCCTGATCCCGCGCCCGCGCCGGGCGTTGCCGGAGGTCGCGAGCCGGTCGCCGTCGGCACCGGGCCGATCCGGCGCTCCCGCTAGGGTGCGAGCCATGCGCACGATCGTCGTCGACCACCCGCTCGTCGCCCACAAGCTCACCGCGCTGCGCGACGAGCGGACAGACTCCCCGACCTTCCGCCGGCTGGTCGACCAGCTGGTCACGCTGCTGGCCTACGAGGCGACCCGCGACGTCCGCGTGGAGCCGTTCGAGATCACGACGCCGGTGGCCCCGACGACCGGTGTGCGGCTCTCCTCGCCCCAGCCGATGGTGGTGCCGATCCTGCGCGCCGGACTCGGCATGCTCGAAGGGATGATGAAGCTGCTGCCGACCGCGGAGGTCGGGTTCCTCGGGATGATGCGCAACGAGGAGACGCTGCAGGCCTCGACGTACGCCGAGCGGCTGCCCGACGACCTCGCCGGCCGGCAGTGCTACGTGCTCGACCCGATGCTCGCCACCGGCGGCACCCTCGCCGCTGCGATCAGGTTCCTCACCGATCGCGGCGCCGACGACATCACCGCGATCTGTCTGCTCGCCGCGCCCGAGGGGTGCCAGCGCCTCGAGGGCGAGCTGGCGGAACACGACGTCCCGGTCACGGTCGTCACCGCGGCGATGGACGAGAAGCTCAACGACAAGGGCTACATCGTCCCGGGTCTCGGCGACGCCGGCGACCGGCTGTACGGGCTGGCGGAGTAGCTCCGTCGCTCAGCCCGCCGGGAAGATCTGGACCTTCCCGGTCGCGATCAGGATCGCGATGATCACCACGAGCAGCCCGAGGATGGCGTAGACGACCTCCTTGCTGACGGTCGTCTCGCGGGACTCCGGCCTCTCGTACCGATGTCCGTCGGGCTTGAGCATCGGCTCGTCGTCGTCGTTCTGCGTCATACCCCGTCAACGACCGAGGACCCACAACGTCATACGTGGCGCGGGAGCCGCGGCTCAGAGCGCCTTGACGGCGTTGAGGAGCTTGCCCATGGAGTCCTTCGCGTCACCGAACAGCAGCGAGGTCTTCTCGTCGAAGAGCAGCTCGTTCTCGATGCCCGCGAAACCCGGCCGCATCGAACGCTTCATGAAGATGACCTGCCGGGCCTCGTCGGCGTTGAGGATCGGCATCCCGTAGATCGGGGCGCCCGGCGTCGTCTTGGCGGCCGGGTTGACCACGTCGTTCGCGCCGACGACGAGGACGACGTCGGCATCCTTGAAGTCACCGTTGATCTGGTCCATCTCGCGAAGCTGCTCGTAGGGCACCTGGGCCTCGGCGAGGAGCACGTTCATGTGCCCGGGCATGCGGCCGGCGACGGGGTGGATCGCGTAGTCGACCCGCGCGCCCTTCTCCACGAGTACGTCGACCAGCTCGCGCAGGGTGTGCTGGGCCTGGGCGACGGCCAGGCCGTACCCGGGCACGATGATGACGCGGTCGGCGTACCCCAGCATGATCGCGGCGTCCTCCGGGTTGACGCTCCTCACGGGACGGTCGCTGGCCTCGCCGGCGCCCAGGGTCGAGCCGCCCTTGAGCGCGCCGAACAGGATGTTGGTCACCGAGCGGCCCATGGCACGGGCCATCAGCAGGGTCAGGAAGGTACCGGAGGCGCCGACCAGGGTTCCCGCGATCAGCAGCAGCACGTTGGAGAGCACGTAGCCGCCGGCGGCGACGGTCAGGCCGGTGAAGGCGTTCAGCAGCGAGATCACGATCGGCACGTCGGCGCCACCGACGGGCAGCACCAGCAGGAGCCCGATCAGCAGGCCGACCAGTCCCAGGAGCACCCCGACCCACATCCGCGGGTCGTCGACCAGGAGCCCGGCGAGCACGAGCGCGGCGACCAGCGAGCCGCCGAAGACCACCGGCAACCCGGGGAACACCACGGGCCGGGAGGTCATCAGCTCCTGGAGCTTGGCGAAGGTGACGATCGAGCCGGCGAACGAGATCGAGCCGACCGCGATCGTGAACGCCGTGGCAGCGAGGGTGAACCAGGGCGCGTCGCCTCCGCCGTTCGCCGCGGTCTCCACGACGTCGTGGAGCTCGAGCAGCGCGACCAGCGCGGCGGCCCCGCCACCGACCCCGTTGAACAACGCCACCATCTGCGGCATCTGCGTCATCTGGACCGTGCGCGCACCGTAGACACCGCCGATCGTGCCCACCGCGATCGCGGCGATGATCAACGGGACGTGCTGGAGGTGCAGGTCTTCCCAGAAGAACGGCATCAGGCACGCCACGACGGCAGCGGCGGCGCCGAGGAGATTGCCGTTGCGGGCGGTCCTCGGTCCGGAGAGGCCCTTGAGCGCGAGGATGAAGCACACGCCGCAGGCGAGGAAGACCAGCTGGATCCAGGTCGGCATCAGGCGGCCCTGTCCTGGTCGCTCTTGGGGGCCGCGGGTTTCTTGCGGGTGAACATCTGCAGCATCCGGTCGGTGACCACGAACCCGCCGACCATGTTCACCGAGGCGAGCACGATCGCGATCAGACCGACGACCAGGGCCACGTCGTTGTCGGTGGTGCCGGTGACCAGGATCGCACCGAGCAGGATGATCCCGTGGATGGCGTTGGCGCCGGACATCAGCGGCGTGTGCAGGGTCGAGGAGACCTTCGAGATCACCTCGATCCCGACGAAGACGCTGAGCACGAAGATCGTCAGCCAGACGACTCCGGTGTCGAGGATCACTGGTCGGCCTCCTGGTCGTAGGGGAGATCGAGCTGCTCGTCGGGGGACGGGTCGGTCACGGCCGGCTCGGGCTCGGGCGCCGGCTGGGCCGGCCCCTCGATCTGCTCGCGGGTGGGCTCGTGGACGATCCGGCCGTCCTGGGTGACGCAGCTGCCGGACAGGATCTCGTCGGCGTAGTCCGGTGCGAACACGCCGTTGCCCTCGTCGTCCTCGGCCGTCATCAGGGTGACCAGGTTGACGACGTTCTGGGCGTAGAGCTTGGACGCCGGGCCGGGCATCTGGCTGGGCACGTTCCGCCCGCCCCACACCTGGGCGTTGCCGATGCGGACGACCTCACCGGCGACCGAACCCTCGACGTTGCCGCCGGTCTCGGCGGCCAGGTCGACCACGACCGAGCCCGGCTTCATCTGCTCGACCATCTGCCGGGTGACCAGCATCGGAGCGGCGCGACCCGGCACCGCCGCGGTGGTGATCAAGGCGTCGGCCGCTGCGATGTACGGCGTGAGCAGCTCGCGCTGCCGGGCCGCGCGGTCCTCGGTCATCTCGCGGGCGTAGCCACCGGCCCCCTCGAGCGTCTCGAGCTCGAGGTCGATCGCCTTGGCGCCCATCGAGCGGATCTCCTCCGCGGCGGCGGCGCGCACGTCGTAGGCCCGGACGACGGCGCCGAGGCGCTTGGCGGTGGCGATCGCCTGCAGCCCGGCGACGCCGGCGCCGAGCACGACGACCTCGGCGGCCTGGACGGTGCCGGCCGCGGTCATGTTGAGGGGGAAGAAGCGTCGCAGCATGCCGGCCGCGACGATCGCGCAGCGGTAACCGGCGACGAGGGCCTGCGAGCTGAGGGCGTCCATCGACTGGGCCCGGGAGATGCGGGGGATCAGCTCGACGGCGTGGGCCGTCACGCCGGCGTCGCGCAGGTGGCCGACGGTCTCCGGCTCCTGGTTGACCGGCAGGAACGAGATCGTGGTCGTGCCCCGGGCCAGCCCGCGGATCTGCGCGGGGGCCAGCGGCTGCACCGACACCACGAGGTCGGCCGCCGCGAACGCCGCGTCGTCGAGTACGGCGCCCGCCGCGGCGTACTCCTCGTCGGCGATCAGCGCGTGCGACCCCGCGCCCGGCTCGACGGCGACGTCGTACCCCAGCCCGGTCAGCCTGCCGACCAGCTCCGGCACCATCGCGACGCGTGACTCCCCGTCGCGGGTCTCCTTGGCCACTGCGATCTTCACGCGGACGAACCTAGGGCATGGCTCCCTCACCTCCCAGACATCTCACCCCTCCCTCGCGTGGTGCTCCCCACAGGCCGTCCTGGGACAGTCCCGGTCGTTCCGGCTCGCCATCGGGTGGTTCGGCGAGGAACCGGAGCACACGTGACCGGGACTATCGGGAGAGAGCGAGCTCCTCCACGGTCTCGTAGCGGGGGCGGCCGCGCGGGCCCTCACCGAGGTACGACGCCACCAGAGTGAGCCGGTCGACGGTCCAGGACGGACCCCGGTAGGCGTCGAGGAGGCGGACCCAGGACGTGACCTCGTCGGGACGGGTCAGGCGGGCGACGGTCACGTGCGGACGGAAGCGCTGGCCGTCGACGGAGACGCCGGCGCGGCTGGCCGCAGCGCGCGCCCCCGTGGCCATCCGCGACAGCTCGGTGCGTGCCTGCTCCTCCAGGTCGAGCCCGGCCCAGAGCACGCGCGCCCGACCCGCGTGCGGGAAGGCGCCGCCGCCCGCGATCGCCGCCGTGAACGCGGTACGGCGTGCCGCCGCCCGGCCCAACCGCTCCACCAGGTCGTCCAGCTTCCGATCGGGTACGTCGGCCAGGAACGCCAGCGTCACGTGGAGCTGACCCGCCCCCGCCCAGCGGTACGGCGCGGCCGCACGACGTACCTCGAGGAACGCGTCCAGGTGCTCGACCACCTGCGGCGGTGGCACCACCGCGGCGAACGCCCGCATCACTCGGGGTGCTCAGTGGATCTCGACGACGCTCACGGCGGTGCTCAGACGTGCGTGCCGACGATCGATCCCACTCCGTAGGTGACCGCCATCGCCAGCAGGCCGCCCGCCACGTTCCGGGCCACGGCACGGCCGACCGGGCTCAGGCCCAGCCGAGCCTGGATGAACCCGGCGACGGCCAGGGCGACCGCGACGGTCGCCACCGTGGCCCAGACCCGCACCGACAGGGGGGTCAGCGTGATCGCCAGCAACGGCAGCAGCGCACCGATCGTGAACGAGACCATCGAGGCGAACGCGGCGTGCCAGGCGTTGGTCAGCTTGTCCGGGTCGATGCCGAACTCGATCTCGGCATGCGCGGCGAGGGCATCGTGCTGGGTCAGCTCTGCGGCGACCTTGCGGGCGGTCTCACGACTCAACCCCTTCTGCTCATACATCCGGGCCAGCTCGCGGAGCTCGGTGTCCGGCATCTTCTCCAGCTCCTCGGCCTCCAGCGCAAGCATCGCCTGCTCCGAGTCGCGCTGGGCGTTGACGGAGACGTACTCCCCCGCCCCCATCGAGAGCGCCCCGGCGACCAGGCCCGCCACGCCGGCGACGAACACCGGCGACCGCTCGGACGTCGCGCCGGCCACCCCCATCACGATGCCGGCGACCGAGACGATCCCGTCGTTCGCGCCGAGCACGCCCGCTCGCAGCCAGTTCAGCCGGTTCCCGACGTCGTCGCCGATCTCCTCGTGCCAGTGCTGGGGATTCTCGTCGGTGCCGATCTCCATGCTCACCTAACGATCCTCCCCAGCGTCCGCGACGCTCGCAAGCAAGGCAAGCCTCCGCTACCCCGGGGCGAACGGCGGTCCGGTCGGGCATCCAGCGGGCTCTGCCCCGGGCCGGGCTCCCTACTCTTGTCGTCGTGGTCGCTCACGTCGCCCGTCGGGCGCTCCTCGCCGGGGGGCTCGGCGGGGCACTCGTGGCGTGTGCGCCCAAGGACGCCCGGCCCCCGGCCGACTCGCCTGCTCCGTCCGTCGCGCCGTCCGTCGCAGGCTCCGGCGTGCCGACCGGCGACACGTCGGCCGCACCGCCGAGGGCCGCCGACTGGAAACGGCTCGCCCGGCACATCGACGGCACCCTCGCCAGGCCGGGCTCCGCGACCTACCACTCCGTGCGCCTCACCCAGAACCCGCGCTACGACGGCGCGCGCCCACTCGCGGTCCTCTCGGTGGCCAACGCTCAGGACGTGGCGACCGGCCTGGCCTTCGCGCGGGACCACGGCGTTCCGCTCGCGATCCGCTCCGGCGGGCACAGCTACCCCGGCTGGTCCGCCGGCGACGGTGCGCTCGTGATCGACGTACGGCCACTCGACCGGGTCACGCTGAGCGGCACCACCGCGACCGTCGGTGCCGGCGCGTCCCTCGTCCAGGTGTACGACGTGCTGGGCACGCGCGGCCGCGGGATCGCCGGTGGGTCCTGCCCGACCGTCGGCATCGCGGGGCTGACCCAGGGCGGCGGCGTCGGAGTCCTCACCCGTGCGCACGGGCTCACCTGCGACTCCGTGACCGGGATGGACGTCGTGCTCGGCAACGGCACGATGCACCGGGCCGCGGCGGACCACAACGGCGACCTGTTCTGGGCTCTCCGCGGCGGGGGCGGCGGTCACCTCGGTGTGGTCACGTCGTTCACCTTCTCGACGTTCCCGGCCCCCACGGTCACGCGCGCCTACGTCGCCTGGCCGTTCTCGGCCGCCGGCGAGGTGGTGCCGCGCTGGCTCGAGACGATCCCGCGCGCCGACCCGAGGTTGTGGGCGACGCTCAAGCTGCTGGGCGGCCGGACCCACCCCAGCGGCCCGGTGCTGTTCATGTCGGCCACCTGGACCGGTCCGGCGTCCGCGATGGACGCCGCCCTGAGACCGCTGCTCTCGAAGGTCCCGACCCCCACCACCGACTCGCGCAGCACGGCCGGCTACCTCGACACGATGCTCACCTATGCCGGCTGCTCCTCGATCCCGGTGAGCCGGTGCCACACCGGGCCGGGCGGCTCCCTCGACCGAGAGGCGTTCGCGGCGACCTCGCACATCATCACCGCCGCCCACGTCGACGTGGGCGCGCTGCTGGACCGCGTCCACGCCGCGCAGGACACCGGGCTCAAGGAGGCCGGGATCTCCATCGACGCGCTGGGCGGTGCCGTGGACGACACCGACCCCACCGCGACGGCGTTCGGCCATCGCGGGGCACTGTCCACGGTGCAGTACACCGCGACGTACGACTCGGGTCCGGCCACCGCGGCCACGTCCTACGTCCGTGGCTTCCGGAGGGCGATGACGCCGAGCTGGGGTACCGGCGCCTACGTGAACTACGCCGACGCCTCACTGACCGACTACCAGCACGCCTACTTCGGGGCCAACGCCGCCGAGCTCGCGCGGATCCGCGCGTCGTACGACCCCGACCACCGCTTCACCCAGCCGCAGGACTTCTGAACCGGCACCGGCTCACCGGTACTCGGGGTTCTCGTAGTCGAACCGGCACCCCGCGTCCCACTCCGACCGCTGGTTGCCGTACGCGGGCACGCCGTCCGCGTCGTTGAGCATCTTGGCCAGGTGCATCAGGTTCCAGGTCATGAACGCGGTGTTGCGGTTGGTGAAGTCGTTCTCGGGCCCACCGCTACTCGGGTCGAGGTACGACGGTCCCGGCCCGGCCTCGCCGATCCAGCCCGCGTCCGCCTGCGGCGGGATCGTGTAGCCGATGTGCTGCAGCGTGTAGAGCACGTTGTGCGCACAGTGCTTGATGCCGTCCTCGTTGCCGGTGATCAGGCAGCCGCCGACCCGCCCGTAGTAGAGGTACTGCCCCTTGTCGTTGAGCAGGTGGGAGCCGCCGTAGAGCCGCTCGTGCACCTGCTTCATGATCGAGCTGTTGTCGCCGAGCCAGATCGGGCCGGCCAGCACCAGGATGTCGGCTGCCTTGACCTGCTCGAAGATCTCCGGCCAGTCGTCGGTCTCCCAGCCGTGCTCGCGCATGTCGGGCCAGACACCGGTGGCGATGTCGTGGTCGATGGCCCGGACCACGTCGACGTGTATGCCGTGCCTCTCCATGATCGTCCGGCTGGCGTCGACCAGCGCCTGGGTGTTGCTCGGCTCGGGTGACCTCTTCAGCGTGCAGTTGATGAACAGAGCCCTCAGGTCGCCGCCGTAGCTGGTGTCGGGGGTCGTGGCGGTCATGGTCTCTCCTTGGGTGGGTCAGAGCAGCTCGGCGTCCTGCTCGATGCAGAGCAGGGCCGGTCCGGCGGCGGCGAAGAGGGCGGTCATGGCTTTGTCGAGCTGGTCACGGCTGGTCACCCGGATCCCGGTCGCGCCGCACAGCTCGGCGTACGCCGCCCAGTCCGGGTTCTGGAGGGAGGTGTGCCAGACCGGGTAGTCGGCGGCGAGCTGTTCCTTGCTGATCTTGCCGAGGGCGTTGTTGTTGAGGAGCACGTGCTTGATCGGGATGCCGTACTTCACCGCCGTGGTGAGCTCGGTGGCGTACTGCCCGAACCCGCCGTCGCCGGTGACGGCCACAATCGGTCGGTCCGGGTCTGCCGCCCAGGCACCGATGGCGGCCGGGTAACCGAAGCCGATGGATCCGAGGTAGCCGGACATGAGCACCGGCTGACCCTGCGACTCGAGGTAGCGACCCAAGGAGTAGGCATGGTTCCCGACGTCGACGGCGACGACCGCCTCGACAGGGAGATGGTCCGACAATGCTGCGAACACGGCAGCCGCTGACACCCCTGCGCCGCGGTCGTCTGCGGCCCGCCGGCCCTTCTCGGCGCGCCAGATCGCCCATCGCTCTGCTACGTCGGTGGTCTGGTCGTCCGGCTGTGCGTCTGCCACGGCCCGGGTCAGGGCGTCGATCACGGTCGCCGCGTCTCCGAGAACGTGGGCAGTCACGGCATCGAACCGGCCGATGGACTGCGGGGTGTCGTCGATCTGCACGATCGGCTTGTAGGGCGCGATGCCGGTGTGGTTGGAGAAGGAGGCGCCCACCACGACGAGAAGATCCGACTCGTTCATCAGCCAGCTGGCGACCGGAGTGCCGCTACGGCCGAGGACACCCGCCCCCAGCCGGTGGGTGTCCGGCACCAGCCCTTTTGCCTTGAACGTGGTCAGCACCGGCGCGTGCAGCCGCTCGGCGAGCTCGATGACCTCAGTCTCGGCGCCGCGGGCTCCGTGACCGACGATGATCACCGGGCGCCGGGCGTCGCGCACGAGCTTCGCTGCATCAGCGAGGGCTGCCTCGTCGGGAGGGACCGTCCGGTCGGCGTACCGACCCACGGGGGAGGCCGCTGGTGCGTCGGACGGAAGCGCCTGCACCTCATCGGGGAGCACCAGGTGGGCGACGCCCCGACCGTCTCGGGCGTGCTTGACGGCTAGCGCCGCCAGCTCGGCGTGGTCGCTGCCCGCCTGCACCGTCGTCGAGCTGATCGCCACGTCCTTGAAGATCGCCGAGAGGTCCAGGTCCTGGAAGGCGCCTCGGCCGAGGACCTTGGACGGCACCTGGCCGGAGATCGCGATCACCGGGGACTGGTCCAGCTTGGCGTCGTACAGGCCGGTGAGCAGGTTGGTCGACCCGGGCCCGGCGATCGCGAAACATGCGGCCGGTCGACCGGTGAGCTTGCCGTATGCACTGGCTGCGAACGCCGCAGCTCCCTCGTGGCGGATGCCGATGAAGGAGAGCTCACCGCGCTCCTCGGCGCGTCGCAGCGCGTCGGCGAACCCGAGGTTGGAGTGCCCCACCATCCCGAAGACCCGCGTCACGCCGTGGGCGACCAGAGTCTCGACCAGGACGTCCGCGACCGTCCGGTCTACCCGGACCCGCTCCGGCAGCCGGACGTACACCCCGTCGTCGCGCTCCTCGACGTCGTACGACGTGACCTTGTCGGCGAAGTCCCCCGGCGCCCTACCGGTCAGCGGGTCGTAGTCGTAGCCGTGCCAGGGACATCTCAGGAGCCCCTTCTCGATCGACCCCTCCCCCAACGGTCCGCCCTGATGGGGGCAGTGGTTGTCCAATGCTCCGAGCCTTCCCCCGCACCGCGTCAGCGCGATGCTCCTGCCGTCGACCGTCACGCTGCGTACGCGTGCCTCGGCGGGGACGTCGTTCTCACTCACCGCATGCCACGAACCCTCGGCTTCGTCGAGAGCTGTGCTTCCTGACGCTGACACGTAACGCCTCCTCGGGTTCGTGACACGGATCCACAGGCGTCCGCGTACGAGGTCTCAGCAGGTCAGTGCCATCCACCCTCGAGGCGTTACACGCGACGCGAAGCTCCGGAGCAGGGGGATGATCCATGGACAGCCAGACGCTGGAAGGCACCCGACTCGCCTTGCACGGCATCGCCGAGCTCGTGCTCGCCGGACCTCAGTACGCCGAGAGCCACGACATCCGGCTCCGGGTGACCCCGGGTGGGTTCGGCACCGTCACCGCGCCCCACCTCGAGGTCGACGGCCTCGAGCTGGTCACGCCGAGGACCAGACTCCCCATCGGAGGCACGTTCGCCGGACTCGCTCGCGCAGCAGGCGTGGATGCGCGGCCGCTCCGTGACGTGTACACCGGGGGCCCGGACTTCGACCCCGACGAGCCCGTGGTCATCGACCCACGCGCGGCCGGCACCGTCCTCGACGCCTTCGCCCGGGGCGACGATGCTCTACGACGCTTCGCCCCAGACGTCGAGGCGGTGCTGTGGCCCGAGCACTTCGACCTGGGGATCAGCCTGGGCGAGGTCAACTACGGCGTCTCCCCAGGCGACGTCCATGTCCCCGAGCCGTACGCCTACGTAGGTCCCTGGACTCCTCGCATCGGTGCCTTCTGGAACACCGACTTCGGAGCGGCCAAGCAGCTGACCGAGCTCGAGGGCGCCGACGCGCTCATGGCGTTCTTCGAGGAAGGTGCGCGCAGAACGGCCGCAGACCCACGTCGTCCCTCCTGAGCGCCAGAGTGGGATGGCGGGATCGACACCGACATGTTGGCCGGTATCGACGCTCCCAAGACCGACCCGCGGGTGGTGGCGACTGCCATCCTCGACGGCGTTGAGGCGGGCATCGAGGACATCTACCCGGATCCCACGTCCGCTCAGATGAGTGAGCTCTACGCCCGGGATCCCCGGGCATTCGCGGCCGCCTTCGCCGGTCTTGGTTCATGACCGACCTGTCCGACTCGGACAGCCCCTGCCCGGTCTACCGGTGCAGGGGCTGTCATGGTCGTCCGTCGGTCAGTCGGTGACCAGGCCGGCGGAGCCGATGGCGGTGCCGGCCGCGGTTCCGGCGCTGGCGAGGCTGCCGTCCTGGCCGATCTGCCAGGTCGCCACGGAGCCGCTCGCGAGACGAACTGCGAGGGTGCGGTGGTCGGGCGAGACCGCCGCGTCGGTGGCGCCGGCCGATGGGGACGCCGCGATGGCCTGGCTCAGCGTCAGCGAGCCGTCGGAGTTGATCGTGTAGCTGGAGATGGACGCGCTCGCCGCGTTCACGACGTATGCGTGGCTCCCGCTCACCACGAGCCAGCAGGCGGCGCGCTGGGTGTCGGCGAGCGCACCGGTGACGGTGGTGAAGGGTCGGACACGGTAGGACGACGCGGAGCCGGAGGCAGCCTCGGAGACGAGCAGGTCACCCTGCCGGTCGAAGTCGAAGCCGTAGGGCGTCGTCCCGGCGGAGGCGTGCGAAGTGGCGGTACCGGCCAGGCCGTGGGACACCGCGAACGTGTCGATGCTGTTGGTGGCCCGCTCGGTGACCACGAGCTCGTTGCCGTTGGGTGTGAACGAGACCTGGGCGGCATCGACGGTGCCGCCGGCCCGGTTGGCGGTGAGGGCTCGGGTGGAACCGGCGATCCAGCGGAGTCCGCCGTCGGGGTCGTAGCCGAAGGCGCTGATGGTGTCGCTCCCCTGGTTGAGCACGTAGCCGATCCCGTTGCGCACGGTGACGCTGACCGGGAAGTCGCCGTGGGTCGACACGGTGTCGCGGGGCTCGAGCCCCTGCCCGCCGGCGTAGAGGGCCGAGACCGTGTCGTCGCCGGCGTTGACCGCGAACACCAGATGTCCGTCGCGGGCGAGACCGCCCTGCGAGTGCAGCGAGGCTCCGGCGCCGAGCCCGCCGGTGGCGACGGTGCCGGCCGGCTGCAGTGTGCCGTCTGCGTAGCGGTCGAAGACGGCGATGCCGTTGCCGGCGGCGGCGTTCGTGGCCTCGTACACGTGGCCGACGGGCTCGGTCGGCGCGGCGGACGCGACGCCGGGGATCCCGAGGGCTACCGGCGCCGAGGCGGCGACGGCGAGCAGGGCGGTCAGGTGGGTGCGGTTCATCAGGGTTTCCTCTCGGTGATGGCTTCTTCTCGGTGTGCTGGTCGTGCGTGGGCGCACGGCAACAGGCGGGGGCGCTGCGAGAGCGCGGGTGCGGCCCGGGACGCGGGCGAGTGGGTCAGCGCGGTGGTGCCGCAGCGAGCTACGTGACGACTCGCCTGGTGCGTGGTCGAGGGCGTGGCGCCGACCGCGGAACGGGTTCGCGCAGCAGCCCGAGCGCGACCGTCGGGAAGACCAGCACGGAGGCGACGCCGGCGCCGACCAGAGCCGCGGCGTTCACCGGTGAGACGACCCCGAGGTCGGTGCCGATCATCGAGGCCGTGACCAGGAACGGCAGGGAGGTGGCTTGGAGCAGCCCGGCCGCGGCTGCCTGGCGGCCTGAGACGTAGCGGCGGTAGAGCAGTGCGGGGGCTCCGCGGACCACGAGTAGCGCCAGCAGAAAGACCGGCATCCGGATCAGGGCACTCGGGTCGGCGACGAGGCCCGAGACGTCGAGCCGGATGCCGCTGGACACGAAGAAGACGGGGATCAGGAAGCCGAACCCGATGGCGTCGAGCTTGGTGCGGAACTGCGGGTGGGTGCTGGTGTTCCGGTCGACGGCGCCGACGACGACCCCGGCGAGCAGGGCACCGAGGATGGCCTCCAGGCCGAAGCGCTGGGCCAGCACGACGAACCCGAGCAGGAGCACGACCGCGCCGCGGACCCTGATCTCGGCGGTGGTGTCCTGCAGCCGGCGGACGAGGAGCGTCAGCGACGCCCAGCGCTCGGTGACCACCAGCGCGACTGCGGCGACCGCGACGACACCGACGAAGGTGGTGAGAAGCACGACGCGCGCCCCCAGGCTGGTCGCCGCCTCGGAGAAGAACAGCGTGAGCAGCAGGATCGCGGCCACGTCCGCCAGCGTCGCGGCCGCGATCGTCAAGCGGGCGGCGGTGGACTCGGTCTGTCCGCTGTCCCTGAGGACCGGCACGACCAGGCCCAGCGAGGTCGCGGAGAGGGCGATCGCCACCAGGAGCGGGGAGCCGACCCACCCGGCAGCGGCTGCGAAGAGCCCGAAGCCCGTGCCGAGGGCCAGGCTGATCGCGAACCCCACTACGGAGAGGCGGAGCGCGGCGCCTTTCAGCGTTCGCACGTCCAGCTCGAGACCGACGGTGAAGAGCAAGAACGCCAAGCCGATCACCGAGAGCACCTGCACCGCCAGGTCGGCGTCCACGACCCCGAGGACGTCGGGTCCCAGGACGACGCCGGCGACGATCTCGACGACGACGGCTGGCACCCGGAGCAACGGCACCGCGGCGACGGCCAGCGGCGCCAGCAGCGCCACCAACGCGACGACAAAGAGGTTGTCGAACCCTGTGCCCGGCATCGTGGCGTCCTTCCTGACGTGAACTCAGGCGTCAGTGCACGATGTCTGGCGAAGCGTTACGCGCCGTCGGTGTCCGACGTACGGCGCCATGCTGCGAACGCGGTCAGCAGCTGCTCCCGCACCGGTGAGGAGAGCGACTCCTGGGGAAGCTCCCCCAGCAGATCGATGGTCTGCCTGAACTGGACGAGGTAGCGGTCGCAGCCCGGGCACAGGGCCAGGTGCTCGTCGAAGGCCCGGCGCTCATCTGCCGGGAGGGTGCCGTCCAGGTAGGACGTCACCAGCTCCACGAACTCCTCACACGTCATCGGTCACCTCGCTCCGAGTCGAAGGCACCGTCGCGAAGTAGGTCTCGAGATGGGCCCGGACGACGGCTCGCCCGCGGTGCAGCAGCACGCGCTGGTTGCCGGCCGAGATGTCCAGCAGCTCGCAGACCTCCTCGGACGTGTGCCCGTCGAGGTCGCGCAGCGCGACGACGGCCCGCTGCCGGTCCGGAAGCTCGGTCAGCGCCTCGGCGACCACCTCATGCACCTCCCGCGTGAGCACGACCTGCTCCGGCCACTCCTCCGGGAACTGACGCCATCCGCCCGGGTGCGGCTCAGCCGGGCCCTGGAACCGCTGCGGATCCACGGTCGGACCCTGTTCCTCAGGAGCGAGACTGGCGAACGGGACGGACCGACTCTCCCGGACGCCGCGCCGCTTCGCCTGGTTGAGCAGGATCCGGTAGACCCAGGTCCGGAGCGCGGACTCGCCCCGGAAGCGGTCGAGCCCCTCCAGGACGGCCAGCCAGGTCTCCTGGACGACCTCCTCCGCCAGGCTCTGGGTCTGCACGTGCTGACGGGCAAGGCGCAGCATCCAGCCCGACCAGCCATCGACGAGATCCGCGAAGGTCTGCTCGTCACCGTCACGGAGACGCGCGACGAGGGCGCGGTCATCGAAGCGCTCCGGCGCGTCGACGGTCCCCACCATGCGTTGAAGGTACTGACGGACCGGGGTGGTGCGCCATGCCGAGGCGGCAGCGGATGCTCATTCCGGTGCGGGGGCGCCGGGCTCCCTCCACATGCCGTTGACGGTGGGCCCGTCGTCCAGGGCGAAGCGCCGGAGCACCCGGAACCCGTGTCGGGCGTACAGCGGCACGAGCTCGTCACTCGCCTCCAGGTACGCGGGCACGCCTGCTTCATCCACCCGCTCGAGGTTGGTCGAGAGCAGCCGCTGCCCGATGCCACGGCCGCTGTACGTCGGATCGGTGCCGAGCAGGGTGAGGTAGTAGTGCGGCTCGGTCGGCCGAGCCTCGGCGAACCTCTCGAAGGCCTCCAGCACGGAGGCGGTTCGAGCTCCCAAGGACTCGTGGAGCACGGCGTTGATCTGCTCCTCCTGGGCCGGTGACAGCTCGCTTCCGCCGGGTGGGATCCAGACGGCCGCAGCCGCCTTGCCCGCTGACAACCACACCCAGGGGTACCTGAGGGCACCTTCGACCAGAAGGCCGAAGACGGTGTTGCGGCCCTGGCGTCGAGTCGTCGGGTCGGGAAAGGCCCACGGTCCCCACATCGGATCGGCGTGGAAGGCGTCCACCAGGATCCGCGTCACGACGAGGGCGTCGTCCGGCGTCGCCACACGTGGCGCCACCGCCCGGGTCATCGCCCTCTCGGCGCTCATGCTGCCCTTCCTCGGGGCGATACCGGCGGGAAGTCGATGTCGACGCTAGCGGCCTTCGCCAGGTAGTTCGAGAACGCGTTCGCAGCGACGTGACCGATGACCTCCACCATCTCCGCGTCGGAGACACCCGCAGCGCGGGCCGCCTCGACGTCGTCCTCGGCTCCCGTCCCACGGTGTCTGTTGATCGCGGAGGCCAGTCGCAGCAGCGCTCGGATGCGCGGGTCAGCGCTCTCACCCTCACGGGCGGAGACGATCTCGTCGTTCGCCAGGCCCAGCACCCGTTCCGCGACGTAGGTGTGGGCAGACAGGCAGTACGCGCACCCGTTCTCCTCGGCGATCAGGATCGCAATCCTCTCGCTGACCTCAGGGCCGAGCTGTCCTCCACCGAGCGCTCCAGCGAGCTCGACGTACCCGTCGAGGGTGGCCGGACTGTTGGCCATGACCCTGGTGAGGTTCGGTACGGCGCCACCGAACGCCGCCTTCGCCCTCGCCAGGGCCGCTGCGGCCTCCGGCTCCGCCGTGGTCGGGTCGATCGCGGGCAGTGCAGTCATGGCTCCTCCTTGGTTCGCGGTCGCTGGTGGGGTCCGCGATCCGGACCGCGTGTTACGCGGAGGCGTTTCGAGAGACCAACCAGATGAGAGGGGGCGAGAGGTGTCGAGGAGAACAGTGACGTCCGGCCGGATACCCGAGCGAGATGGCCGGCGCGAGGGCACCGGCTCCACTCCGTCAGATGAGAGCCAGCTGGTCGAGCGCCTTCGCGCCGGCGACGAGGCGGCGTTCTCTGAGCTCGTCGGGCGCCTCCACCCGGCGATGGTCCGACTCGCCCTCACCCGGGTCCGGAGCCGATCTGTCGCTGAGGAGGTGGCCCAGGACGCGTGGCTCGGGTTGCTACGCGGCATCGGCACGTTCGAGGGGCGGTCGTCCCTGCGTAGCTGGCTGTTCCGGATCGTCATCAACCGGGCCATCAGCACCGGCGTCAAGGAGCGGACCCATCTGCCGGTCCACGACGAGGAGCTGGAGCACCGTGACGGCAGGTTCAGCCAGGACGGATGGTGGGTCACCCCGCCGACCCACTGGGCGGACGAAGCCCTCGATCGGATCACTGCTCCGGCGCTGGTCACGCACGTCCACGAGGCCATCGCGGAGCTGCCTCAGGGGCAGCAAGCGGTGGTAACGCTGCGTGATGTGGAGGGACTCTCCAGCGCCGAGGTATGCGCGATCCTCGACATCACCGAAGGGAACCAGCGCGTGCTCCTGCACCGGGCTCGCACCCGGATCCGAGCCGCGCTCGAGCAGGAGGTCATGCCATGAAGGTCCGTTGGCCATGG
The DNA here is from genome assembly GCA_036265495.1 of Nocardioides sp. GTDB lineage: Bacteria > Actinomycetota > Actinomycetes > Propionibacteriales > Nocardioidaceae > Nocardioides. The sequence continues at coordinate 25,554 of DATAOY010000063.1, read as the reverse complement.
TCCCGTCGTGCCGGTGGACACGACATGACCTGTCGCGAGGCCGTCGCCCTGGTGACCGCCTACCTCGACGGAGCCCTGGGGGCGCGCGAGCACGAGCTCCTCGAGCAGCACCTGGACGAGTGCCCGCATTGCGCTGAGCATCTCAAGCAGATCGAGGCGACGATCCTCGTCACCGGAGAAGTGCGCCCGGAGCACCTCGACCCGCTCGCCCGGGAAGACCTGCTCGACCTGTACCGCCGTTGGCGCAGCGAGCAAGACCTCAGCTGACGTCCGGTCCGGGGACGGTCGCCTGCACCGCCGTTGCGTCGCCGACCGCGATCCTGCCGGTGGTGAGCACCTCGGTCCACACGCCGAACCGCGCGCCGTGGTGGCGTGCGAGAGTGCGGAACACGTCCACGTCGCACTCCAGCCCGGGCTGGGCCCGGGTCACCATGGTGCAACGGACGCACTGCTCGGTGGGCTGCAACCTCACGGAGCCGATCCGGAGCGTCCGCCCGACCCAGCCGTCCTCCACCCAGCCGTCGCCGTCGAGGTCGATCAGCAGGTTGGGGCGGAACCGGCGTGGGTCCCAGATCCCGTCCGGGTGGAGAACCCGGCCGGCGTGCAGCGACGCGGTCGTGAGCACCAGGAGCGGGGCGGCGTCGACGTACCGGCTCTCGGGCATGGTGAACTCGATCGCCTCGCTGGTGTCGTCGGTCGCGTCGGCGAAGAACTCAGCGCGTCCGGGGTCGCTACCGGCCGAGGCGACCAAGCTCACCGGACTCCCGACCCACTCCGAGAGCATCCGGTCGGTGTCGCTCCCCGGTCCGGTGGCATACCGGCCGTCGGGGAGGACGATCAGCGGTTCGTCGCCGTCGTAGGACGCTGCGGCTTCGAGCAGCTCGGGGCGACGACGCGCCGTCAGGATCCGACCGGTGCGCTGATCACGAATGCCCCAGCGGCGATCACCGACCAGACCGTCGTCCTCCACCCGAGCCGAGTCCAACGATTCGCCCCGCAAGGACTTGACGGGATAGCGCCAGAGACCGATCAGCTCCATGGTCACCTCTGCATCCGCTCCGGAGCTCCTGACCAGAGTCGGCCCTCAGGGCGCTGATGTCGATGGCGGTGACGAAGCGTCAGCACTTCGAAAGGAATGGCCCTCTGAGGGACTGCGTGAACCAGACCCGGTCGCGCAGTGGGATCCCGTCGATCATCAGGTCGTCCGCGTAGCCGGTCTCGGGCCCGAACGCGTCGCGGTCGATCCTGCTGAAGCGGAAGCCACATCGCTGGTAGAAGCGTAGGTTGCCCACGTCGGCCGCGGCGGTCGCCACGATCAGCCGGGCGTGACCTCCGGCGCGCAACGCGGTGACCGCCTGGTCGACGAGCTGTCGCCCGATCCCGGTCCCACGCACCGCCGCCGCCACGGCCATGTTCTTCAGCTCGGCCTCTCCGTCCTGCTGGGTGTCGACCAGCTGGAGGTGTCCCACGATCTCGCCTCCGAGCCGGGCGACGAGGACCCTGCCCTCGTTCAGGTACGCGTCGAGCTGGGCAGGTGAGTCCTCGGCCTCCTCGAAGAGAGCCCGCAACAAGGCCCGGTCGCCGTTGTACCAGTCGATCCGTAGCCCAGGCTCAGAGCGGGTGACAGGGTCCGACCCCGCGTGGGCCCTGAGGCGATCGACGGGGTCGGGGACGCGACCGTACACCCAGGGCGCGAGGACGAGGCCCCGGCCATCGGGATCCCGGAACGTGATCGCTCCGTTCGCCTCCCAGTAGGCATGTTGCCCGGGGTCGGGCATCAGTCCGGCATCAAGCAGCCGTGTCGACGCCGTAGCCAGGGCGTCGTGGTCCTCCAGGTAGAGCACGAGCTGGTCCGAGCCCACGGCAGGGTCGGTGTCGGGATGTGCGCGCACGATCTCCATCTGCACGGTGCTGTCCGGGAGCCCGAAGATCGTGCCGTCCTCGCCGTAGCTGGACGTGAACTCGCCGACCACGGGAAGCCCGACCAGGTCGCGGTAGAAGGAGACGGTCTCGTCGTACCGGTTGCTGGCGCGAGCCCAGCGCAGCGCGCCGGGGCCCAGGTGAGTCGGCCATCCGGTGCTGGTGGTCATGTCAGTTCCTTCCTGACGGCTGTGGCGGTCTCCGCCATCGCGGTGGCGAGCTGCGCGTCTTGAGCAGCGAGAGCGAGTGGGTCGCCCGGGTCGGCGGCAAGGGTCACGTGGACGCAGGCGGCCTCGAGGACGCGCGCGCCGACGTATCCGAGAACGGTCCGGAGCTGGGCACGCGCCCCGCCTCCGCGGCCGGGGTTGGCCACGTCCAGCCAGGCGACGGGCTTTCCGTAGAGCTGGCCGCCGCCGACCGTCCAGTCGAGGAGGTTCTTCAGGCTCCCGGGAAGCCCACCGGCGTACTCGGGTGTCGAGAACAGGACCGCGTCCGCGGACGCGATGATGTCGAGCAGATCGCGCACCGCCGTCGGCTCGGGCTCGGCGCCGGGCACGAAGGGGGGTAGGTCGAGCAGACCGTCGTAGAGGTCGTTGGTGACACCCGGCCACTCCCGCTCGTGCAGTCGACGCAGCGCGCGCGTGTTCGACGACCCCGGCCGGGTGCTGCCGGAGACGAGCAGGACTCTGATCTTTTCCATGCTGTCTACTCCTGACTGGTTCTATGGCGCGCCGTCCCACCTGGCGGCTGCGGCTGCTCGGTGAAGGCGGCCCGTCACGGAGTCGAAGGCGTGGCGGCCGGCACCCATTCCTCGTAGCGGCCGGTGGGAGCGAAGCCCAAGGAGCGGTACAACGGCACGCCCATCCGCGTCGACTGCAGTGAGGCGGTTCGAGCCCCCCGCCGATAGGCGTCCGCAAGCACGTGCTGGATCAGTGCCGCGGCTAGCCCCCGTCGCCGCAGGTGGGGAACCGTGCCGATGGCATAGAGCCCGCAGTCGGTCCCGTGCAGGTAGCTCCAGGCTCCGGCAACCGCCGCACCCTCGTGGACGAACACCCACCCATCCAGGCCCGGGATGTCGTCGGGTTCAGAGAGTGCGCGTACCGGCTCGTCGGTGGCCAGGCTCGCGGCCTCGATCGAGGTCCGGACCGCGGCGGGGCTCGGGAGCGCTCCCGGGGTCAGAGTCCTGGTCATGACCAGGGTCTTGGTGTCTTCGATCATCCCCGCCACCGATTCCACCGTGGCTGGGGGCTCGAGGACCGTCAGCGGCGACCACAACCAGAGGGCCCAGGTCGGCACGCCGGCTGCCTGGAAGACGCCTGCGAGCTCGGCTGCCGCCGCGCCTGCCGCCTCCGGTGTCGTCGGTCCGTTCATGATCGCGTTGTTCAACGGCGCCCAGGACGGGAACACCGCAGCGACACTCCGGTCCCGGTAGCTGAGGTGCGCCCCGTGCGAGAGCCGTGCCAGAGCGCGCCAGGAGGCGACAAGCGTGTCTTCTCCGGGGTGCGTGAGCATCTGATGTCTCCCTGTCGTGATGCGGGTGGTGGCCGCGAGTGGCCCGCGGGAGCGGCCACCACCCTGCGTGGCAGAAGTCGCGCTAGAGCGCGACCAGCCCCTCCATGCCGTGACCGTCGAACTGCGGGAGCCCGCCTGCGGTGTCGACGAGCGCGAGCGTGTGGTCTGGCTGGATGCGGTAGGCCTCGACCGTGCCCGCGAACGAGTTCTCGGCGTACAGGAGCTTCTGGTCACCGGTGATCGCCAGGTCGATGGTGCCTCCGGTCCCGCCACCGGTGTGCGCGACCACTCCGTCTGTGGTCCCGGTCAGCGAGACCGTGCCGGCGGCGTCGACAGCGAAGGCACTGATGGTGGAGCTTCCGGCATTGCCGCCGAAGAACGTGTCGCCGGTCCCGACAAGCCAGCACAGCGCCGCCTGACCGTCCTGGGTGCCGGCCGTGATCGTCCTGAGAGTGCCGTCGGACTTGATCCGGTAGGTGCTCACGCTGGAGTTGCCGGCGTTGGCGACTGCGAGCCGACCGTGGGAGTCGAACGACACAGCGAACGGCACGGCGGAGGCCGCGGGATTCTTCACCGGGGTGGAGAGTCGACCGTCGTTCACGTTGAAGACGTCGACCGTGTTGTTCGCCTTCGTTGTCACCACCACTCGGTCACCGTCGCCGGTCTGAACGATGTCAGCCGGAGCGGTGATGAACTCAGGGCGGGCCTCGTTGGCCAACCCAAGGTCGCGAGAGGCGCCTGGGATGGCTGTCAACACTCCCGACGGGGTGATCCGGTAGCCCGTGACGTTGCCGGACCCGCCGGCGTTCAGCACGTAGAGCCGGCCGTGGCCCGCCGATACGCTCACCGGGAAGATGCCGCCGGAAGGCACCGTCTGGACTCGGGTGAGGTGGGCGCCCGCCACCCGGAAGCTCGTCACGGTGTTGCTGCCGGCGTTCACTGCGAACAGCAGGCGGTGGGCCGCGTCGTAGGTGAGCGAGTCCTGGGACGCCAGCGAGTCCAGCGGAACGTCCTGCTCGACTCCTCCGTGGCCTCCGGTGAAGACCTCGCCCGTCCGGGTCAGGTGCCCGTCGGCATCGCGCGTGAACGTCACAATCCCGTTGTGCTGGAGATCGTCCGTCTGGACGAACACGGCTCCTCCGTCCTGCACCGTCACCGACGCTGTCGTGGCAGCGAAAGACGGTGGGGCCACAGAGGCGACCGCGAGGCCGACGGCTCCGGCGGGGAGCGCTACCAGCGCCCGCATGAGAAGTCTCTTCATGATGGGTGGTTCCTTCCTGGCCGGCGGGAATCCGGCACGTTCGCCCGGTGCCGCCTCAGCGAGGCGGACGGTCGCGACTGAGCGACGCGACCTCATCCCTGGGTCATCGCACGCGACCGCGCGTTACGGGCAGTGCCGGTGCGCTGCGGCTCGTGAAGGTGGAGCCGTCGCTCACGATGTGACATCCGATCTCACGACTTCAAGGAAGAGAACCGGACCATCTAGTCCAAGACTTCCCACGATCTCGCAATGACCACGAACGGACCGTCGATGAGCTCTCGACTGACGACGCGCGGTGCGGCCACCATGGCGCGCACCGCGTCGTCATCGTGCGGATGAAGTCGCATGGACCAACCCGGGCCCACGTCACCAGGCGCACCGCCCAAGGCACGTCCAAGCGCGACATCATCCGCTCCTTGTAACGGTAGGTCGCCCGCGAGCTCCTACCCCACCACCAGCAAGCGGCTCGAAACGACACCGACCTCAAGCCCCTCCGATCGCCGCTTGACGACCAATAGGAGCTTCAGGTCAGAGTGGGTGGCTCACTCCCACTCGATGGTGCCCGGGGGCTTCGAGGTGATGTCGAGGGTGACCCGGTTGACCTCGGCGACCTCGTTGGTGATGCGGGTGGAGATCTTCTCCAGCAGGTCGAACGGGAGGCGGGCCCAGTCGGCGGTCATCGCGTCCTCGGAGGTGACCGGTCGGAGCACGACCGGGTGGCCGTAGGTGCGGCCGTCGCCCTGGACCCCGACCGAGCGGACGTCGGCGAGCAGGACCACCGGGAACTGCCAGATCTCGCGGTCGAGCCCGGCGGCGGTGAGCTCCTCGCGGGCGATCAGGTCGGCGGCCCGGAGGATGTCGAGGCGCTCGCGGGTGACCTCGCCGATGATCCGGATGCCCAGGCCGGGACCGGGGAACGGCTGGCGCCACACCATCGTCGGCGGCAGGCCGAGCTGCTCGCCGACCAGCCGCACCTCGTCCTTGAACAGGGTCCGCAGGGGCTCGACGAGCTCGAACCGGAGGTCGTCCGGCAGCCCGCCGACGTTGTGGTGCGACTTGATGTTCGAGGTGCCCGCTCCCCCGCCGGACTCCACCACGTCCGGATAGAGCGTGCCTTGGACCAGGTACGCCGTCTCGCCACCGGCCACGCCGCCGAACACGCGCGCGTCGGCGGCCTCGAACGTCCGGATGAACTCCCGGCCGATGATCTTCCGCTTCTCCTCGGGGTCGTGGATGCCCTCCAGGGCACCGAGGAACTGGTCGCCGGCGTCGACCACGTCCAGCGTGTCGAAGACGGCCTCGAAGTCACGGCGTACCTGCTCGGTCTCGCCGGCGCGCATCATCCCGTGGTCGACGTACACGCAGGTGAGGCGATCGCCGATGGCCCGCTGCACGATCGCGGCCGCCACCGCCGAGTCGACGCCGCCGGAGAGGGCGCAGATCGCCCGGCCGTCGCCGATCTGGGCGCGGATGCGGTCGACCTGCTCGTCGACGATGTTGACCATCGTCCAGGTCGGGCGACAGCCGGCGATCTGGTGCAGGAAGTGCTCGAGCACCTGCTGGCCGTGCTCGGTGTGCAGCACCTCGGGGTGCCACTGCACGCCGGCGAGGCGCCGGTCGGTGTCCTCGAACGCCGCGACCGGCGTGACCCGCGTGGAGGCGAGGACGTCGAAGCCGGGCGGGGCCGCGATCACCGAGTCGCCGTGGGACATCCACACCGAGTGGTCGGCCGGGAGGTCCGCGAGGAGAGTGCCGCCCCGGTCGACCTTGACCGGCGTCCGGCCGTACTCCCGAGCACCGGTCGGTGAGACCGCGCCGCCGAGACCCTGGGCCATCAGCTGGAAGCCGTAGCACATCCCGAAGACCGGGACTCCGCTGCCGAAGACGGCGGGATCGATGCCGGGAGCGCCGTCGGCGTACACCGAGGAGGGTCCGCCGGACAGGATGATCGCGGCAGGCTTGCGCGCGAGCATCTCGGCGATGGGCATCGTGTGGGGCACGATCTCGGAGTACACCCGGGCCTCGCGCACCCGCCGGGCGATCAGCTGGGCGTACTGCGCGCCGAAGTCGACGACGAGGACCAGATCGTGCTCCGACATGACCGAAGCCTATCGGCGGGTACGGCGGCCCCCGGGCCCGGACGCGCCAGAGCCCGGCCGATCAGGGAGCGAGGCCGGGCTCTGGGCCCGCGGCCGGCACACGGCCACGGACGGCAGGTCCCGCCAAGGGAGGGAGTTCGACGACAGGACCCGTCCGCTCAACGACACCTGGCACCGGGAGTTACGCGTGGGGCACGACGTACCCGCCCTCAGCGCCGTCGTCAGGAGATCGCGACGATCGGCAGCCGCAGCGCTGCCGGAGCCGTCTCCGGCACCGCCGGACGGGTCGGTGCCACCGGCGTGATCCGCTGGTACGGCGCGCCGAGCGCGGGGCGTGGGTCGGCCTCGCCGTGGTTCGGCCAGAACGCCATCGCCCGCTCGGCCTGGGCGGTGATCGTCAGCGACGGGTTCACCCCCAGGTTGGCCGAGATGGCCGACCCGTCGGCGACGTGCAGGCCGGGGTGGCCGTAGACGCGCTGGAACGCGTCGACCACGCCGGTGTCCGGGCCGACGCCGATCGTGCAGCCGCCGATGAAGTGGGCGGTCAGCGGCATGTTGAACGGCTCGCCGATCGAGCCCCCGGCGGTGCCGCCCATGATCTCGGCCATCCGGCGCGCGGCGCGGTTGGCGACCGGGATCCAGGTCGGGTTGGGCTCGCCGTGACCCTGTCTCGACGTCAGCACCCGGCGCCCGAAGCGGCCCGCCTTGGAGAACACCGTGATCGAGTTGTCGCGGCTCTGCATCACCAGGGCGATGACCGTACGCTCGGACCAGTGCCTCATGTCGTAGAGGTCGAGCACGTGCGACCTCTGCGCCCACATCTCCTTCAGCCAGGTCCGCCAGCGCGGCCCGAGGTCGCCGTCGGTGAGCACGGTCTGCAGCAGCGACATCACGTTGCTGCCCTTGCCGTAGCGGACCGGCTCGATGTGGGTGTGCTCGTCGGGGTGGAACGACGACGTGATCGCGACGCCCTGGGTGTAGTCGACCTTCGCGTCCGGCGCGATCGCGCCCAGGATCGACTCGGAGTTGGTGCGCGACAGGTGACCGAGCCGGTCCGACAGCCCGGGCAGGTAGCCCTCGTCCTTCATCCGGTGGAGCAGTCGCTGGGTGCCGAGCGCGGAGGCGGCGAGCACGACCTGGTCGGTGGTGATCACCTTCGTCGAGCCCGGCCGGTTGAGCTTGGCCTTCGTGAAGCGGACGTGGACGTCGTAGCCACCGCCGGCGGAGTCGGCCCGTGGCTCGATCCGGGTGACCGTGGTCAGCGGCAGCACCCGCGCGCCGTTCTGCTCGGCGAGGTAGAGGTAGTTCTTGACCAAGGTGTTCTTGGCGTTGTGCCGGCATCCCGTCATGCACTCGCCGCAGTGGCGGCACGGGTTGCGGTCGGGGCCGACGCCGCCGAAGTACGGGTCGGCCACGCTGTCGGACGGTCGCTGACCCGGACCACCGAAGAACACCCCGACCGGGGTCGGGTGGAACGTGTCGCCGACGCCGAGGTCGTCGGCGACCTGCTTCATCACCTCGTCGGACGGCGTCGTCCGCGGGTACTCCGCGACGCCGAGCATCCGCTTCGCCTGGTCGTAGTACGGCGCGAGCTCGGCGCGCCAGTCGGTGATCTCCTTCCACGCCGGGTCGTCGTAGAACTGCTCGAGGGGCTCGTACAAGGTGTTGGCATAGACCAGGGAGCCGCCGCCGACACCGGCGCCGGAGAGGATCAGGCAGTCCTTGAGGGCGTCGATGCGCTGGATGCCGTAGCAGCCGATCTCGGGGCGGAACAGGAAGCGCCTGGTGTCGAACGACGTCGCCGCGAAGTCGTCGTCCTCGAAGCGCGCGCCGGCCTCGAGGACTCCGACGTGGTAGCCCTTCTCGGTCAGCCGGAGCGCCGCGACCGAGCCGCCGAACCCGGAGCCGACGACCAGGACGTCGTAGTCGGCCTTGCGATGCGCCGTCATGCTCGGCCCAGCTTCTTCATCACCCGTAGACCGGTGGTCATCACCGCGCCGTACGCCCGGTCGGAGAGCCCGAACCTCGGCGCGATCGGAGTGAGCCGCTGCGTCGCGACCGACTGCGTGTCGGTGAACCTCAGCACGCCCTCGATCCCCTGACGCCGGCCGAGGCCGGAGGACCGCATGCCGCCCATCGGCGCCTCGATGCTGCCGAACGACGCGGCGAACGCCTCGTTGACGTTCACCGTGCCGCACCTGATCTGCCGGGCGATCGCCCGGGCACGCGAGCCGTCCCGGCTGTAGATCGAGGCGTTGAGGCCGTAGTCGCCGTCGTTCGCGCGGGCGATCGCCTCGGCCTCGTCGTGGAAGCGGTACGCCGATACGACCGGGCCGAAGGTCTCGTTGCCGAAGCAGGTCATCTCCGGCGTGACCCCCTCGAGGATGGTCGGCTCGTAGAAGAACGGCGCGAGGTCGGGCCGGGCCCGGCCGCCGGTCAGCACCCGGGCGCCCTTGGCCACGGCGTCCTCCACGTGGGCGGTGACGGTCTCGAGCTGGCGCCGGCTGATCAGGGAGCCCATGTCGTTGCCCCAGTCGAGGGTCGCCCCCAGCGTCATCGCCTCGGTGCGCGCCACGAAGCGCTCCAGGAACCGGTCGTAGACCTGGTCGGCGACGAACAGGCGCTCCATCGAGACGCACAGCTGACCGGCGTTCGAGAAGGCCGCGCGCACGGCACCCTCGGCCGCCTTCTCGATGTCGGCGTCGCGAAGGACCAGGATCGGGTTCTTGCCGCCGAGCTCGAGCGAGCAGCCGATCAGCCGGTCGGCGCAGCCCTGCGCCACCGACCGCCCGGTGGCGGTCGAGCCGGTGAAGCAGATGTAGTCGGCGCGCTGGATCAGGGCCGGACCGACCTCGGGGCCGGGCCCGGACACGACCTGCCAGAGGTCGGCCGGGAAGCCGGCCTCCTCGACCAGCTTCGCGGCGAGCAGTGCCGAGAGCATGGTCTGGGCATCCGGCTTGGCGACCACGGCGTTGCCGGCCAGCAGGGCGGGCAGCCCGTCGCACAGTGCCATCGTGAAGGGGTAGTTCCACGGCGAGATCACGCCGACGACACCCTTGGGCACGCGGTTGACGTCGACCCGGGTCAGCAGCGGGATCACGCCCCTGACTCGCCGGCTGTCGAGGTGCTGGTGCGCCGTACGCCCGTAGTAGCGGGCCGTGAGCGCGATGTGCATCGGCTCGTCGAAGGCGTGCTTGCGGGCCTTGCCTGACTCCAGGCAGATCAGGTCGATGATCTCCTGCTGGCGGTCGAGCACCAGGTCGTGGAGCCGGAGCAGCGCCTGGGCGCGCACGTCGAGCGGCGTCCGCGCCCACGACTCCTGAGCCAGGCGTGCCCGGCGGAACGCGCCGTCGACGTCCTCCTCCGACGACTGCGGGACATGTGCCAACGGCTGGTCGCCGATCGGCGACCGCAGCTCCTCGGTGCGCCCCGTCGTCGCCACCAGGCGCCCGGTCAGACTCGCGACGTAGCCCCGGTCGAGCGCGTACGACGCAGTCGGGTCGTGCTCGGGGTCGTGCGGCCCTCCGACGAGTGGCCAGGAGGACGGGTGCCGGTCGCTCATGTACCGAGAGTATGTCGGTGGCCACCGCCCTGCTACCCCGCGGTAACCATTCGGACGCCTCCCGCCGATGTCCCCGTCGAGTGTGTCCTCGGACAGGCCGACCAGGGCCCCCAGAGGACCGATGTGACGAGAGGGTCCACCCTGGGTCTCCCGGATCAGACGATGTCCGGCGCGCTGACCCGGGCCTCGTCGGCCTCCTGGTCGGTGAGCTTCTCCTGCGACTGCCGCTCGGCCTCGACCCGGCGGAGGTAGTGGTCGACCTCGGCATCGCGGCGGGCCGGGTCCCAGCCGAGCTCACCGGCCATCAGGTCGGCGGCCGCGGTGACGGCGACGGTGCCCCGGTCGAAGGTCTCGATCGAGATCCGGGTGCGGCGAGCGAGGACGTCGTCGAGGTGACGCGCGCCCTCGTGGGTGACGGCGTACACGACCTCCGCCGAGAGGTAGTCCTCGGTGCCGGGCAGCGGTTCGGCCAGCTCCGGGCGGGCCGCGACCAGCGCGAGCAGCTCGTCGATCATCCCGCCGAACCGCCCGAGGAGATGGTCGATCTGCCCGACCTCCAGCCCCGAGCGCCGGCTCAGCGCGACGCGCTGGTTGGTGCGGGTCAGGAACCCGTCGGCGCCGAGCAGCGGCACCCGCTCGGTCTGCGACGGCGCGACCCCCGGCCAGCCGCGGACGGCGAGGTCGACGGCGTCCCGCGCCATCACCCGGTACGTCGTGAGCTTGCCGCCCGCGATCAGCACCAGTCCCGGGACCGGACCGACCACGGTGTGCTCGCGCGAGACCTTGGTCGTGGCCACCTCGCCCTCACCACCCGACCCGACCCCGCGACCCGCCTTGCCGGCGAGCAGCGGTCGCAGCCCGGCGTACACACCCTCGACGTCGTCATGGTCCAGCGGCACCTTGAGCAGCTTGTTGACGTGCCCGAGCAGGTACTCGATGTCGGTCCGCGACGCGGCCGGGTGGGCGAGGTCGAGGTTCCACGCGGTGTCGGTGGTGCCGATGATCCAGTGGCGTCCCCACGGGATGACGAACAGCACCGACCTCTCGGTCTTGGTGATGAAGCCGCACTCCGACCGGATCCGGTCGCGCGGGACGACGAGGTGGATCCCCTTGCTGGCCTCGACATCCAGCGAGGGCGTGCCGCCGAGCAGGCTCTCGACATCGTCTGTCCAGACCCCGGCCGCGTTGACCACCACGCGGGCACGTACCTCGAGGTCGGTGCCGGTCTCGAGGTCGGTGGCGCGCACCCCCACCACCCGCGAGCCCTCCCGCAGGAACCCGGAGACCCGGGTACGGGTCGCGACGAGGGCACCGTGGTGCGCCGCCGTCCGGGCGAGCGTCACCACCAGGCGCGCGTCGTCCACCTGGCAGTCGTAGTAGCGAACGGCACCACTCAGCTCGTCGGTCCGCAGGTCGGGCGCCATCCGGGCGACCTGCTTGCGGAACAGGTGCTTGTGCTTCGGAAGCCCCATCTCGTACTTGCCGACCATCGCCAGTACGTCGTAGAGCGCGAGCCCGGCGCCGACGTAGGGCCGCTCGACGGTGCGGTGCAGCGGGTACAGGAACGGGACCGGCCGGACCAGGTGGGGCGCGAGCCGGGTCAGCAGCAGGCCACGCTCCTCCAGGGCCTCACGGACGAGACCGAAGTCGAACATCTCCAGGTACCGCAGCCCGCCGTGCACGAGCTTGCTCGACCGGGACGACGTACCGCTGGCGAGGTCACGCTGCTCGAGCAGGCCGACGCTGAGCCCGCGGGAGACGGCGTCGAGCGCCGACCCCGTCCCGACGATGCCTCCACCGATGACGAGGACGTCCAGGGGCTCGTCCGCGGTCGTCGCAGCCAGGTCCGCCAGCGCGCCTAGTCGCGCGTCGGGACCGAGGGCACTTGACTGGGCCGCCACGGCACGATCCTCTCAACCCGACGGAAGGCGTGCACGACGAGGCACGATCGACGCGCTTCCGCGGCCCGGACGTCGCGAGCACCAGGAGGGAGGACGCGTGCGGACGCTCACCCGGATCGGCGTGCTCGGCGTGTTCCTGACGCTCGCCCTGGCCGCGACCCTGCTGGCCGGGCCCGATCAGGTGCCCGAGCAGGTGCCCGAGCAGGTGCCCGACCACGCGGCCCGGCTCGCGATCGCGGTCACGCCGTCGCCCATCCCGACCCTGCCGCCCCCGACCGATCTCCCGGCCGTGCTCCCGAGCCCGGACCCGCCCGAGGCTCACCGCGGACAGGACCGGGACCGGAACCGCGACCCCCACCGCCAGGTCTCCGTGCTGATGAGCGGCGACCTGCTCTGGCACAACACCGTGTGGGAGAGCGCGCACGAGGACGCCGTACGCCGTGGGCTGAAGGAGCGCTTCGACTTCGACCCGATGTTCGCGGCGATGAAGCCGATCGTGGAGGACGCCGATGTCGCGATCTGCCACGAGGAGGTGCCGTTCGCCGGCGACGACCGGCACCTCGCGAGCTACCCGGTCTTCGCCGTCCCGCCCGAGATCGCGCAGTGGATCGGGTCGATGGGATGGGACGCCTGCACCACCGACTCCAACCACAGCATCGACCAGGGGTTCGCCGGCCTGGTCCGGACGGCGACCCTCCTCGAGAGGGCCGGCGTCCGCCATGTCGGCACCTTCCGCACCCGCGCGGAGCGGCAGCACCCGGTCATCCTGACCACGGAGCAGGGCGTGAGGGTCGGCGTCGTCGGCGGCACCTACTCCCTCAACGGCTTCTCGCTGCCGCCCGCCCAGCGCTGGGCGGTCTCGATGTGGGACGCAGACAACCTGATCGCCCAGGCCCGGGCCGCCAAGGCCGCCGGGGCCGACATCGTGCTCGTGCAGTACCACGGCGGGGACGAGTACTCCCGGCTCCCCAACGCCCAGCAGGTCGCGCTGGTACGGCGCCTCACCGCCAGCCCGTACGTCGACCTGGTCTTCGCCGAGCACGCCCACGTCGTCCAGCCGATCGCCAGGGTCAACGGCACGTGGGTCGTCTACGGCATGGGCAACATGGTCGGCCAGAGCGACCCGGTGTACCCCCGTGCCTACGAGGGCATCAGCGTCCGCTTCACCTTCACCGAGACCCGACCCGGCTTCCGGGTGACCCGCGCCGAGTACATCCCGACCTCGTGGAACATCTACTCACCCGGCAACCCGATCCGCGTTCGTCCCGTCGACGCGTCTCTCCGCGAGGGGGTCGGCGACCGCGCGAGACTCCTCGAGGCACGCCGGATGACGCGTCTCGCCGTGGACGGCCTGCGCCGCCACGGGGACCCGACTCCGGGGCTTCGGCAGGACTGACGAGGTCATCTGGGGTTTCATAGACCCCGTGGACGAGGAGGTCGTCGCGCTGTACGACGCCGGGGGACGTCCCGCTGGGAGCGTCCCTCGGTCGGTCATGCGTGCCGAGAACCTCCGGCACGCCGCGACCGGGATCGTCGTCCGCGACTCCTACGGCCGCATCTACGTCCACCGGCGGACCACCACCAAGGACGTCTACCCGGCGCACTGGGACTTCGCGGCCGGCGGTGTCGTGCTGGACGGCGAGGACCCGCTCCAAGGCGCGCGGCGCGAGCTCGCCGAAGAGCTCGGCGTCACCAGCGAGCTCGAGCCGCTCGGCGAGTCCGACTACGCCGACGACCACACGACGTACCACGCGTTCCGCTACGCCACGACCTGGGACGGCCCGATCACGCCCCAACCCGAGGAGGTGGCGTACGGCGCGTGGCTCAGCGTCGAGCACCTGCTCGCGCAGCTGGACGACCCGGACATCCGGTTCATGCCCGACACCCGCGCGCTCTTCGGCCACTGGCTCCGCGAGCGCGCCGCCGACCACGGCGAGCCGCACGAGGGATGGGACACCCGGGCGACCGTGGTCGAGGGGCGTTGGCTCGACCGCGTGCCGCTCTTCCCGGACGCGGAGGTCCAGCTGCGCAGCGAGGTGCGGCTGATGCCGCGGCTGGCGCCGCTGCTGCCGCTCGAGGTGCCGGTCCCGATCGTCCTCGACGAGTCGCCGTTGCGGGTGCGCCACCGGCTCCTGCCCGGAGAGCTCGCCACCGGAGCGGAGCTCACCCCCGAGGACGGGCAGCGGCTGGGCGAGTTCCTGCGCGCGGTGCACGACATGCCGGTGAACGTCTACGTCGAGTCCGGCATCCCGGAGGCGACGGCCGCTCGGGCGGAGCTGCTGGCCACCCTCGAGCGGATGCTGCACCGGGTCGTCCCGCTGCTGCCGCCGGAGCAGCAGGACGCCGCGCAGGCCCTGCTCCGCCGGATCGCCCTGCGCACGCCGACCACACTGGTGCACGGCGACCTCGCGGGCCATCACGTCACCTGTGCCGGCGGCCGGATCAGCGGCGTGCTCGACTGGAAGGACGCCCGCGAGGCCGATCCCGCGGTCGACCTCGCCTGGCCGCTCTTCGGCACGCCGGAGCCGGTCGCCGAGGCCGTCGCCACGGCGTACGGCGTGACCGACGAGGAGCTCGCGCGGGCGCTGGACTGGCATCGGCTCGGGCCCTGGTACGAGGCGATGTGGGGTCAGGGACCGGGCGGTCCGGCTGTCGTCGCGAGCGGGCTCCGCGGGATCCTGGACCTACTTGACGCCAAATTGACGGCGTAACGACATTGCACTGACATCAAATTGATGTCAGGGTGCCTGCATGGCCAACACGCGTTCCCGGGTGCGGCGGGTGCTCCGGGGTCAGATCCTCCTCGCCCGGCTGCTGTGGCGCTGCTCTCCAGGGCTCACCGTGCTCGGCGCGGTCGCGGTGGTGGCGCAGGCCGTCGCGGCGGCGGGGCTCATGGTCGCGTCGGGCCGCCTGGTCGGCGGCCTGGTCCACCACCACCTCGACACGCGGTGGCTGGTGCTCACCCTCACCTGCCTGGTCCTCCAGCCGATCTGCACGACGGTCGGCGACGTCGTGGGTGTCATCGAGCAGGGCCGGGCCACGCCGCTCCTGCTGGAACGCGTCTCGACCCTCGCCTCCCGGCCGCACGGCGTCGAGCACCTCGAGGACTCCGAGGTCCGGCAGGCGATCGACGGCGCCATCGAGGAGATCAACCAGCAGTACTTCACGGGCGTGGCGTCGACCTGGAACGTGCTCAACTACCGGCTCTGGGGCGTCGCCGCGCTGGTGGTGCTCGCGAGCTGGTCGTGGTGGGTCGCGGCGCTCGTGCTCGCCGGCACCGTGGCGGTGAACGTGACCTGGTCGGCGTACTCCCAGCAGATCTTCGAGGACATCTTCCGTGACCGGAGGCGGCGCCGGGCGCGCTGGTACCGAAGCCTCCTGATCGAGCAGGACAACGCCAAGGAGGTGCGGCTGTTCGGGCTGACGTCGTTCGGGTTGGAGCGGTTCTCCGCGACCTGGCAGCGGGCGATGACCGACCTCTGGCGCGGCCGCCGGGCGAAGCAGGGTCCGATCGTGCTCGCGAACATCGCGATCCTCGCGGCGTACGCCGTGGCCATCGCCGCGCTGGCCCAGGGCGCCTGGACCGGGGCCATCGGCACCGCCACCCTGCTGGCGTCCGCCCAGGCGCTGACCCAGATGGAGGGGCTGGGGATGCTCGGCGACATGCAGACCATGGTGATCCGGCAGCAGACCCTGCTGCTCGACCTGGAGGATCTCGCCGAGCGGCTGCCGGAGCCGCCGGCGACGAGCACCCCGACCCGCCCGACCGGAACGGCCAGCGCGGTGGCGTTCCGCGACGTGCGCTTCACCTACCCCGGGCGCACCGAGCCGACGTTCGCCGGGTTGACCCTGGAGATCGAGCCCGGCAGCAGCGTGGCGGTCGTCGGCGCGAACGGCGCCGGCAAGTCGACCCTGATCAAGCTCCTGTGCGGGTTGCACCGCCCGGACTCGGGCAGGGTGCTCGTGGACGGTGGTGACCCGGGCAGCGACGACCGGCTGCGGCGCCGGGTCGCGGTGATCTTCCAGGAGTTCGTCCGCTACCACCTGACGCTCCGGGAGAACGTCGGGATGGCGATGCTCGGCGACCACCGCGAGGAGGATGTGGCCGCGGTCGTTCCGCGTGCCCTGCACGACGCGACCGGCGACCCGGTCCTGGCCCGCGTGGGCGGATGGGACCGCGTCCTGAGCGGGGAGTACGCCGGGGGGACCGATCTGTCGGGCGGGCAGTGGCAGCGCGTCGCCCTCGCCCGGGCACTGGCCGCGATCGATGCCGGGGCGGGCGTGCTCGTCCTGGACGAGCCCACCGCCGCGCTCGACGTACGTGCCGAGGCCCAGCTGTTCGACAACTTCCTCACCGTCACCCGGGGCCTGACCACGATCCTGGTCAGCCACCGCCTGTCCAGCGTCCGACACGCGGACCGGATCGTGGTCCTCGACGGCGGTCGCATCGTGGAGGACGGCACCCACGACGAGCTGGTCGCCTCGGGAGACCGGTACGCCCGGATGTTCGCGTTGCAGGCCGAGCGGTTCGCGCTGGCCGGAGGTGAGGTCTCGTGACGTTCCTGCGCAACCTGTGGCTGCCGCTGTCCGCCGCGTACCGGCTGGACCGGACGGCGGCCCTGCTGGCCTTCCTCGAGGTCCTCGGCAGCATCCTGAGCAACCTGCTCCCGCTCGCCTTCGGGCTGATGGTGACCGGGGTCGCGACCCGCTCGCAGGGGACGCTGGTGTCCGGGGCGGTGATGGCGGCGGTCGGCTTCGGGGTGGTGCCGATCTTCACCACGATCGGGGTCGAGGCCAGGCTGCGGCTGAACGAGACCGTGGGTCACGAGTTCGACCGCCGGGTCGCCGAGCTGATGGCCGCCGTACCGACGCTGGACCACCTCGAGTCACCGGCGTTCCGCGACCAGGCGCAGATCGTGCGGGAGCGGCAGGGCGCGCTCGGCGGGGCCTACAACAGCGTGGTCAACGCGATCCGCAACCTGGTGTTCCCGGTGGTCACCCTGATCGTCGCGATCGGCGCCGACACCCGGCTGCTCCTGCTGCTGCCGGCGTCCCTCCCGAGCATCCTGGTCGGGCGCTGGATCGTGCGCTGGGACCGGCGGGCCGAGGACGAGGGTGCCGAGCCGGCCCGGCTCACCCAGCATCTCGTCGGCCTCGCCGTCGAGCCGGTGGCGGCCTCCGAGCTCCGGGTGCTGGGCGCGCGAGACGTGATCGCCGGCCGGCTGCACCGGGCCGGCGCCGCCTGGCGAGCACCGCACATCCGCTCGGACGTCTCCAAGAACGTCGCATCGACGGCGTGCGGGCTCTTCTACCTGGCGTCCGCCGGCGCCGTGCTCACCCTGATCGTCCGCGACGCGGCCGACGGCCGCGTGCCCGTCGGTGCGGTCGCCACGTCGGTGCTGGTGATCGGCCAGCTCGGGCAGGTCGTGATCTCGCTGCGCTTCGCGTTCCAGATGCTCGCCCAGGTCACCCGGACCGTCGGTCGCTACCGCACGCTCGAGGCGGGCGTCGCGGCCGCTCGCGCCGCGGACGGCACCGGCCAGCCGCCTCCGCGGCTGCACGACGGGATCTCGTTGCGCGGCCTGGGCTTCACCTATCCCGGTCAGGACCGGCCGTCGCTCTGCGGCGTCGACCTCGACCTCCCCGCCGGATCGGTGGTCGCGATCGTGGGTGAGAACGGCGCCGGCAAGTCGACCCTGGTCAAGATCCTGACCGGCCTGTACCGGCCGACGGAGGGCCGGGTCCTGATCGACGGCGTCGACCTGGCGAGCCTGGACGGGGAGGCCTGGCGTGCCCGTTGCGCCGGTGCCTTCCAGGACCACATCCACCTCGAGCTGGTGGCGCGGGAGACGATCACCACCGGTGACCTGCCCGCTCTGGACAGCGAGGAACGCGCGCTCCGGGCGCTCGACGACGCCGCGGCGCGCGACGTGCTCGTGGCCCTCCCGGGCGCTCTCGACACCCAGCTCGGATCCAGCTGGGACGACGGCACCGAGCTGTCGGGCGGGCAGTGGCAACGACTCGCGATCGCCCGCGGGATGATGCGTGGCGACCCGCTGCTGCTGGTCCTCGACGAACCGACCTCGGCGCTCGACGCCGCCACTGAGCACGCCCTGTTCGAGGGATACGCCGAAGCCGCTCGACGGGCGGGTCGGCGCGGCGCCGTCACCGTGCTGGTCACGCACCGGTTCTCCACCGTCGCGGCGGCGGACCTGGTGGTCGTCCTCACCGACGGGACCGTCAGCGAGGCCGGCAGCCACTCCGAGCTGATGGTGGCGGGCGGCAGCTACGCACAGCTCTACGCGCTGCAGGCGCGGGGCTACGCGTGACCGAGGACGCTCAGGTCGGCGGAGCCGGGGCGCGCCGCGTGAGCACCGCAGGGGCTCGCTCGCCGGGCGAGCCTAGCTCGGGATGACCAGGCGTGACTCGTAGGCGAACACGACGGCCTGGACCCGGTCCCGGAGCCCGAGCTTGGCGAGCACGCGGGCGACATGCGTCTTCACGGTGGCGACCGACAGGTACAGCTCCGCGGCGATCTCGGCGTTCGTCGCACCGGTGGCCATCGCTCGCAGGACGGTGAGCTCGCGGTCGGTGAGCCGCTTCAGCTCGTCGGGCAGGGCCCGCGGACCCGAGCCGTCGGGCCGCCGTCCGAGCGCCGACATCAGTCCCTCGATCGCGAGATGGTCGAGGTGCAACGTGAGTGGTGTGCGCTGGCCCCATCGGTCCTCGACCGATGCGGGCGTCGCGGCGGCGAACGTCATGGTGTCTCCCCCCTAGCTGACCACTGCGCTGCCAGTGGCGTCCCCCCGGAAGGACGGGCACGCGGTCCACGCAGGGTGTGTCAGATACGCGTCCTTTTCAACCCCCAGGAGGGTGGAACTTCTGGCCACGTACCTCGAATGGTCAGAAATCTACTCAGGAAACGACGACCTCGATCCGCTGGAACTCCTTGACCTCGGTGTATCCGGTGGTCGCCATCGCCCGACGCAGCGCCCCGACCAGGTTCATCGTGCCGTCGGCGACCCGGGACGGGCCGAACAGGATCTCCTCGAGGGTCCCGACGCTGCCGATCTGGACCCGCTCCCCGCGTGGCAGCTCGGGGTGGTGAGCCTCCGCCCCCCAATGGAAGCCGCGGCCCGGCGCGTCGCTGGCCCGGGCGAACGGCGAGCCGATCATCACCGCGTCGGCGCCGCAGGCGATCGCCTTCGCGATGTCACCGCTGCGGCCGATCGAGCCGTCGGCGATCACGTGGACGTACCGGCCGCCCGACTCGTCCATGTAGTCGCGTCGGGCCCCGGCGACGTCGGCGACCGCGCTGGCCATCGGCACCGCGACGCCGAGCACGGTCCGCGTGGTGTGGGCTGCCCCGCCCCCGAAGCCGACCAGGACGCCGGCCGCGCCCGTGCGCATCAGGTGCAGGGCCGCCTGGTACGTCGCGCAGCCGCCGACGATCACCGGCACGTCGAGCTCGTAGATGAACTCCTTGAGGTTCAGCGGCTCGGCCTGGCCGCTGACGTGCTCGGCGCTGACCGTGGTGCCCCGGATCACGAACATGTCGACGCCGGCGTCGACGACCGCCTTCGCGAACTCCCTGGTCCGTTGCGGGCTGAGCGAGCCGGCCACGGTCACCCCGGACGCGCGCATCTGCTTGAGCCGCGCGGTGATCAGCTCGGCCCTGACCGGCTCGGCGTACATCTCCTGCATGCGGCGGACCGCGGTCGCGGAGTCCAGGCCGGCGATCTCCACGAGGATGTCGGTGGGGTCGTCGTACCGCGTCCAGAGCCCCTCGAGGTTGAGCACGCCCAGTCCGCCGTACTGGCCCAGCGCGATCGCCGTCTCGGGCGACATCACCGAGTCCATCGGGGCCGCGAGGATCGGCAGCTCGAACCGGTAGGCGTCGATCTGCCAGGCGGTGCTGACCTCTTCGGGGTCGCGGGTGCGCCGGCTGGGGACGATCGCGATGTCGTCGAACGAGTAGGCCCGGCGCCCGCGCTTGGCGCGCCCGATCTCCATGTCGGTCACCGGGCCAGGGTATCGACGCCGGCCCTTCGTACCGACCGTCGGCAGGCCCACACGACGCGGCGGGTAAAGGCTCGGGCGTTCTCCAGCGCGTTCCCGTGCGAGATGCGACCTTGGTCGTGCCACTGAGAAACGGAGCCAGAGATGCCACTCCCACGAGGGAGCCGGCCCGGCCGCCGACTCGTCGGGGGCCTTCTCGGAGCTGTCGTGGTGAGTCTGGCGTGCCTGGTGCCGGCGTCGTACGCCGCAGCCGGGGACGACTACCCCTATGCCGGCCTGGGCAAGTGCCCCCTCGTGCCGCTGCCGCCGAAGACCCCCGGAGGTCACCACGCGCCCGGTGGCCCGGTCAAGCCGGGCTCGCCCGCAGGTCCGCACCGACCGGGGAAGCCCGGGCAGGCCGACAAGCCGGCCACCCCTCCCCCGCCGCGCCAGTGCGCCAAGCACATCTGGCTCTACAACGGCTCGTACGGCGACCCGTGGGGCTTCGCACTGCGCAACTGCACGAGCTTCGTCGCGTGGCGGCTGCGGATGACCAACGGACTGGGCGACTTCGAGAACCACTTCGGCGGTGTCCACTGGGGCAACGCCCAGCACTGGGACGAGGCCGCGTCCGAGATCGGCTACCTCGTGGACGACGTCCCGGCGGTGGGCGCGGTCGCGCAGACCGATGCCGGCTCGCACGGGCACGTCGCCTGGGTCTCCGCGGTCGGCGACGGGACCGTCACCATCGAGGAGTACAACTACGCGGTCGCCGGCGGGTACGACGTCCGCACGGTGCCGACATCCTCGTTCCGCTACCTCCACCTCGACGACCTGGCCCCTGCGCCGTACCTGGGCTCCACGCGGGCCGGGGTCGCCACGATCGACGCCCACGACGGGTCGTGGTCGGCGCGTACGGCGAACGGCGGGCTCGTCGTCCGCCGGCCCACGGGTCACACCGCCCGCCTGCACACACCCGGCGGATGGTCGGCGCACGCCGCCCCGTCACTGGTGACCGACGCGCGGGGTCGCGTCTGGATCGCCGCGGTGTCGGCCCGCGGCCGCGTGCTGACCGCGCACACGTCGGCCGCGTCGACGGCCCTCACCCATCCGCGGGCCGTGCTGGCCGGATCGGCCACGTCGTCCCCCGCACTCGTCGCCGACGGCCAGGGTCGGCTGCGCCTGCTCGCGATCGGAGCCGGCGGCACCCTGCTCGAGCGGCACACGCCGGGCGCGCGGTCCGACCGGTGGAGCAAGCCGCACCGGATGGGCCGACCCGGCTCCTGGTCCACGCATGCCGCGCCGGCGGTCACCCCCGACACCGCCGGGCACGTGTGGGTGGTCGCGGTGACCCGGCACGGCACCCTGCAGTCACAGCACACCACGCACGGCGGCCGGGCGTGGACGGGGTTCCGGGCGGTCGACCACATGAGCTGGTCGACCACCTCGACGCCCGCCCTGACCGACGCGCCGGACGGACGCATCTGGCTGGCCAGCGTCGCCCGGCGCGGCGACCTGGTCGTGCGGCACACCGGGTCGGGGGCCGGCCGCTGGGAACGCGGCCACTGGCTGGCCGGCCAGTGGTCGCCGTACTCCTCCCCGTCGCTCACCGTCGACCGGAGCGGACGCACCTGGCTCGCCGCGGTGGCGACGGACGGCCACCCGGCGGTGAGCTCGACTCCGGCCGGCGCCCAGCGCTGGCACCGGTGGCGTGGCCTGCCGTACGTACCGCCGTCGGAGACCAGCAGCCCCACGCTGACCGTCACGGTCGGCGGCGTGCTGGTCGGGGTGACGAACCGACAGGGACGCGCGGTCTGGCGGCGCCCCGTCGGACCGTCCGGTCCCCTGCCCGCCGCCCACGGCCCACGCGGCGGCGGGTTCTCGGTGAGCCGTTTCCTCTGAGCCGCCCGCTCAGCGGCGGACGTGCACCTCGTCGCCGACGGCGATCGACCCCGGCCGCTCGACCGCGACATAGATCCCGAGGCACATCTCGCGCGCACCGGTGAGGCCCTTGAGCCACCGGCCTTCGCGGGGCAGCCCCTCCTGGGCGATGTCGATCATCCGGCAGCGTTCGATCCGCTCGACCGGCGTCAGCCGGACCCCGTCGATCTCGATCACTCCCGCCCAGGACTCCTCGACGAACGGCTCGTCGGTCTGGAGGACGAGGTTGGGCCGGATGCGACGACGGTCGGCGTCGACGCCCAGCTGCTCGCCGCACCAGTCGAGCGAGGCAGTGCCGACCAGGGAGACCTGGCCGGCGTCGAAGTACGGCGTGGTGGTCTCGGGCAGCACGCGCACCGGGTCGCCCAGCGCCTCGCTGAGCGCGTGGTCGAGGTCAGCGCCGGGACCCGCCCACTCGCCGCCGCGTCCGGAGACCCGGACGCCCTCGGGAGTCGTGCACGCCGCGAACTCGAACACCTGGTCCCGCCGGCGGAACCGCCTCGAGTGCTTGCCCGTGGCCAGCTTGCCGTCGCCGTCGACCACGGCGTACCGGCGGTCACCGACGAGACCGCGGGTCTCGACCTCGACGGACACCAGCGACTCCCCGCCCATCGCCTTCACCGGGTAGCGGCGGATCTCACGCAGGGTGGGGCCGGTCACGGGGCCGACCCTAGTCGGGGGTGACGGGTTGCCAGCACACTGATGGGGTGATCTCGCGACAGCTGGCCCGCGACCTGCGCGACGCAGGGCTGCCCTGGTCGCCGACCAAGGGCGACTGGTTCGTGATCCCCGACCGCGGGCTCGACCAGCTCGAGTTCGTGGTCAGCGACATGGTCATCGAGACCCGCCGGATGGCGATGGGGCGGCAGATGCTCGCGTTCAACGGCACCACCGAGTGGGCGATGGACACGTTGGCGGCGTCGGAGGCGCTGTGGCTCCCCCGCGAGGACCAGCTGCGCCAGGTGCTCGGCGAGGCGTTCATCGGGCTCGAGCACATCCCGGGAGAGACACCCGGGTACGCCGTGTCAACGCTGATCGGCAACAGCGAGGAGCGGTTCGTCGACATCGACGTGGAGCAGGCGTACGCGCGGGCGGCGCTGGCCCTGCTGCGGTCGACGCGCTAGCGACCGGAGTAGTTGGGCGCCTCGACGGTCATCTGGACGTCGTGGGGGTGCGACTCGGCCAGCGACGCCTGGGTGATGCGCACGAACCTCCCCTTCTCGTGCAGCTCGGCGATGGTGCGCGCGCCGACGTAGAACATCGACTGGTTGAGGCCGCCGAGGAGCTGGTGCGCGACCGCGGCGAGCGGGCCGCGGTAGGCGACCTGCCCCTCGATCCCCTCGGGCACGATCTCGGCGTCGCTGCGGACCTCGGCCTGGAAGTAGCGGTCCTTGGAGTAGGACTTCTTGCCGCGGCTGCTCATCGCCCCGAGCGAGCCCATGCCGCGATAGGACTTGTACTGCTTGCCGTTGACGAACACCAGGTCGCCCGGCGACTCCTCGCACCCGGCGAGCAGCGAGCCGACCATCACCGAGTCGGCGCCCGCCACGATCGCCTTGGCGATCTCGCCGGAGTGCTTGAGGCCGCCGTCGGCGATCACGGGTACGCCTGCCGGCCGGGCCGCGAGCGCCGCCTCGTGCACGGCGGTGATCTGCGGTACGCCGACCCCCGTGACGACGCGCGTCGTACAGATGGATCCGGGGCCCACGCCGACCTTGACCGCGTCGGCGCCGGCGTCGATGAACGCCTGCGAGCCCGCACGGGTGGCGACGTTGCCGCCGATCACCTGGACGTGCTTGGTCGCGGGGTCGCGCTTCAGCCGCTCGACCATCTCCAGCAGGATCCGGACGTGGCCGTGCGCGGTGTCCGCCACCAGCACGTCGACGCCGGCGTCGATGAGGGTGGTGGCACGCTGCCAGGCGTCGCCGAAGTAGCCGATCGCCGCCCCCACCATGAGCCGGCCGGGGGCGTCGTACGACGCGTCGGGGAACTGCTCGCCCTTGACGAAGTCCTTGACCGTGATCAGCCCGCCGAGCCGGCCGTCGTCGTCGACCAGCGGGAGCCGTTCGCGCTTGTGCTGGCGCAGCAGGCCGGTCGCCTCCTCGCGGGTGATCCCGATCGGGCCGGTGACCAGCGGCATCGGGGTCATGATCTCGTCGACCTTCGTCGTGGCCCACTCGGCGACCGGCGTGAAGCGCAGGTCCCGGTTGGTGATGATCCCGAGCAGCTGCTGGTCGACGTCGACGACGGGGAGGCCGGAGACGCGGTACTCACCGCAGATGCGGTCGAGGTCCTCCAGGGTCGCGTCGGGCCCGATCGTGACGGGGTTGGAGATGATCCCGGTCTGGGTGCGCTTGACCAGGTCGACCTGGTAGGCCTGGTCCTCGATCGAGAGGTTGCGGTGGAGGACGCCGAGCCCGCCCTGACGCGCCATCGCGATCGCCATCCGGCTCTCGGTGACGGTGTCCATCGCCGCGCTGACCAGGGGGGCCTTCAGAGTGATCTCGCGGGTCAGCCGGGTGGTGGTGTCGATGTCGCTCGGCGCGATCTCGGAGTAACCGGGGAGGAGCAGCACGTCGTCGTACGTGAGGCCCATCGAGGCGAACTTCTCGGGCGTTTCCAGGGGTGGCTCCACTCCCACATCCTACCGGTGGCGCCGGCCCGATCCGGCCGGCGACTCGTCGTAGCCATCTCGATCGCCGTCGTTGCTTCCCGAGTCGCGGGGACAACGCCGCGCGCCGAGCCGTCCGGTGACGACTCGGCGCGCCGGCGATGCGGTGTCGCGGGACCCGGGGCGCGGGTCAGTGACCGTGCCCGTGGCCGTGGCCGGCCGCGGCGGGCTCCTCCTCCTCGGGCTTGTCGACGACCAGGGTCTCGGTCGTCAGCAGCATGCCGGCGATCGAGGTGGCGTTGACCAGCGCGGAGCGGGTGACCTTGACCGGGTCGAGGACGCCCTGGGCGACCAGGTCGCCGTACTCGTTGGTGACGGCGTTGTAGCCCTCGCCGACCTTGCCCTCGCGGACCTTGGTGACGATGACGTAGCCGTTCTCGCCGCCGTTCTCGGCGATCCAGCGCAGCGGCTCGTCGGCGGCCGTGCGCACGATGCGTACGCCGACCGCCTCGTCGCCGGTGAGGCCGAGATCGCCGTCGAGCACGGAGACCGCGTGGATGAGCGCGGAGCCGCCGCCGGGGACGATGCCCTCCTCGATCGCGGCGCGGGTCGCGGAGACGGCGTCCTCGATGCGGTGCTTCTTCTCCTTCAGCTCCACCTCGGTGGCGGCGCCGACCTTGATCACGCACACGCCGCCGGCCAGCTTGGCGAGACGCTCCTGGAGCTTCTCGCGGTCCCAGTCGGAGTCG